>DASRLC010000428.1:0-3636 GCA_035648655.1 Polyangia bacterium
CCTGGACACTATGGCTGCGTTACTTCGCCTTCCAGCGCGCTACAACCCCGAACTTCCCACGACGCCGCGGCGGCTACCCGAACTCCGCGGCGCTCAGGCCACCGCGTGAGAAACACGACTTCGTCAACGGGCTGCTAGAGCAAACTGCGACTCGAGCTCATGTCACCAGATCAGGAATAGGCGGAAGTTTATGCTTGGTCTGGGTAGCGTGGACTGGAGCAACGCTTCAGGCGGAGCGCCTGCCTAGCAGCGACCTGTACATCGGTTTGTGAATCAAGCGAAGGCGTATACTTCGTTGCAGAACATGCGAATGGGTCGATGGTTGGTCGCGGGCTTAATCTGTGGAATCGCGCCTTGGGCTGTTCTGGGGTGTGGCTCCAGTGGTAGCTCTGCCACCGACGGCGGCGCCGGCCACATAGGATCCTCGGGCGCCGGTGGCGAAGCCGGCACCGCGGGGGGCCCAACAGGCCAAGGCGGCCAGAGCGGCGGCTCTGGCGCCGGAATCAGCGGCGCGGGCGGAGCTTCGGTGACCGGCGGCGCCGGCGGGCACGGTGGAGCGGCGGGTGGCCGAGCGGGAGCGGGCGGAGCCGCCGGCAGCGCCGCCGGAACCAATGGCACCGCCGGAACCAACGGCCACGCCGGAACCAATGGCACCGCCGGAACCAGCGGCAACGCCGGAACCAATGGCACCGCTGGAACCAGCGGCAACACCGGTTCCGGCGGATCGTCGATCGGCAACCCGGGAGGCCCCTGCGCGGTACCGGCGGCCGCCGCGGCCGTCGACGTTTCGACGCCCACCACCGTGGTCGGCACCGGCACGCCCGCCAGCTGCACGGCGGCCAAGGTCGTGAGCGCCGTTGCTGGCGGCGGGGTGGTCACCTTCAACTGCGGCGCCGCGCCACTGACCATCGTGGTGCCCGAGATCGAAATCTTCAACGACGGCGGCGTCACCAAGGACGGCAGCGTGACCATCGACGGCGGCGGCAAGATCACGCTGAGCGGCGGTGGCCAGAACCGGATCCTGCGCCAGAACACCTGCGACGAGAGCCTGCACTACACCAGCACGCGTTGCGACCTGCAGTCGACCCCGCACCTGGTCGTTCAGAACATCGGCTTCACCGCCGGCCTCGGCCTCGGCGATCAGGTCGACGCCAGCGGGATCTACGGAGGCGGCGCGATCTACGTCGAGGGTGGAACGTTCAAGGCGGTAAACATCAGCGTCACCAACAGCACCCAGACCAACGCCGCCAATCAGCTGGTGCAGGATCTGGCCGGCGGCGCCATCTATGCCTTCGAGGTCGGAAGTCCGCTCTACATCGTCAACAGCACGTTCCAGGGCAACTCCGGGATCAATGGCGGCGCGCTGGGCAGCATCGGCGAGTCGTGGACCATTCTCAACAGCCTGTTCAAGAGCAACTCGGCCATCGGCCACGGCGAGAACCCGGCGGCCAGCGGGACCGAAGGCGGCGGCCTGGGCGGCGCGATCTACAACGACGGCGACGACTTCACGCTCACCATCTGCGGCACCCAGTTTCTCTCCAACCAGGCCAACGAGCTCGGCTCCGGCGCCATCATCGAGGTGGTCGACGACCTCAACGGCAACCTGGTCATCGATCAGTCGACCTTCACCGGCAACAGCGACAGCGGCGACGTGCAGACCTCCGCCAAGCACCCCGGGATCTACGTCGAGGCCAAGAACAAGACCGACGGCACGAGCGGCGTCACGATCACCAACACCACCTTCAACTGAACGCGTGGCGCCGGCCGGCGCTCAGCCGCCGACGACGCGCGACCGCGCGCCGATGGCGGCGCGGTAATACTTCGACGGAACTTCGTGCCCGACCAGCGTCGAGGCGAGGCGCGCGCAATCGACCAGGCGGTCGAGATCGATCCCGGTGCGGATCCCCATCCCCTCGAGCATGTAAACCACGTCCTCGGTCGACACATTGCCCGAGGCGCCGGGCGCGTAGGGGCAGCCACCGAGGCCCCCCAGCGCCGAGTCGACGGTCGTGATCCCGAGCTCGACCGCCACCAAGATGTTGGCCAGCGCGGTTCCCCGCGTGTCGTGGAAATGCACCGCGACCTCGGGCGCCGGGATCTCCGCCAGCACGCGCCCCAACACGTCGCGCGTCTGGCGCGGGTTGGCGACGCCGATGGTGTCCCCCAGCGACACCTGATAGCAGCCCAGCTCCTTGAGCGCGTGGCAGAGCCGCAGCGCCTTGGCGGGATCGACGGCACCCTCGTAGGGACAGCCGTAGACGGTCGAGACGTAGGCGCGCACGCGCAAGCCGGCCGCCAGCGCCGGCGGCACGGTGTCGCGAAACGCCTCCAACGTCTGGGCGATGGTCTTGTTGACGTTCTTCTTGTTGTGGGTCTCGGAGGCCGACATGAAGACCGCCACCTCTTTCATGCCCGACGCGATGGCCGCCTCCAACCCCTGCCGGTTGGGCACCAGTGCCGAGTAGGCGATCCCCGGCTTGCGCGCGATCTGCCGCGAGACCTGGCCGCCGTCGGCGAGCTGCGGAATCCACTTCGGGTTCACGAAGCTGGTGATCTCGATGGCCCGCAACCCCGTCTCCGAAAGCGCGTCGATGAGGCGCACTTTGTCCTCGGTCGGGACCAGGCGCGACTCGTTCTGCAGGCCGTCGCGCGGTCCAACCTCGTAGAGGGTGACGTCGGGTGGCAGGTGCTCGAACACGAACACTGTATTTTACCATGCGTGTCAGGCACGTAGCCGCCATCGGGCGCCCGCCGGATACCGCGACGGCCAGAGAAAATCGACGGGCAGGCCCTTGCTACAAAATGGCTGGGGTCTAGATTCTCGGAACCTCGTGGTTTCGGCGAGATCTTACCCCCGTGCGATTGGAGAGCCAGGCCATGAATGCGTCCCCGCGGTCGGAGAACAAGAGGACCCCCACCGGTGTCCCAGGTCTCGACGACATCCTCGGCGGCGGCCTGCCGCGCGATCGGATCTATTTGGTGCAGGGCGATCCCGGCGTCGGTAAGACCACCCTGGCCTTGCAGTTCTTGCTCGCCGGCGCCGAAGCGGGCGAGGCCTGCCTCTATCTGACCCTCTCCGAAACGAAGGAAGAGCTGCGCGCGGTCGCCGACTCGCACGGCTGGTCGCTGAACAAGCTGTCGCTGTTCGAGCTGCCCAACCGCGGCGACTACGGCGAAGAGAACACCATGTTCCATCCCTCGGAGGTCGAGCTGGCTGAGACCACCAAGGCCCTGCTCGAGGAGGTGGCGCGCGTGAAGCCGACGCGGGTGGTCTTCGATTCGCTCTCGGAGATCCGCCTGCTGTCGCAGGGCGCCTTGCGCTACCGCCGTGAGGTGCTGGCGCTCAAGCAGTTCTTCGTGGGCCGCAACTGCACCGTGCTGCTGCTCGACGATCGCACCTCCGACCCGGGTGACCTGCAGTTGCAAAGCCTGGCACACGGGGTCCTGTCGCTCGAGCACCTCTCGCCGCTCTACGGCGCCGAGCGCCGTCGGATGCGGGTCCTCAAGATGCGCGGCGTGCCTTTCCGCGGCGGCTACCACGACTTCGCGCTGCACACCGGCGGCATGAAGCTCTTCCCGCGGCTCGTGGCCGCCGCCGATCACCGAGAGGGGTTTCGGCCCGGCGAGCTGCTCTCG
>DASRLC010000429.1:0-16153 GCA_035648655.1 Polyangia bacterium
GCGCCGGCGACGTTGTCGGCCTGGTGGCCGAAGGCGATCCGCGCCCCCCGCATCGCCAGCCGCCGGGTGACGGCGCTCTCGCGCAGGTCGGAGCCCGAGACCGGGTAACCCAGGTCCAGCAGCACCTCGGCGATGCCCGACATGCCGATGCCGCCGATGCCCACGAAATGGATGGCGACGTCGCGCTTCTTGAACACGTGTGTCCTTTACCGCGTCTCGGCCGGGCCGGAAACGGATTCCTCGGGCGGCGCCCCGGCCCGCGGTGGGTCGCCGTGCGGCGGCCGGAGCTCGGCCGGGCTGGGCCGGCGTCGAGCGGGCGCGCTCGGGCTCAGGATTTGCTGCCGTCGGTCGAGGAGCAGGGCGCGATGGACGAGGCCGGCCGCCTCTCGGAGGAGGCCATGCTGACCGCCATCGCTCCCTCCGGGAGAGCTACCGAGACCGGCGGCGCGCGATCGATTCCAGCTCGGCGACGACCGCCCCGGTCGCGTCGGCGCGCGCCAGTCTCCCCATCGCGGCGCACATCTCGGCGTAGCGCGCCGGATCACCCAGGATACTGTCGACCAGATCGCCGAGGCGGGTGGCCGAGGCCGCGCTCTGCGGGAGCAGCACGGCCGCGCCGGCCTGTTCGAAGGCCAGCGCGTTTCTGGTCTGATGATCGTCGGCCGCCGTGGGGAGCGGAATCAGGATCGCCGGCCGTTTCATGATCGCCAGCTCGGCCAGCGTGAGCGCGCCTGCGCGCGCCACCACCAACGCGGCGTCGGCCAGCGCGGCCGGCATGTCGTCGATGAAGGCGCGCACCTCGACGCGCCCCTCGTAACCAAGCGCCGCGTAGTGGACCTGCATGCGATCGACTTCATCGGGGCCGGTCTGGTGCACGATGGGGGGCAGGCGGCCCCGCGCGTCCAGGACACGCACCATGCCGCTGGCGAATTCGTTGACGGCGTGCGAGCCCTGGCTGCCGCCCAAGATCAGAATGCCTTTACCGGTCCCGCTGGCGCTCAGCGCGCGATCGAGGAAGCGCCGGCGCACCGGGTTGCCGGTCGCGCGAACCTTGCGGCGCGCGAAAGACCCTCCGGCCTCGTCGAAGGCCACGAAGACCCGCCGCACGAAGCGACCCAGCAGCCGGTTGGTGAAACCCGGACGGCTGTTCTGTTCGGTGATGGCGGTCGGATACCCGAGGAGCGCCGCCATCAGCACCAGCGGCCCCGAGGCGTACCCGCCGACGCCCAGCACCACGTCGGGCCGACGGCGGGCCAGGATCCGGCGCGACTCGAAGAGCGCGCGCGGCAACCGCGACAGACCGGTCAGGAGGCCGCGCAGCCCCATCCGCTTCAGGCCACTCACCTTGACCAGCTCGAGGGGAAAGCCGGCCTGCGGGATGAGGCGCGTCTCGAGGCCCCGTGGGGTGCCGACGAAGACCGCCTCGGCGCCGGGCGTGGCGGTGACCTCCTCGGCGACGGCGATCCCCGGATACAGGTGGCCACCGGTTCCGCCGCCCGCGATCAGGATCCGCAGCGGCGCGTCGCTCATGGCGGTGGCGCCCGGCGCCGTCCGACCTCGACCACCAGGCGCGGCCCCACGTCGAGGCGGCGGTTGGCCCCTTTGAGCGCGTGGCGCGCCGCCGGAAGCAGGCCCTCGTGCGGCTCGGGGTTGCGGGCCGAGATATTCGCCAGCACGCCCGCGGAAAATAGGCTCATCACCAGCGAGGTGCCGCCGTAGCTGATGAACGGCAACGGCAACCCCTTGGTCGGCAGCGAGCCCAACACCACGCCGATGTTGACCAGCGCCTGCAACCCGAACATGGCGGTGATGCCGAAGGCCAGGTAAGTGCCGAAGACGTCGCGTGCCCGCACCGCCGCGCGCAGGCCCCGCCAGACGAGCAGCGCGAAGCCGGCCACGATGCACAGCACGCCGATGAGCCCCAGCTCCTCGCCGATAATCGACAGGATGAAGTCGGTGTGCGCTTCCGGGAGAAAAAATAGCTTCTGGCGGCCGTCGCCGAGACCGAGCCCCGACACGCCGCCCGAGCCGACGCTGATGAGCGACTCGGTGATCTGGTAGCCGACGTCGCGGCGAAAGGCCCAGGGGTCGAGAAACGCCAGCATCCGGCGCATGCGGAACGGCGTCGAGACGATGAACTTCCAGCCGGCCGGCGCCGCCACCAGCACGGCCAGGATCAGGTAGCTCGAGCGGGTCCCGGCGATGAAGAGCAGTCCCAGCGCGACCGCGCCGAAGATGACCGCGGTCCCGAGGTCCGGCTGTTTGAGCAGCAGGCCCATCATGAGCCCCGTCACCAACAGCGGCGGCAAGAAGCCGATCGAAAAGACGCGTACCTTCTCGGCCTTGCGGGCCAGCAGCGCCGCCAGGTAGATGCAGAGCGCCAGCTTGGCCAGCTCGCCGGGTTGGAACGACAGCGGACCGAGGCGGAACCAGCGGATGGCGCCGCCGGCGCGCGAGCCGATCTTCAAGACCGCCGCCAGCAGGAAGATGCTGCCGAACAGCAGCGGGTAGGCCAGCCGCCGGTACACGCCGTAGTCGATGCGGCTGGCCACCGATAGGGCGCCGAGGCCGAGGAGCGCGTAGATCATCTCGCGCTTGAGGAAGTAGGCCGGGTCGCCGTACTTCTTGGCCGCGAACACCGCGCCCGACGAATAGACCATCACGATCCCGATCGCGAGCAGGCCGAGCACCGCGCCCACCAGCACGCGGTCGATGCCCACCTGGCTCGGCCGGATGAGCGGCGCGCCGGCGGGCGGCTCGGCGCCGCGCAATTTCTGCACCCGCGCGCGCAAGCCCGACCAAAGCGCCGAGGCCCCGGCGGAGAGGCGGCTCATGGCGACACCTGCCTGCCCGGGCGATCGACCTGGCGGGCGACCGCGGCGCGGAAGACCTCGGCCCGGTGGGCGTAGTCGCGGAACATGTCGAAGCTGGAGCAGGCCGGTGACAGCACGACCGCGTCGCCGGGCTGCGCGAGACGCCGGGCCGCATCCACGGCGTCGTCCAAAGTCGCGGCCCGCTCGACCGGGAGCACCGCCGCCAAGGCGGCCTGCATCTTGTCGGCGGCCTCGCCGATCAACACCGCCGCGCGCCCGACCTGCGCCAGCGTCGCGGCCAGTGGCGCGTAGTCTCCGCCTTTGTCGCGGCCGCCGGCGATCAGGACCACCCGCCGCGGAAATCCTTCCAGCGCCGCCACCACCGCGCCGACATTCGTCCCCTTCGAGTCGTCGTAGTAGGCGATCCCTTGGCGCACGGCCACCAGCTCCATCCGGTGGGCCAGCGGGCGGAACGCGGCGAGCGCCCGGCGCGCTTCGTCGGCGCTGGCGCCCGCCAACCGGCCGAGCAGCAACGCGGCCAGTGCGTTGGCCTGGTTGTGGCGCCCGACCAGCGATTGCAGCCGCGCCGGGTAACGCTCGATCTCCCCGCCCGGTAGGCGAACCAGCAGCGCGCCCTGGTCGATCTGGTCGATCCACGCTCCCCCGTCGAGCGGGCCGGCGAGCGAAAAGCCGATCCGACGGCTGTGCGTGTGATCGGTGGCGGCGACCACCCGCGGATCGTCGAGGTTCACGACCGCGTAGTCGTCGGCGGACTGCGCGGCGAAGATTCGCGCCTTGGTGTCGGCGTAGGCGGCGAGATCCGGGTAGCGATCGAGATGGTCGGCGGTGACATTGAGCAGCGCCGCGACCCGCGGATGAAAGGTCTCGGTCGTCTCGAGCTGAAAGCTGGAGGCCTCGACCACGCAGAAGCCGCCCGCCAGCGCGGCCGGTGTCCCGACCGCCTCGGCCAGCGGCTCGCCCAGGTTGCCGCCCACGAAGGTCGGCCGGCCGGTCGCGCGCAACATATCGCCCACCAGCGTCGTGGTGGTCGACTTGCCGTTGGTGCCGGTGATCGCCACCAGCGTCGCCGAGATGAACCGCGAGGCCAGCTCCATCTCGCCCGTGATCGCCACGCCGGCCGCCCGCGCCGCCGCCAGCTCCGGGATCTCCGGGACCCCCGGCGACAGCACGATCAGATCGGCGCGCAGGAAGCTCTCGGCGCGGTGGCCGCCGAGCTCGCGGACGACGCCCCTTGGCAGCCGCGCCAGCGCCGCGTCGAGCGCGGCCGCCGGGCGGCGGTCGGTGGCGGTCACCCGCGCGCCGCGCGCCGCGCAGAGCTGCGCCGCCGCGATCCCGGACCGCCCGAGACCGACCACCAAGACGTTTTTCCCGCCGAGCTCGATGCTCATCGAACCTTCAAGGTCGTGATGAGACCTAGAATCGCGCACGCGAACGACACGATCCAAAAACGCACCACGATGCGCGACTCGGGCCAGCCCAGCTTCTCGAAGTGGTGATGGATCGGCGCCATCAAGAAGATGCGCTTCTTGGTCCGCTTGTAGTAGCCGACCTGGATGATGTCGGAGAGCGCCTCGACCACGAAGACGCCGCCGATGAGCGGCAGCGACAGCTCGGTCTTGGTGGCCAGGCCCACGAACCCGATCGCGCCGCCCAGGGCCAGCGCGCCCACATCGCCCATGAACACCTGCGCCGGGTGGGTGTTGAACCAGAGAAAACCGATCCCGGCGCCGCCCATCGCGCCGCAGAACACCGCCAGCTCGCCGGCGCCCGGCACGTGCGGCATCCCCAGGTAGTCGGCGATGTTGAAGTCGCGCAGCGTGGTGCCGGTCGCATACGCCAGCAGGAGCAGCGTGAAGGAGCAGATGATCACCGGCCCGATGGCCAAGCCATCGAGCCCATCGGTGAGGTTGACCGCGTTCGACTCCGCCATCAGAACGAAGACGGCGAACGCCACGTAGGCCACCAGCGGCAGCGCCAGCGACAGGTGGTGGAAGTTGACCAACGGCAGCGCCAGCCGCAATCGGATCTCGGGCGGCAATCCGTCGCCGGTATAGAGCCAGGTGGCGGCCACCGAGCCGATGACCAACTGGCCGGCCAGCTTGAGCCGCCCCGGGAGCCCTTTTTTATTTTTGCGCGAGAGCTTGAGGTAATCGTCGAGGAACCCGATCGCGCCGTAGCCGACGGTGACCAGCAGCGCCAGCCAGACCAGCGTGCTGCGCAGATCGCACCACAGGATCGTCGCCGACGTCAGCGCCAGGATGATGAGCGCGCCGCCCATGGTCGGCGTGCCGCTCTTCGAGGCATGGCCGGCGGGTCCATCGGTGCGGATCACCTCGCCCAGCTGGCGCTCGCGCGCGCGTCGGATGAACCAGGGCGCGACCATGAAGGTGATGAGCAGCGAGGTCAGCGTCGCCAGACCCACCCGGGTCGAGACGTAGCGAAACACGTTGGCGCCGGGGATCCGTTCCCGCAGCGCATGAAAGAGATGAAAGAGCATTAGGGGGGGCCTTCCAGCGACAGCGCGAGTGTCGCCCGCAACGCGTCCACGGCGCGCTCGAGACGAATCCCGCGCGACGCCTTGATCAGGATCCAGTCGCCGGGCGACGTCCAAGGCGCCACGGTGGCCGCCGCGTCCTCCGGCGAGGTCGCCACCACCGCGCGCGCGGCGGTCAGCCCCGCTTCGCGCGCGCCGTCGATCGTGGCGGCGGCGAAGCGGCCCACCGCCGCCAGGCCGGCTACCCGCGCGCCGGCCGCGCGCCCCAGAGCCCGGTGGTGGGTCTCGGCCTCCGGTCCCAGCTCCAGCATGTCGCCCAGGATCGCGAAGGCGTGCCCCTCCGGGGCTGAGGCCGCCAGCCCGGCCAACGCCGCGCCCATCGAAGCCGGGTTGGCGTTATAGCAGTCGTCGAGGATGGTGCGGCCGCCGGCGGGCAGCGCCGCCGAGCGGTGTGGGGGAAGCGCGACCGTCTCGAGCTCGGTCGCGGCGGCGCGCGCCGAGACGCCGGCCGCGAACGCCACCGCCAGGGCCGCCGCGCCGTTGCGGGCGTTGTGCACGCCGCCGAGCGGCAGCCGCACCACCACCGGGATCCCATCGACGGCGTAGCGGACCACCGCGCCGGCCGCCCCGGCCGGAACCACATCCAAGAGGCGTACGTCGCCGACGGCCCGCGCGCCGAAGGTGATCCGCCGTTCGGGCGCCACCGGCGCCGCTTGCGCCATGATGAGCGGATCGTCCGCCGGCAAAACGGCGAACGCCCCTGCGCCGAGGCCGGCGAACAGCTCGCCCTTGGCACGCGCCACCTCTTCCAGCGATCCCAACGTCTCGAGGTGCGCCGCCGCGACGTTGGTGATGACCCCGATCGCCGGACGCGCGATCTCGGTCAGGTAGGCGATCTCGCCGCGGGCGCGCATGGCCATCTCCAGCACCCAGACCGCTTCTTCGCCATCGGCGGATAGGATCGTCAGCGGCAGCCCGACGTCGGTGTTGAAGTTGCCGGGGGTGCGCAGCGAGGCGCCGAGCGGCCGCAACGCCGCGGCACAGAGCTCTTTGGTGGTGGTCTTGCCGTTCGAGCCGGTCACCGCCACCACCCGGCCGGTAAACCCGTCGCGGACCGCGCGCGCCAGATCGCCGAGCGCGCGCCGCGGATCGTCGACCGCGATCACGGCCACTTCGGCGCAGTTGGCCGGCAACCCGCGCCCGCGCGCCACGACGACGCCCGCGGCGCCTGCGTTCGCCGCCTGGGCCACGAATTCGAAGCCGTCGACACGCTCGCCGGGCAGCGCGAAGAAGAGCTGCCCGGCGGTGACCGCCCGACTGTCGGCGGCGGCGCCTGCGAAGGTCGCGCCGCGCGTCCCCGGTTGGAGCACCGTGCCGCGCATCGCTCGGGCGGCGGACTCCAAGCCACGGCGGGCCGCGCTCACGCCCCGCCCCCAATCGTCGCCAGCGCCGCGGCGGCTTCTTCGCGGTCGTCGAAGTGCGCGCGGGTGGTGCCGACGATTTGATAGTCCTCGTGCCCTTTGCCGGCGATGAGCAAGACGTCGCCGGGCGCGGTGGCCGCGGCGCCGAGCCGGATTGCGGCGCGGCGATCAATCTCGGCGTGGTAGCCGCGTGCCGCGGTGGTCACTTCGGTGGCGCCCAGCGCGCGTCCGCCCGCCGCCCGCATCCCCTCCAGGATCATCGCCACGATACTGGTCGGATCCTCCGTGCGCGGGTTGTCGGAGGTGACGATCGCCAGGTCGGCGCCCTCCACCGCGATCTCGCCCATGAGCGGCCGCTTGCCGCGATCGCGATCGCCGCCGCAGCCGAAGACGACGATCAGGCGACCGCGGGTGAGCGGTCGCATCGCCGCGATGGCGCGCTCGAGCGCGTCGGGCGTGTGCGCGTAGTCGACCACGCAGAGCACGCCGCGCCCGTTCGGGACCCGTTCCAGCCGTCCGGGGACGCCGGCCAGGCGCGCGGCGCCGGCGACGATCGGGTCGGCCGGCAGCCCGCGGGCGATCGCCATACCCACGGCGAGCGCCAGGTTGGAAAGGTTGTATTCGCCCACCAGCGGCGAGGCGATCTCGAGGCGCCCGATCGGCGTCGCGAAGGTCGCCCGCGTTCCGTCGGCGCCCAGCGCCTGCCGCTCGACGACGATCTCGGCCCCCTGGGCCGCCGCCCCCGGCCCGCGCGCGATCCCCAACTTGGCGCTGGTCTTGGCGCGCGCGCGCATCCGCCGGCCGGCTGGGTCATCGACGAAGGTGACCGCCGTTCCGCGCGCGGGATCGAGCAAGCGCTCGAATAGGATCGCCTTGGCGTCCTCGTAGGCCGCCATCGTGCCGTGATAATCGAGGTGGTCCTGCGTCAGGTTCGTCATGGCCGCCACGCGAAACCGGCATCCGTCGAGCCGCCCTTGCTCGAGAGCGTGCGAAGTCGCTTCTAGCACGACGTCCGTGGTCCCGACCGCGCGCATCTCCGCCAGTAGTCCGTGCAGCATGAGCGCGCCGGGCGTCGTGAGGGGCGCCGCCCGCCCACCGTTCGGCAACCCAGGTGCGCGGTAGGCGATGGTGCCGAAGACGCCCGCGGCAAGCCCGGCCGCGCGCAACATCTCGTCGACCAGGTAACTGGTGGTGGTCTTGCCGTTGGTGCCGGTCACCGCCAACAACGTGAGCGCCTCGGCCGCACCGAACCGATTGGCCGCGATGACGCCGAGCGCCCGGCGCGCGCTCGGCACGGTGACGACCACCCCGGGAAAGCCATCCGGTGGCGCGCCTTCGACCACCACCGCCACCGCGCCGCGGGCCGCCGCGTCGGCGATGAACCGCCGGCCGTCCGCCGCCAGGCCCGGCACCGCCACGAAGAGATCCCCGGGACCCACCTGCCGCGAATCGTCCCGCACCTCGGCGATCGCCGGGGCGCGACCGACGTCGCCGACGATACGCGCCCCGTCGACGCCGCGGAGCAGCGCCTCCAGCGTGCAGCCGGGCGCGTCGCTCGCGGTCGTCATTCCGGGCGTCCGAACGCCACCCGACAGACCACCCCACGCGCGGCGGGTCCCGGCGCCGGGTGCTGCCGCAGGGCCACGCCGGTCGCGCGCCCCTCCGGATCGTCGAAGGCCAGCTCGATTCCACTCTTGTGGGCGGCATGGATCGCCTGCCCCAGGCTCATGCCGCCGAAATCGGGGATCAGCACTTGCTCGGCGGCGGGGTCGGCCGGGCGCCCGCCTTCGGTGCCGGCGACCTCGTCCCATTTCTCCGCCAGCGCCGGATCCTCACCCAGCGCGTCGTCGTCGAGCGGAAGGTCGGTCGCCGGCGCCTCGTTGGCGGCCGCCTCCTCGCTCTCGCTGGCCGAAGATTTGGCGGCGACCACATCTTTGCCGGCCGGGGCCGCGCCCTTGCCGCTGGCCACCACCTCGACCGTCGGCGCCACGTGCAGATAGCGCAGCGCCTGCTCGGCGATCTCCTTGAAGATCGGCGCGGCCACCGAGCCGCCCAGGTGCCCGCCCTGCGGCTCGTCGACGACCACGATGATGGCCAACCGCGGATCCTCGGCCGGGACGACCCCCAAGAACGACGCCACCCACTTGGTTGGATCGTAATGCCCGTTCGAGACCTTCTGCGCGGTGCCGGTCTTGCCGGCCACGTTGTAGCCTTCGATGGCCGCCTGGCGCGCCGTACCGCCGGGCTCCGTCACGCCGCGCATGATCCCGAGCATGGTCCGCGCCGCCGAGGCCGATATCACGCGCCGGTCGGGCGCGACCGGTAAGGTCTCGATGCTGCCGTCCGACGCCACCGCCCGCGCGATGATGCGCGGCTGCCGATAGATGCCGCCGCCCGCGATGGCGCTGACCCCGGCGATCATCTGCAGCGCCGTGACCGAGATGCCCTGGCCGAAGGCGATGTTCGCGAGGCCGATGTCACCCCACTTCTCGACCGGGCGCACGAGCCCCGCCCGTTCGCCGGGCAGACCGATGCCGGTGGGATGTCCGAACCCGAATCGGGTCAGCGCTTCGGCGAAGGCGTCGCGTCCGAGTCGCCGCGCGATCTTGGTGGCGCCGATGTTGCTCGAGAACTTGAACACCTCGGCCACGGTCAGCACACCGTGCGGGTGGGTGTCGTGGATCGAGTAACGGCCCACCATCATCCGCCCCATCAGGCAGTCGAACCGATCGTCGGCCTTGACCACCCCGGCGTCCAGGGCCGACGCGATCGTGAACGTCTTCATCGTCGAGCCAGGCTCGTAGAGATCGGTGATGGCGCGGTCGCGGGAGCCGTTTTCCTCGGCGCCGGCCGGATCGTTCGGGTTGTAGGTGGGGACCGAAGCCATCGCCAGCACCTCGCCGGTGCGCGGATCCATCATGATCGCGACGGCGCCCTTGGCGCTGTGGGCCGCCGCCCCCTGGGCGAGCGCCCGTTCGGTGATGAACGTCAGGTAGCGGTCGATGGTGAGAACCACGTCGCTGCCGGCGGAGCTGGGCGCCTCGACCGATCCTTCGACCGCGATGTCGCGCCCGAGCGCATCGCGGATCCCCTGCACCGAGGAGGTCGTGCCGCGAAGCTGGTGATCGAACGCCAGCTCGACGCCGTCGAGGCCGCCGCCGTCCGAACCGGCGTGTCCCATGATCGTGGCCGCCAGGGTTCGGTTCGGATAAAACCGCCGCGGCTCGCGCGTGAAGGCCATCCCCGGCAGCCCCAGCGCCTTGACCGCCACCACCTCTTCGGGGGTCACCTTGCGCTTGACCCAGGCGAAGAAGCGCCGCTGTTCGAGCTTCTTTTCCAGGTCGGCGCGGTCAATCCCCAGCAGGTGCGACAGCTCGCGCGCCGCCTCGCGCGGGTCAGGAAGCTGACGCGGGTTGCAGTAGATCGAGTCGACGTCCGCGGTCGACGCCAGATCGGCTCCGTTGCGGTCGAGGATCCGGCCACGCCGGGGCGGCAGCTCGATCTCCCGCAGGTATTGCTCCTCGGCCATGGCGCGCAGCCGATCGGCGTCGCCGACCTGCAGGTGGAACGCGCGCCGGCCGACCGCGAAGAACAGCGCCGCGAAGACCACCCCACAGACGGCGATCCGGATCCGGGTCCAGCGTCCGGAGGCGATCACGGATGTCCCCCGCTGGTCAGCACCACGCCGGGATCCAGCCGAACCACGTCGGCCTGCGCCGGTGGCCCCATCTGCAGCTTGTCGCGCGCGATGCCGATGACCCGCCCCGGGTCCTCGAGCATCCCGATCTCGATGTTGAGGCGTCGGCGCTGCTCTTCGAGCTCGGTGTTGGCGCGCCGCTCGCGCCCCAGCTCGTAGGCGATCTGGATGCCGTGCATCCGCACCGCCACGTGGGCCAGCGCGCCGGCCGTCAGCAGCGCCAGCGAGAACGCCCACACGCCCACCCCGCGGCGGTTGCCCAGGTCCGGGCGGACGACGGGACCGAGCGGATCGATCACAGGCGCTCCGCGGCGCGCAGCCGGGCCGAACGTGAGCGCCGGTTGCGGACCCGTTCGTCGTTGTGCGGGACCACCACGTGCTTGGTCAGGATCTTCAGGCGCGCCGGGCCGCCGCCGTCACGCCCGGCCAGCGTCCGCAGGCGCCGCTTGACGATCCGGTCTTCGAGCGAATGGAAGGCGATCACGCACAGGCGGCCGCCCGGACGCAGGCAGTCGGTCGCGACCGCCAAGAACTTCTCCAGCTCGTCCAGCTCCTGGTTGACGGCGATCCGGAGCGCCTGGAAGGTTCGGGTGGCCGGGTTCTTGCCCCGCTCGTGACGGGGCAGCGCCCGCGCGACCAGCGCCGCCAGCTTGCCGGTGGTGTCGACCGGACCGATGCGCTGGGCTTCGACGATCGCGTGCGCCACACGTGTGGCGTGCCGCTCCTCGCCGTAGTCGCGGATGACCTGCGCCAGCTCCTCTTCATCTATGCGCGCGATGAAATCGGCGGCCGTTTCGCCGACGCTCGGATCCATTCGCATGTCGAGGGGGCCGTCGTTCCGGAAAGAAAATCCGCGCCCGGGGTGATCGAGCTGCGGCGACGAGACGCCAAGGTCGACCAAGAAGCCGTCCACTGGAACCATCCCGAGGCGATCGAGCACTTCGCGGACTTGCGAAAACCGGGCGTGGACCAGTGTGACGCGGTCGCCGAAAGGCTCCAGCAAACCACGCGCCATCGCCAACGCGTTAGGGTCCCGATCCATTCCGATGAGGCGCCCATCGGGGGCCGAACGTTCGAGCACCAAACGGGCGTGTCCGCCCATGCCCAACGTAAGGTCGCAATATCGCCCGCCCGGTTTCGGATCCAACCAGGTGAGCACCTCTTCCGCCAAAACTGGAAGGTGCGCCGGCGTCTCATGACGCAGTTCGGCGTCCGTTTCGGCGGAGGCAGGCACCATGGGCGTTCCATTGTCGGTCCGGCCGCCGGGGTGTCAAGTTTTGCCTCGAAATATCCCGCATAATTTCAATTAGATAGCCGTGTGGTCGGGCTCTTGAATTCGGGACCTTCAAGAGGTTGTTGCCAGGCTCGCGCCGGGCTCGATTGCGGACTCCCCAGGGGCCGATCAAGCTAACCCCGCTTGACTAAAGGGTTCTTTTGGATATAGTTTCCGACTCGAAACGCGGCGGGGGAATGTTTCACGAACCAACTCAGGAGACGGGGATGGACGCGAAGTTTTTCGAGATCGATACCAAGATGGAGGCTCTCCGGACTCGAACGGCGAGCTTCCCCGCCAAGATCCTGAAGGACTACCGTGACCGGCTGGACGTGTCGTGGATCTTTCACGACAACGCGCTGGAAGGGGTGGTCCTCTCTTACTCCGAGCTGAAGGCGGCCATCGATCAACGGATCATCAGCGACGTCACCCTGATTCCGATGTACGAGGAGGTCCGGAATCACAAGGCGGCGGTCGACTTCGTGCGCGAGGCCAGCGTGGCCAAGAAGCCGCCGGCCGTCGACCTGGAGCTGATTCGCAAGCTGTACGCGATCCTGACCCCGGAAGAGGCCGCCAAGGGGTACCCGTACCGACGGGAAAACCCCCTGCACCGCCTCTACTATCACGAGATCACGCCGCCCGAGAAGATCACCTACAAGATGCGCAAGCTGGGCGAATGGATGGACTCCGACGAGTTCGCCGAGCTTCACCCGATCACCCGCGCTACCCGGGTGCACTTCCGGCTGCTGTCGACCTACCCCTGGACCAAGAACTCCGGAAAGGTCGCGCGCCTGCTGATGAACTTCATCCTCATCAAGCACGGCTATCTCCCGGCGGTCATCCACTCGATCGAGCGCCAGCGCTACTACGAGGTGCTTCGGATCGAGAACGAGGGTCTGCTGAACCTGGTGGTCGAGTCGCTGGAGAACAGCATCGAGACCACCTCGAAATTCCTCGACGAGCTGAACGGCCTCCGCGTCAAACGCGCGAGCTGACCGCTTGGCTCGGTCGCTGGCGCTCGCATCGCCGCGGCCTGCGGCCTCGCCGGACATAAAGAAACGCGCCGGCGACCTTGCCGCCGGCGCGCTCTAGTCCGCTAGTTGACTGGTCGGGGGCTGACGCCGCGGGGCGCCGCCCAGTTATAGACCCGGCGCGAGCCACGCCGAAAATCCGTGTTCACGTCCCTATGGGCTCGGGACGCCTTTCGCGAGCGAGAGCGAGCGAAAACTTCGAGGAGGGGCTAGCTCCGGTCGGCCTCCTTGGTTCCGAGCCGGTGAAGATGGCGTAGAGACAGCGTACCGTTCTGGTGGGTGCGTTTACTCATGCGTTCTTCGCCTCCTTTGTTGGGCCAGTCGATCGCGGACCCGATCTGATGCTAGCGTGAGCGCGCGGATTTCGCCAGTCGCGCGGCGTGATATGAAGTGAATTCGATGTCAGCCAAGCCGAGCGGAGGTCGCGGCGCACGTTTCGCGGGCGCCATGGATCCGGCCGCCGCGGTGCTCAATGCGTCGGTTCACTTCGATCGCCGGCTGCTGCGGGACGACGTGCGGGGCAGCCAGGCGCACGCGCGTATGCTGGCCGCCGCCGGCCTGATCTCGGTGGCCGACGCCGAGGCCATCGTGGGTGGGCTCGATCGCGCGGCGGCCGAGCTCGAGTCCGGCGCCCGCGCCCTGGATCCGGCGCTGGAAGACGTCCACATGAACGTCGAGAGCCGCCTCACCGAGCTCATCGGGGAGGCGGGCCGTCGGCTGCACACCGCGCGCAGCCGCAACGACCAGGTGGCGACCGACCTGAAGCTCTACGCGCGCCGTGGGGCGCTGGAGATCGTCGCGGCCATCGACCTGGCGCGCCTGGCGCTCTGCCGGCAGGCGCGCACGCACGCGGCGACCTTGCTGCCGGGGTACACGCACCTGCAGCGGGCGCAGGTGGTCACGCTCGGCCACCATCTGCTGGCCTACGCCGAGATGCTGGGGCGCGATCGGGGCCGATTCGTCGACGCCGAGCGCCGGACCGCCGAATCGCCGCTCGGCTCGGGCGCGCTGGCCGGCACGGGCCTTCCGATCGATCGGGCTTTGACCGCCGCCACCCTGGGCTTCACGGGCGGCCCGACCCACAACAGCCTCGACGCGGTGTCGGATCGCGACTTCGCCGCCGAGATCGCCTTCGCCTGCGCGCTGCTGGCCGTCCACCTGTCGCGGCTCGGCGAAGAGCTGGTGTTGTGGTCGACCACCGAGTTCGGGTTCGTACGCCTCGGCGAGGGCTACTGCTCGGGCAGCTCGCTGATGCCGCAGAAGCGCAACCCAGACATCGCCGAGCTGCTGCGCGGCAAGTCGGGGCGCGCGATCGGGGACCTGGTCGCGCTGCTCACCGTCAGCAAGGGCCTCACGCTGGCCTACAACAAAGATCTGCAGGAGACGCAGGAGCCGCTCTACGACGCGGTCGAAACGGCGCAGCGCTCGCTGGCGGTCTTGCCGGGATTGATCGCGGGCCTGGAGTTCAATGTCGAACGCATGCGGACGGCGGCGGGCGATCCGGCCTTGGGCGCGACCGATCTGGCCGAGGAGCTGGTGCGGCGCGGGATGCCGTTTCGCAGCGCCCACGAGGCGATCGGCCGGTTGGTCCGCCGCGCCGAGGAGAAGCAGGTCGCGCTTCACGCGCTCGGCCCCGAAGATCTGCACGAGATCGATCCGGCGCTCTCGCCCGAGGTGATGCAGGCGCTGGACCCGTCCCGCGCGGTCGCGGCGCGCGCGCTGCCCGGCGGGCCGGCGCCCGCCATGGTCGAGCGCGAGGTCGCTCGCTTGGCGGCCGAGCTGTCCGCGCTGGGCCTCGAACCGTAGCGGGCGTCGCCCCGCCAGGTCGCGCTTGTCGTCGTAGAAGACGTGACTATTTCGTTCTTGCAGCTCGGTGGCTGCGAGAAAGGAATCGAACATGTCAAACCTCATCAGGAGAAATCACGGCTACGACTTGGCGCCGATCGGCACCGCCTGGGATCCCTTCCGGATCATGCGCGAGGTGCTGGGCTGGGATGCATTTCGCGAGGTCGAGCCCGCTGGCTCGGCCGCCGAGCTGCGCAGCTTCGCACCCCGGTTCGACGTCAAGGAGACCAAGGACGCCTATGTTTTTCGGGCGGACCTGCCGGGCGTCAAACAGGACGGCCTCGACATCTCGCTCACCGGTAACCGCCTAACGGTCTCCGGTCACCGCGAGCAGGAACGACGGGAGACGAACGACACCTATTACGCCAGCGAGGTCGTGTACGGCAGCTTCACCCGCTCGTTCACGTTGCCCGAAGGGGTCGATGCGGAGAACGTCCGGGCGGACCTCAAGGATGGCGTGCTGGAGCTGAGCGTCCCCAAAAAACCGGAAGTACAGCCCAAGCGGATCACGATCGGCAAGACCGCCGAAGGTCAGGCCAAGGCCTGAGCTCCCCCGACGCTGGTGGGCATGCTCCGGTAATTTCGGCGAGTTCTTGACTTCGCCGATACGCGACCGGAGCATGCCGGCATGGTCAAACTTCGGGCGGGGGTGCTGCTCGCCGCGGCGCTGATTGCCGGCGGCGGCGTCGCGCGCGCCGAGCGGCCGCGCGTGATGGTGCTGCCGATCGCGGGCGATCAGGTCGATCCTGCGCTCAGGGCGCGGGTCACCCGCGCGGTCGGCGACGGGCTGCAAGATTCTGGGGTCGAGGTCGTCCCGGCACCCGCCGATTCGTCACCGGCCGCGGTCGGCAAAGCGCTGGCCGATCCGAACGGTCCGCCCTTCGTGCTGCGCGGGAGCGTCGAGGCCGAAGGGCGGAGCTACACGTTCCGGCTCGAGATGGTGGACGGCAAATCGGGCTCGGTGCTCGCCAACCGCGAAGACCGTTGCGAGATCTGCACCGAGGCCGAGGCACTGGAGACCGCCAACACGGCGGCCTCGACGCTGAAGTCACAGGCCTTCAACCGATCGGGCGCCGCCAAGAACGGCCCGCCGGCCGCGGTCGGCGGGGCGAGCGGCGCGGTCGTCGCGAACAACCCACGCGTGCGGGTGGTGGTGGCCGAGGCGCTGGACTTGCCGCCCTCGCTCGATGAATTTCACGGTAAGATCCGCGCAGCGATCGAGACCCTGATCCACGACGCGGGCCTCGGCCTGGCGGTGCCCCCCCCGGGCTCGGCCGCCCGTTGCACCACCCGCGACTGCCTGAAAGAGCTGGCCCTCTCGGTCGGCGCCACCGACGTCATGGCGATCTCCGGCAGCCGAAACGACGTCCAAGGTTTCGCCCTGGCCCTCGAGCTCTGGAACGCCTCCAACGACGAAAGCGCCAAATCCCAAGGCTGGTGTAACTTCTGCACAGGGCCGCAGATGGTCACGGCGGCGCAGGATCTGGGGCGGCCGCTGTTGGCCCAGCTCGCGACGAGATCGGGCGCCACGCCGGTGGTTCCGGCGGGGGTCACGGGG
>DASRLC010000430.1:0-7387 GCA_035648655.1 Polyangia bacterium
GCGCCAACGTTGGCAGCGGCACGACCGAGCCGCACGCGCGCTGCGCCGCCAACGGAACCTGCGGCAACACCGGCACCTGCAACAGCGCCGGTGCCTGCACGCAGGCCGCCACCACGGTGTCGTGCGCCGCGGCCGCGTGCAACACGACCACCTCGGCCTTCACGCCGGCCGCGTTCTGCTCGGGTTCGGGCACCTGCGCCACGCCGGCGGCCACCACCTGCGGCGCCTATGTCTGCGCCTCCGCCACCGCCTGCAAGACCAGCTGCACCGCCGACACCGACTGCGTGGGCGGCGACTATTGCACGGCGACAACCGGGGGAAGCTGCGCGGTCAAGAAGGGGCTGGGCACGACCTGCGGGACCGGCCACGAATGCGGCAGCGGCAACTGTGTCGACGGCGTCTGCTGTGGCACCGCCAGTTGCCCGACCTGCCAGGCGTGCAACCTCAACCCGACCGGCACTTGCGCCAACGTCGGTGGCGGCGCGGCCGACGAGACCGGCACCTGCAAGGATCAAGGCGCCGCCAGCTGCGGTACCGACGGCCTCTGCGATGGTTTAGGCCACTGCCAGGACTACGGCACCTCGACGGTCTGCGCGACCAGCTGCTCGATCGTGCTGCCCGACCTCCTCGTCTCCGAGTTCGTCACCAGCTCCTGCGACGGTGCAGGGAGCTGCGTGGCGGGCCTGCCGACGGTCTGCCTCTCGCTGGCCTGCGACAATACGCTGGGCTGCCAATAGCCCCAGCCGGACCGGGCGGTCGAGATCCGCGCCGGCCTCACCTGGTCGTTCGAGATCTAAACCGGCAGCACCGCGCGCTTGCGCGGATAGCTCGGGACGGTCTTGTGCTCGGCGGCCGCCAGCCGGCGGATCAGCTCGGTACGCAGCCGGTCGCCGGGAACGACCGCGTCGACGTGCAGGTTGGAGGCGAGCTTCGACAAATCGATGTCGCTCCGGTACTGGGCGCGCAGCGCCTCGACGTAGGCGGCCCGTTCGGCCTCCGGCTTCTCGGCGATCTTGTTGGCGTAGACCGCGTTGACCGCCGCCTCGGCGCCCATCACGGCGATCATGGCCTGGGGCAGCGCGATCGTGGCGTCGGGCTCGAAGCCCGGCCCGCACATGGCGTAGAGGCCGGCGCCGTAGGCCTTGCGCAAGACCACGCAGATCTTGGGGACGGTGGCGTCGGCCACCGCCGAGATCATCTTGGCGCCGTGGCGGATGATCCCTTGCCGCTCGACCGCCTTGCCGATCATGAAGCCGGGCACGTCGGCCAGGAAGATCAGCGGCAGACCGAAGGCGTCGCACAGCCAGATGAAGCGCGCCGCCTTGTCGGCCGAGTCGACGAACAGCACGCCCCCCTTCCACTTCGGCTGGCTGGCCACGATGCCGACCGCCCGGCCGTCGAGGCGCGCGAAGCCGGTCACGATCTCGCGCGCGTAGAGCTTCTTCAATTCGAAGAAGCTCCCGTCATCTACGAGGGTCTCGATGGCCGCCAGAATATCGAAGGCCTGGTTCTGGTTGGCGGGCATCAGATCGTCGAGGCGTTTGGCCTCCGCGCGCGGCGGCTTGGACGCGGCCGCGGGCGGCGCCTCCCCCGAGCGCTGCGGTAAGAAAGCCAGGTACCCGCGCGCGGCGGCCAGGCAGCTCCGCTCATCCTTGGCCAGCAGATCGCCACAGCCCGAGATCTCGCAGTGCATGCGGGCGCCCCCCATTTCTTCGAGCGTCACCTTTTCGCCGATCACCATCTCGGCCATCCGCGGCGAGCCCAGGTACATCGAAGCGTTCTTCTCGACCATGAACACCACGTCGCAGAAGGCCGGGATGTACGCGCCGCCGGCCGCCGAGGGGCCGAACAGCAAGCAAATCTGCGGGATGGCGCCCGAGAGCCGCACCTGGTTGTTGAAGATGCGCCCGGCGTGGCGACGGCCCGGGAAGACGTCGATCTGATCGGTGATGCGCGCGCCGGCGGAGTCGACCAGATAGAAGAGCGGCAGCCGCAATCGGCCAGCGGTCTCCTGGATGCGAATGATCTTCTCGACCGTGCGCGCCCCCCACGACCCGGCCTTGACCGTCGAGTCGTTGGCCATCAGCGCCACCGCCCGGCCGTGCACCCGGCCGATGCCGGTCACCACGCCGTCGGCCGGCAGATCACCGGCCCCTGCGTTGGCGTAGAGGCCGTCCTCGACGAAGTCCCGGCCGCCGTCATCGCAGAGCAGCGCGATCCGCTCGCGACAGAACAGCTTGCCGGCGGCGGCGTTGGCCTGATGGTACTTGGCGGCGCCGCCCTGCGTGATCTTGGCGGCCAGCGCTTCGAAGTCGTCGCTGCGTGACATGTGTTTTCCTATCGTCCTTTGAATTCTGGCCCGCGTTTGGCGATGAACGCGTTCAGCCCCTCGTTGCGGTCGTCGGTGGTCAGCACCTGCTCGTAATGGGCCCGCTCGATGGCCAGACCGTCGGCCAGCGGGCGCGCCGCCCCTTCGTCGATGGCCCGCTTGGCGGCGGCCAGCGCCAGCGGCGCCGCCGCGCCGATCTCGCGCGCCAGCCGCTCGGCCGTCTCGGCCAGCCCGTCCGCCGGCGACACCTCGGAGACCAGGCCCAGCTCGCGCGCCCGCGCCGCGCCGATCCGGCGGCCGGTCAACGTCAGCTCCTTGGCGACCGCCACGCCCGCGATCCGCGCCAACCGCTGCGTCCCGCCCGCGCCCGGGATGATGCCGAGGCGCACCTCGGTGAGGCCCATCTCGGCGCGGTCGGCCGCCAGGCGGATATCGCAGGCCAGGGCCAGCTCCAGCCCGCCGCCGAACGCCACGCCATTGATGGCCGCGATCACCGGCCGCGAGAAGGCCGCCACGGCGTTCATCAGCGCGTTGAGCTGGTCCAGAAACGCGCGCGTGTCGTCGAGCGTCCAGGCCCGCCGCTCTTTCAGATCGGCGCCCGCGCAGAAGGCCTTGTCGCCCGCGCCGGTGAGCACCACCGCGCGGAGATCGGCGCCGCCCGCGATCTCCGTCTCCAAGGCGGCGAACGTGCTCGCCAAAGCCGACACCAGGCTCTTCGACAGGGCGTTGGCCGCCTCGGGACGGTTGAGGGTCACGAAGGCGGCGCTACCACGCCTTTCGACCAGCACGATCTGGGTCGTGCCGGTTGCGGGGGTCTTCATGCTCCCCGACGGTATCAGATCCCCGACCTCCCTGGCCCGTGGTCGCCCGGTCTGGTGGCCATGCGCCGGGCGCCGGCGGCCCAGGCGATCCGGGCCGGCTGGGCCGGCAAGTTGCGCATGCGCATGTTGTGCAAAACCCTCGGACCGAGAGCCGCCCGCGACTCGAGTCCGCCTAGTTCGGCCATCGACGACCTGGCGCGGCGCTTGCTGAGCATTCCGGCGAGAGGCGGCCTGGCGATGCATCCCTTCGAGAAACTGACTCAAACCGCGAACCCCTGGGTGGAGTCGATGATGGCGGAGCTGCGGATCACCGACCCGTACAAGGCGGTGCGGGCGCTGGGCGCGGGCCTGACGGCGCTGCGCGAGCTGATGACGGCGAAGGAAATGTCGCGATTCGTCGGCCTGCTGCCGGTGGTGGTGCGGGGACTCTTCTTCGAAGGGTGGGATCCCCAGGTCAGGCCGCGCGAGATCCACCACCGGAGCCAATTGCTGGCTCTGCTGGGTCAGAAATACGCGCCCCATGCCGATCTGCCGACGGACGTCCTGCTGGCCGCTTTTCTGGCGGTGCTCGACCAGCGCCTGCGTCCCGAAGAGATGGCGGAGATCGCGCTCAAGCTGCACCCCCTGACCGGTGACTTCGGCTGGGCGGCCCTCGCGACCGGCGGCGCCCGACCCCAGGTCGGCGGCCCGCAGTAAACCGTTCCCCAGCGCGAGATCTCCGCGACCAGCGCGGGTTGTTCGTCGGCGACGCACCTTCGAGCGCGGCGCACCGATGACGTTTCGTGACTTCGCGGCGGGCGGCTGCCATTGTCGCGCTCGTTGCGAGCGCCGCTGTCTTCGATGCGCGGGGTGCGCCGGCTGCTGGGCGCGTTGCTCGCGATCGCCGCGCTGGGCTCACCACCGGCGCGCGCGGCCGAGAAGCTGCGCCTGGATTTCATCGACGTCGGACAGGGCGACGCCGCGCTCATCACCTCGCCGACCGGCAAGACCGTGCTCATCGACGGCGGACCGCGAAAGTCGTCGGCCGCCCTGCTCGAGTTCCTAACCCGCCACACCCACGGCCCGCTGGATCTGATCCTGCTCACCCACCGCCACGAAGATCACCTGGGCGGGCTGGCGGCCGCGGTGCGCCAGATCGGCGCGCGGCAATTTCTGGACGCGCCGATCCCCCATGCCGGCGCAGCCTACACGGCGCTGTTGCGGGCGCTGCAGGCCCGCGGCGTGGTGGTCCGACAAGCCACCCGCGGGCGCCGGATCGATCTCGGGGGCGGCGCCGAGATGACCTTGGTCGGACCGCCCGAGCCACCGATCGTTGGCTCGCGCTCGGACGTGAACGCCAACAGCGTGGTGGCGCGGGTGACCTTCGGAAAATTCGCGGCGCTGTTCGCCGGGGACGCCGAGGCGCCGACCGAGGCCTGGCTGCTCTCGTCGAACGTCGAGCTGGCCGCGTCGGTATTGAAGGTCCCCCACCATGGCAGCCGCTATGCCTCGGGCTTGCGGTTTCTGCGGGCGGTGGGCGCGCGGGTCGCGATCATCAGCGCGGGGGCCGGGAACGACTACGGCCACCCGGCGCCCCAAACGCTGGAGCGGCTCGCGCGCAGCGGCGCCTCCATTTATCGTACCGACCAGGACGGCGACGTGGAGATCGAGAGCGACGGTCAATCGATCCAGGTGCGGGCCGCCCGGGGACGGCGGGAGAAGTTGGAGGTGCCATGAAAAAGGACCAGCCTTTGCTCTTCGTCGATGCCATCGAAGCGGGGACGGCACGGCTGCTTTTGGGGGTCGACGCGTTCAATCTGCCGGCACGCCTGTTGCCGGCGGGCGCCAAAGAAGGAAGCTGGCTGCGCGCGTCGTTCGAGCTCGCGCCGGCGCCGCCCGACGACGACGGTGCGCTGCGACGCAAGCTGGGCCAGGACGACGACGGAGGAGCGATCAAGCTATAGCCCGCTACTTTCAGCTAAAGCCTGCGCGATTTCCTCGGGTTGCCGACGGACAAGGCACCGCCGGATCACCTGGTCGAAGGGGAGCCTCGAATAGGCTGGCGCGCAGTTGACGGATCGGCGAATATCGATCGTTCGGATACCCGGCTCGGGCGAAAAAACCCGCTTGTTCCGCCTACCCCGGTCGCGGCCCTTTGCGCGGCGCTTGAGATTGGGTGAGATCAGGTCAGGAGAGTGCATCATGCTGAGGGATGATTCGCCACTGCACCGCCTGCCACCTGGCTACCCGTGTCACCGGGCGCCACGGGTCGCCCGGGCGGCGTCCTTGCAGGACACCAGCGGCGCGGTGAGATCGATCTCATCGACCGGATAGGGATGGCCTTCCAGTGTGAGCGCCACCTTGGAGCCGCCGCAGACCGCGACGGCCCCGATTTTGCCCGCGGTCTTCTGCCGCCAAAGCGTGCGGAGACGCGGCACGCTCACGATCTGAACGTCGCGCTTGCCGACTAGGAGGGCACGGTTCCCGTCCAGGCAGGTCGACCCCAGTCGAGCCGCGCCCTCCCTGCGGCCCAGCAAGGCGCCGTTGGCGACCGCGCGGGCCTGGGTCGTCTCGCGGGCGGGGACATGCCTGGCGTCGCGAAGCGAGGAGATCACGACGTCGCCGCAGACGAAGGGGTTGGTGAAGTGACCGGCCTCCGATTCGCAGCAGAGCGCGTCACCAAAGTCGACGCGATAGAGGTAGGTCCCACTCCTCTCCTGACAGCTGCCCCCGACGCTGTCGTCGTGGTGGTCGGATGAACCGGTGCAAACGACGGACATTCCCTTCGCGACGAGAATCTCGGGCGCTCGGAGGGATGCCCGCTGCCTGCTGCCGCCTACCGGCGTCTCGCCCAGATCCGTCAGCTTGCCGCCCGGATCCAATCTGGAGATCCGATCCGGCGTGACCACGTCGATGCCGTCCAGTGAAGCGAACCGCATGAACCCTATGCCAGACGGCACCTCCCAGCGCGTTCCAGGTCCAGCGGTGTGGGGCACCTCGACGGCGGCCCAAGGCTGACCATCGGCGACGGCGAAGATTCGATCATCCGGGCTCCGCCACAAGCGTAGAACGCCCGTCGCGTCGAGCGGCAGAGGCTGCCAACGTCCACCTCTCAGCGTGACCAGCCGGAGGTCGGAGCTCACTCCGATCAGGGTTCCGTCGTTGAAGCATTGCATTTCGTAAACGTCGAACGCCGCCTGTCCAGACACGGTGGCGGGAAGTAAGAGCAGAAGGACTGCTATCGGCAACCAGCCCCGCTTCATCGGCTCAACTCCTCCCACACGATCGAGCCGAGTTCGTGAACGACGATGAGTTCTCCCACCTTGAACGCGCCCTGCCTAACGAGACGATCGAGATCGACGGGTCGCATGTGAATGCAACCGTGGCTGAATTCCATTTCGACGGGCTTGCCTTGGTCGGTTTGTCCTTCGTTTTCTGGCGTCGTATGAATCATCTCGCCCATGATCTTCTCGCCTGCGTTCAGCCTGCGGTTGCGATTGGGGTCGCGAAAATAATTAATCGCCATGGGACCGAAGTCGTTCAGGACCCAAACGTCGGGAATGCCGTCTCCATTTCGATCGTAGCGTCGATTGCCACCCCAGATGTCGGAGAAGAGTCTTCTGACGTAGGCAAGGGTCGCGTGCGGAATAATCGATTCCACCGGACGCCACGGCTGGGACAGCGCTTCCGTCTTATAGAGAAGATGTTGTCGGGTCCCATCCAGCCTCAATTCGGTACCCCATCGAATTCGCGAGAAATCCCAGCTACGGGTTCTATACGGTCCCCACCCGGAGATCACGTAGGAACCGGGTGTCGTGGGTCGTGGCCTCATGCCGCCGTCGACCGGGTCATGCGGGAAGTGGTGATGCCGGACCCCTTTGATCCCGCCCCACGCTTCGACCTCCAGCATGATCTTCTTCCCGACCGTCCAGATGAGACGCTTCGGCGTCGGAAAGAAGTGAATCTGGCTCTCGCCCTCAGCGTACCAGTCGGCCGACGTCCACCCCGCCCCTTGCGCCATGATCACATCTTGCCGAGGATCGAGTCGTTGAGCAAACGAGCCCGGCGCGGCTTGCTGGCGACGCCAGGTGACCTGCTCCCTTAAATTCAGTAGATACTTCTAGCAGCCTGTGGACAATGTCCCGCGGTGACCTGAACACCTGATCAAGATCGACGGCGGATCTCGGGTCGTGCACGATGCGGCCATGGCATTGGGAAAGCGCGGCGACGAGCAGGAAGATCTCTTCGTCACTCACCA
>DASRLC010000431.1:0-6170 GCA_035648655.1 Polyangia bacterium
GGTGACACCTTGGCCTTCACGGCGCTGGACGGGTCTCGGGTCGACATCGGCGGGTTCACCACGGGTGACGTCCGGGTCATCGACGTCACGGACCCGACTCGCCCGGTCGAGCTGATCACCTCCATCACCGGCAGCACCGGCGCCTTCCACGCCGTCGTCGACGTTCCGGTCGGCGGATCGCCGCGCGCGCTCTACGCCTTCACCGGCGCGCAGGTCCTGGCCCCCGTCGCGGTACAAGCCGACGCGCCGTCACGCTGGTCGACCCCGCAGGACGGTGAGCTCCTGATCATCTCGCACGCCGCGTTTCTGGACGCGCTGCAGCCGCTGGTGGCCCGTCGCACGGCGGAGGGCTGGCGTGTGCAACTGGTCGACCTGGCCGACGTCTATGACGAGCGCGGGTTCGGCGACAAGAGCGCCGATGCGATCCGTGACTTCATCCAGGCTGCGCGCACCACCTGGCGGGTTCCGCCGCGCTTCGTCTTGCTGGTCGGGGATGCCACGTTCGACCCCCGGAACTTCCTGGGCCTGGGCGACTTCGATTTTGTGCCGACGCCTCTCATCGACACCGCCACCATGGAGACGGCGTCCGACGACTGGTTCGTGGACGCCGATCTGGACGGCGTGCCGGAGCTCGCGATTGGGCGATGGCCGGTGCGCACCGCCGATCAGGCCGCGGCGGTGGTGGCCAAGACCCTGGGCTACGCCGGGGCCACGGACACCGGCCGGGGTGGTCTGTTCGTCAGCGACGTGGACGACACCAATCTGGATTTCACCGATGCCAGCACCCAGGCCGCGGCCCAGGTGTCCGGCCGGATGCCGGTCGATATGTTCCGGCGCGCGGATCCCGGGGCGACCGAGGCGGCGTTGGTCGACAAGCTGAACGCCGGGCCGTTCCTGGTGAACTACCTCGGCCATGGTTCGGTGGAGGTGTGGGACGATCTGCTGAACGACACCGACGCCGCCGCACTGAGCAACGGGTCCCCGTCGATCTACGTGGTGATGAACTGCCTCAACGGATTCTTCCAGGACCTTTACACGACCAGTTTGGCAGAAACACTGCTGGAGGCGCCGGGCGGAGCCGTCGCGGTATGGGCGTCGTCCACATTGGCCGACTTCGAGCAGCAACCGCTATTTAATCAGGAGTTCTTGATGGGAATCGGATCCAAGTCTCTCGGCGAGGCCGCGGTGGCCGCCAAAGGCGCCATCACCGACATGGATGTGCGCCGGACCTGGCTGCTGTTCGGCGATCCGACGCTGCTGGGATCACCCACCTCCCCCGCGGCATCGGACGCTGGCGCCACCGACGCGGGGCCGCCGCACGACGCCGGCGGCCCCGAGGCCGGAAGCGCCAAAGTAGATGGCGGGCCATCGGATGCAGGCGCTCAGGACGCCGCGGGCGGTTCAGCGGGTGGACCAGGCGGGATCGACGCAGCGGCCGATGCCGCCCACCCCACCGCGGGCGGCGGCGGATGCGACTGCTCGGCGGGTGGCCACGGGGGCGGGCCGGGCGGCGCGGCCGGCATGATGTTGCTCGGCGTGCTGGCGGCCGGCGTGCGCAGGCGGCGTCGCAGCCGGCGCGCGCGATCCCCGTGGACGCGCCACGCCTCGATGGGGCTGGTGCTGGCGCTCGGCGTGGCGGCCGGCGCGCGGGCCCAGGCGGCCTACGGCTACCGCATGGACATTACGCTGGACCGTACGAGGGTCGGCAACTCGGGCGCGCCCACCACGCTCTCGAACTATCCGCTGCTGCTGGACATCACCAGCTCGAACCTGAAGACCGTCGCCAATGGCGGGCACGTGCAGAACGCCAACGGCTACGACATCACCTTCGTCGGCGGAGACACCACCACCTGCGGCGGAACCTCTCCCTGCACGTTCAAGTACGAGATCGAGTCCTACACGGCCACCACCGGGCGCGTGATCGCCTGGGTCGAGATCCCGGCCCTGAACACCATCTCGGCCACCTCGAACCAGACCATCACCGTCAAGTACGGCGACGCCACGATCTCGTCGCCGACCCAGAACGTGAACGGCACGTGGGAGACGAACTTCAAGGGTGTCTGGCACATGAACCAGTCGAGCAGCCCGGCCAGCGACTCGACCTCGACGGGGGCCAACGCATCGTTCAACGGCTCACCCGCGCCGGCGACGGCCAGCGGATTGATCGGGTCCGGCCTCAACACCAGCGGGACGACCGGGACCGGATACCTCGACTACCGCAAGACGACGTTCAACTGGGCCTCCACGGATACCTTCACCTACGAAGGGTGGTTCAAAACCAGCGACTCGTATGGACCGCTGTTCTCGCAACGCGACAACGGCGCGGGCAACCCGGTCATCGACATCAACCTCGGGTACGACGGGATCACCACCGCCGCAGGGAAGATGGAGGTGCTGGTCCGGGACGATAACGGCAGCGCCCCCGCGGAGGTGGGCGGCTCGACAACCCTCAACGACAGCGGTTGGCACCACTTCGCGGTCACGCGCAACAGCGGCACCATCCAGGTGTACGTGGACGGGTCCTCGATCGGGTCGGCGACCAACTCGGGCGCCAGCAGCAGCATCACCACCGGCGCCTCGGGCAACTACCAGAACATCGGGCGAGAAGGAAACTGGGTCCAGACCGCCTACGGCAACGCCGACGAGCAGTATCTGGCGGCGACCTTCGACGAATTCCGCATCTCGAAGACCCTGCGATCGGGCGACTGGATCGTCACCGACTACAACACCATGAAGTCCCCTTCGTCGACCTACGCCTTGGGCAGCGAGGTGCCGACGACCTGCGGCGACGGAACCAAGATCGCCGGCGAGGCCTGCGACGACGGCAACAGTGTCAGCGGCGACGGTTGCAGCAGCTCCTGCACCATCGAATCCGGCTTCACCTGCGTGGGGACGACGCCCAGCGTCTGCTCGACGACCTGCGGCGACGGCATCGTGGCCGGCAGTGAAGGGTGCGACGACCACAACACGGTCAACGGCGACGGCTGCAGCAGCACCTGTACGGTCGAAAGCGCATATCACTGCAGCGGTTCGCCCAGCGTCTGCGTGATCGCCTTATTCAACTATTACAAGACCATCGCCGTCGATCGGACCAAGGTGGGGACGGCGTCCGCCCCCACCACGTTGACCAACTACCCGATGCTTTTCAGCGTGACCGACGCCAGCCTGAAGACCGTCGCCAACGGCGGCCGGGTGCAGAGCTCGAACGGTTACGACATCATCTTTCGCGGGATTGATTCGACGACCTGCGGCGGCACCAGCGCCTGCACTTTCTCGCATGAGGTCGAGAAGTACGACGGGACCACCGGGCAGCTCATCGCCTGGGTCGACATCCCCGTACTCAACACGCGGACCAACAGCTCGAACACGTCATTCGAGATCCTGTTCGGAGATCCGGCCATCTCCACCAGCACGCAGCGGGTGCCCTACACCTGGGACTCGAACTTCACCGGCGTCTGGCACCTGAACCAGAATCCGACCGGGACGGCGCCCCAGATGACGGACTCGACGTCGAACGCCAACAACGGAACGTCCAACGGCGCCGCCACGGCCACCGGCGAGATGGGTTCGGGTGTGACGACGGACGGATCGACCAGCTACGTCTCGTTCAATTCCGGGTCGTCGCTCAACGTCGGCAGCGGCACCAGCTTCACCTATTCGGCATGGGTCAAGACCACCGACGCCGACGGCGCCATCTTCTCGCTGCGGTCGAGCACCACCAGCTCGCCGCTGGTCGACATCATGGTGGGCATGGATGGAGCCACGACCAACGCAAACAAGCTGATGGCGCTGGTGCGCGACGACGGCAACGGCGGCCAGGGCGAAGTCGTCGAGAGCGCGACGTCCTTCAACGACGGCAACTGGCACCTGGTGACGGTCACCCGCAGCGGGACGACGTTGCAGGTTTATGACGACACCACCTCGGTCGGAACGGCGACGATCACCTCGTCGTCGATCTCCACCGACACACGCAACCTCGGACGCGAAGGACGCTGGGTCCAGGACAGCTACACCACGACGGCCAACGAATACCTGGCCGCCACCTTCGACGAGCTCCGCGTGTCGACCACGGCGCGATCGGCCGACTGGGTCACCACCGACTACAACAGTCAGTTCTCGCCGTCGACATTCATCGCCTACACGACCGGGACGGCGGGCGAGGTGTCGGCCAACTCGCACACAGAAGCGGCGATCGTTTCCCTGCAGGCGACCGACAACTGCCCCGGGACGCTGATCGCGTGGCAGACGGGGTACGAGGTCGACGCCCTCGGCTTCAACGTCTACCGGGAGCTGGGCGGACAGCGCGTGCGCCTGAACGCCGACCTCTTGCCGGCCATGGGAATCTCGCGCCCCGGTGGGTACTCCTATCAGCTCGCCGACACGATGTCCGCCGACCCGTCGCGCACCTACTGGGTCGAAGAGGTGCGGCTCAGCCTGGACAGCGACTTATACGGGCCGGTCGCGCCCATTCCCGGCCCGGCATGCGGCCCCAGCACCGTCCTGACTGGCCCGACGAACGGCACCAACGGCGGCCCCACCCCGCTGGTCGATACGACGTCGCCTGCGGAAGCCGATGAGACGGGTGGCTGCGCCTTCGGTGGCGGCACCCCGACTTCGCCGCTGATGATCTTGGAAGCGATGGTCTTGCTGCTGAGCGCGGGGCGGCGGCGGCCGCGAACGTAGGGCGCGGCTGGGTTGGCTGAATCGCAGAGACGATGAAGGTCGCTGCCGCCGCCAGCGCTCGGCACGAGAAGCTCCGAAGCAACGGCACGACGATCCTCCCACGCTCGGACTGCACATCGACGTGGCGTGGAAGGCCGCTTTCGCGTCCGAAACGTCGCGGCCTTCGTAGATCCCGCTTTGCACGTCGGTTGGGACTCCGAACGGTGCCCATTGTAAAGTGATAGGACTGGAGAATGGGCCGCAAGCGACGACACGGTAAGGTCGGAAAGGGACGCGGCGGGGCGATGAGCTCGCTGCGAGGTGGGTTTCGCTCCGTCGCGGGCGGCGTGATGGGGACCCGCAATTCCCGACCGACATCCCGCGGCGGACGCGCCCTCGGCAACGCAATCACCGTCACGTTGCTGGTGGTCGCGGCTGCGTTTCTCCTGCACCGGTTCGGGATACTTCATTGGCCGGTGAAGCTGCCCCGCAGCGCACGCTGAGTCCGATCCATCGAGAGCGGCGGTTCGCGCTGTTCGATCAACGCCGGACACGACCTCGACCTCGACCTCGACAACCTCGACCTGTTCCTGGACGCGTGCGTCCGCTCGACGAGGTATCGATCGGGCGCACGCTCATCGCCGACGCGCTGGCGATCGGCCCGCCGAGCGCGGTTCGCAGCCACCTGACGATCTGCACGGCGCCGAGCGGCTGACCACCGCGGCGGCAGCGGGGCAACCGGGCCCGGGATCAGGGCGCGATGGGCGCCAAGACCACGTGCACGTCGGTCGCCGACGAACCATAGACCAAAGCCAGGATCTGCTGGCCCGCGGCGACGCTCTGCGTGGTCGTCCCCTGCATGGGCGTGAGCGCGGAGCAGGGCGGGGTCTCGCTGTTGGTCGAGGCCACTATCGAAATGCTGTGCGAGCCCGGCGTGGCCGCGAACACAGCAAAATCGGATACGGGCGCCTCGCCGTCGACCGACTCGATGAGGGGCACGCCGGGCTGGTTGGGATCGCCGTTGAGTGGTGGCGTGCACGAGTCGTCGATGAAGAGGTAGTAGCCTGGAGGAGCGCCCACTGTGGTCGCGCCGATCGGGCTGGCCGACGCCAGGAACTCCCCCTGCCCGGCCGCCGGCGCGGGCGCCAGCGGTCCCATGCCGCCCTCCGCATCGCTCCCTTTTTCCACCCAACCCGAGAAGGACATCCCCGCCAGCGGGGGCGGCGAGCTGCCGATGATGTCGTCCCGTTCCGCGGTCAGCACGACCGTCACCTGCGCGTTCGATCCGTCGTCGGTGCCCCAGATCTGCGCAGCATCCGTGGTGTCGGTCGGTGCGCTCCCGGCCGGCAAGGCCGTCAAGAGCACACGCAGGACGTTGGGCGACACGTAGTGGGGCGTTACATAGGCCGAGACCGTCCCGTAGGCGAGCCCCGAGATGATCGGCCTCGAAGACGACGTGAGCGCGGTGGGCGAGTTGTCGTAGATGTCGACGGTCGGCCCGGTCGTGC
>DASRLC010000432.1:0-32847 GCA_035648655.1 Polyangia bacterium
CCGATGTAGAGCCAGGACATCACCCAGGTGTGTTTGCGGCGCGTGACGACCAGCTGGTCCTTGAAGTTCGAGCGCGCCGAGGTGAGGTTGTTCATGTAGCGGGCGGCGCCGAACACGGCGATCGCGACCAGCGGCATCCAAAACAGCCCCGCGTTCTGCAGGTAGAGGTGCCCGGCCCCCTGCGGCCGCCCCAGGGAGAGCCAATGTAGATTGAAGAGCGGCACCCCGAGCACGATCGGAATCAGGAGTTGCACGGTGCTGACGCCGATGTTGCCGCCCGCGGCGTTCAGCCCCAGCGCGAAGCCCTTCTTACGATCGGGATAGAAGAACGAGATATTCGCCATGCTGGAGGCGAAGTTGCCGCCCCCGAGACCGGCGGTCGAGGCCGCCAGCGCCATCAACCAATAAGGCGTCGCCGGGCGGGTGACCAGCAACGCGAGCGCCGTGGTCGGTATGAACAACAGAAGCGCGCTCACGACGGTCCAATTGCGCCCCCCGAAACGCGGCACGGCGAACGTATAAGGGAATCTCATCAACGACCCGATCAAACCCGGCAACGCCACCAACGAAAACAGTTGCTCGGTCGTATAGTGGAACCCGGCCTTGGGCAGTCGGGTCGACACCACGCTCCAGATCAACCAGATCGAGAACCCCACGTTTTCGGCCACGATCGACCAGAGGAGGTTGCGGCGGGCGATCTTCTGGCCGGAGGCCTGCCAGAAGGTCTCGTCCTCGGGATTCCAAACATCGATCCAATGTCGACGCAGCGGAGAACTCATGATTCCTTGATAGCCCATTCGACATTTCGCGATGGTTTCGCAGTCATATCAACCTCGTTAAAGCGCACGAACACACCCATTGACGTTTGATTTACCGTTCATTGACAATCCTCGCCGCGCGCCATCCATTTGCACCCCGGCGCCGATCGACGCCGGCCCGTCAGCGCGACAGGCGGACTTCGACCCGGCCATCGCGCACGCGGGCCGGATAGATTGGTAGGCGCACCGCCCCGTCGTCCAGACAAGCGCCGGTCTCGAGATCGAAGCTCTGCTTGTAGATCGGCGACGCGATCTTCAGCCGGCCGGCCGCGTCCCCCACGATCCCGCGCGCGATCACGAAGGCCTCGCTGAACGGATCGTAGTTGGACAGGGCGAAGACCGCCTCGCCCTCACCCGGCCGAATCAACGCGATCTGCCGGCCGCGCAGCAGAGCCGCCACGCCACAACCGACCGGAATGTCGGCCAGCGCGCAGGCGTCCAGCCAGTCGAGGTCGGGATCCTCTGTGGAGTCGCGCGGCAACCCGATTTGCGGGGCCACGCTCATGCCGCATTCTTGTCGCGTTCGCGCCGTTCGCCGGCCAGCCGGTCGAGCAGCTCGCGTTTTTCGTGCAGGTGGGCCGGGCGCGGCTGACCCCGTTCGGAGACGAAGGTGATGCTGGCGTCGGGCGCCGGGCTGTTCACGAAGCTGCGAAACCGCGTCAGCTTCTCGGGATCCTCCAGCGCGTCTTTCCATTCGCAGCGGTAGCTGCCCACCACGTGGGCCATCTCGGCCTCCAGCTCGGCGGCGATGCCCAGCTTGTCGTCGACGATCACCTGGCGCAGGTAACCCAGGCCGCCCTCCAGGTTGTTGAGCCAGCTCGCCGTCCGCTGCAGACGGTCGGCCGTCCGGATGTAGAACATCAGGAAACGGTCGATGTATTTGACCAGCGTCTCCTCATCGAGATCGGTCGCGAAGAGCTGGGCGTGTTGCGGCTTCATGCCGCCGTTGCCGCCCAGATAGAGATTCCACCCCTTCTCGGTCGCGATGATCCCGAAGTCCTTGCCCTGCGCCTCGGCGCACTCGCGCGCGCAGCCCGAGACCGCGGACTTGAGCTTGTGCGGGCTGCGCAGCCCCTTGTAGCGGTTCTCGATCCGCACCGCGAGGCCGACCGAATCCTGTACCCCGTAGCGGCACCAGGTGTCGCCGACGCAGGACTTCACGGTGCGCAGCGCCTTGCCGTAGGCGTGGCCGGACTCGAACCCGGCGGCGACCAGCTCGCGCCAGATGTGCGGGAGCTGCTCGACCCGCGCGCCCAACATGTCGATCCGCTGGGCGCCGGTGATCTTGGTGTAGAGGCCATAGGCCTTGGCGATCCGCCCGATCTCGATGAGCTGGTCGGGGGTGATCTCGCCGGCCGCCACCCGGGGAATCACCGAGTAGGTCCCGTCGCGCTGGATGTTGGCCAAGAACCGATCGTTGGTGTCCTGCAGCGGCAGGTGCTTGCGCGCCAGCACCGGCTCGTTCCAGGCCGAGGCCAGGATCGAGGCCACGGCGGGCTTGCAGATCTCGCAGCCGCGACCGCGGCCATGCCGTTCAATGAGCGCGTCGAAGGTCTTGATCTGGTGCAGGCGCACCAACTGATGGAGATCCTGGCGCGAGCAAGGGAAGTGTTCGCACAGATGCTGATTGACGGAGACGCCGGCCTTCTTCAGCTCGGACTTCAAGATGTCGCCCACCAACGAGACGCACGAGCCGCAGCTGGTTCCGGCCTTGGTGCAGGTCTTGATGGCGGGGACCGCCTGCGCGCCGTCGGCGATGGCCCGACAGATCGTCTCCTTGTCGACGTTGTTGCAACTGCAGATGGTGGCGGCGCCCGGCAGCGCGTCGACGCCGAAGCCGGCCGACGCGCCCTCGCCCGGCGGCACGATCAGGGACTCGACCTTGCCGGGGAGCGCCGCCCTGCTCTGCACCATCGCCTGCAGCTGGCCGTAGGCGGCCGCGTCGCCGACCAGCATCCCGCCCAGGAGGCGCTCCTTGTCGGCCGACACCACGATCTGCTTGTAGACGCCGGCCACGTTGTCGATGAGGCACAGCGTGTGCGCGCCGGCCTCGAGGCCGAAGGCGTCGCCGAAGCTGGCCACGTCGACGCCCAGTAGCTTGAGCTTGGTGCTCATGTCGAAGTGCGCCAGCTGGCCGGCGCCGGCCCCCGTCAGCGCGCCCACCGCCACCTCGGCCATCTTGTAGCCCGGCGCGACCAGGCCGTAGGTTCGGCCGTCCCAGGCGGCACACTCGCCGATCGCGAAGATGTCGGGATCGGAGGTGCGGCAATGCCGGTCGACCTCCACGCCGCCGCGTGGACCCAGCGTCAGGCCACCCGCGCGCGCCAGCTCGTCGCGCGGTCGGATGCCGGCCGAGAAGACCACGATGGAGGCCCGCAACTCGCCGCCGTCGCTGAATTGCAGGCCGGCCACCCGGCCGCTCTCATCGGTCAGGATCCGCTTGGTCGAGATCCCGAGGTGAACCGCGACGCCCAGGGCTTCGATTCGCCGCCGCAAAATGGCCGCGCCGACGTCGTCGATCTGCACCGGCATCAGGCGCGGCGACAGCTCGACGACGTGGGTCTCGAGGCCCAGGTTGCGAAGAGCGTTGGCCGCCTCGAGGCCCAGCAAGCCACCGCCGATGACGGCCCCCACGTGGGCGGCGGCGGCGGCCGCGGCCGCGCCGATGGCCTCCAGGTCCTCGATGGTCCGGTAAACGAAGCACCCCGGCGCGTCGCGACCCTCGACGGGCGGCACGAACGCCGACGATCCGGTGGCCAGCACCAACCGGTCGTAGTCGAGCTCGAGCCCGGCGCGGGTCCGGATCCGTTCGGCCTGCCGATCGAGCGCCGCGGCGGGATCGCCCAAGATCAGGCGCACGCCGGTCTCGGCGTATTTTTCCGCCGACGCCAAGGCCAGCATGCCGGCGTCGCGCCGCTCGAAGAACTTCGAGAGGTTGACGCGGTCGTAGGCCGGGCGTGGCTCCTCGCCGAGTACCGTGATCTCGAAGTCGGCCCCCCGCCCGCTGGCCTGGAGCGACTCGACGAAGCGATGACCCACCATGCCGTTGCCGACGACGATCAGTTTCTCGGTGGGCTTGGACATCGGCGACCTCCAATCGACGGTAGGGGGCGCCGCGTTTCCCGTTGGTCAAGAGATGGTCAAAGGCCGTAACTTCTCGCGCCCCGAACGCGGGTAGACTCGCGGCGATGCCGGCGTCGAATCTCAATCCCCCCGCTCGGGCGCCGTCCTCGGCCGCCTCGGACCCGCCGCGGGTCGCGACCCTCACCATCAGCGACACCCGCACCGCGGCCGACGATCGCGGCGGCCCCGAATTGCGTCGGCTGTTGGAGACGGCGGGATTTCACCTGGCCGCTCACGCCATCGTCCCCGACGGCGCCGAGTCGGTTCGGGCCGCGGTGGCCGCGCTGTGCGCCGATCCGGAGATCGATGCGGTGGTGACCACCGGCGGGACCGGCATCGCGCCGCGCGATCAAACCTACGAGGCGCTCGACGGCCTGCTCGAGCGGCGCCTCGACGGCTTCGGCGAAGCCTTCCGGCGCCTCTCCTGGGACGACGTCGGGCCGCGGGCGATCCTCTCGCGCGCGCTGGCCGGCACCGTCGGCGGCAAGATTGTGGTGGCGCTCCCCGGCAGCCCGCGCGCGCTGGCGTTGGCGGTCGAACGCATCCTGGCGCCGCTGCTGCCGCACGCGGTGGCGGTCGCCAATGGCCGCGGCGATCACCGGTAACGGAGAATGAAGGCGTGCTGACGTTCGAAGAGGCCCGCGCGCGGATCCTGGCCGGCGTGACGCGCCTGGGATCGGAGCGCGTTCCGCTCGACGGCGCCGCGGGGCGGGTGCTCGCCGAGACGATCGTGGCGATCGCCCCCCTTCCCCCATTTCATCACAGCGCGATGGACGGTTATGCGCTGCGGATCGCCGACCTGATCGGCGACGGTCCTTTCTCGTTCCCACTGGGAGCCGAAGAGAGCCGCGCCGGGCGCCCGGCGCCTGTGCTCGGGGCCGGGCAAGCCTGTCGGATCTTCACCGGCGCCGCGCTGCCGGCCGGCGCCGACGCGGTGCTCATGCAAGAGGACGTGACCGCCGACGGCCCGAAGATCGTCTTCGGCGCGCGCCCGAAGCCCGGCGCGCACGTGCGCGCCGCCGGCGAGGACCTTCGCCCCGGACAGCGCGCGCTCACCGAGGGGACGCGGCTCCAGGCGGGACATCTCTCGCTCGCGGCGTCGCTCGATCGCGGGGAGCTGATGGTGGCGCGCCGGCCGCGGGTGGCGATCGTCTGCACCGGAGATGAGCTGCGCGCGCCCGGAACGCCGGGCGGACCGGCGTCGATTCCCGAGTCGAACGGGGTCGCGCTGGCCGCGCTCTGCCGGCAAGTGGGCGGCGAGCCGCGCGTTTGGCCGGCCATCGGCGACGATCTGGAAGCCACGGCCGCCGCGCTGGAGCGGGCGCTGCAAGACGCCGATCTGTTGCTCACCGTGGGCGGCGTCAGCGTGGGCGACCACGATCTGGTGCGGCCCGCACTGGAGCGCATCGGGGTGGACCTCGACTTTTACAAAGTGGCGATCAAGCCCGGCAAGCCGCTGGCGTTCGGCCGGCGCGCAGCGACGGAAAATAGTTCCTCGCGCGTGCTCGGGCTGCCGGGCAATCCGGCCAGCGCGATGACGACCTTTCTGTTGTTCGCCGCGCCGCTGCTCCGCCTGCTTCAGGGCGACGCGGCGCCGCTCCCGGTACTCCTGCCGGCGCGGCTCAAGACGCCGCTGCGCCACAAACCGGGGCGACTGGAATTCGCGCGCGCGATGCTCGAGCGCGACGGGCGCGAGCTGTGGGCGGTGCCGCTCGCCAACCAGGCCTCGGGAGCGACCACCAGCACCGGCTGGGCAACCGCGCTCATTTTAGTGCCGCTCGAGGCCGAGGACCTTCCGGCCGGCGCCGAGGTCGACGTGCTGCGCCTCGGTGACCTGTGACCGATGAGGCCGCCCCGCCGCTGCTCGCGATCTTCGTGGGTGGCGCCGCGACGCGCATGGGCGGGCAGCCCAAGGGGCTGCTGCGCGCGCCAGATGGCCGCTCGATCGTCGGGCGCTGGCGCGACCTGGCGGCCGAGGTCGGGCTGCCATCGGTGCTGGTGGGCGACGCGCGCGCCTATGCGCACCTGGGCATGGACAGCGTCGGCGACGAGGTCGCGGGCGCGGGGCCGCTGGCCGGGTTGGTCGGTCTGCTGCGCGCCCGCGCCGAAGGGCAGAGCATCGCCGTGGCCTGCGACATGCCGTTCATGACCGCCGCTCTCCTGCGCCGCTTGGCCTGCACAGAAAGTGACGCCGCGATTCTGGCGCCCCGTCGCGACGGCCGCTACGAACCGCTCTTCGCGCGTTATGACCGCGCCCGCGTCTCGACCCTTGCCGAGCGCCAGCTCACCGACGGCGACCGCTCGCTGCAGAGGCTGTTGCGCGACGCGGGCACCCAGGACTTCATCCTGTCCGACGACGAATGGCCGCTGCTGGCCGATTGGGATGAACCGGCCGACACCGGCGGGTGACGTCAGCCTTTCGGCTCCGCGTGATCGTGGCCCTGGTCGTCGGCGACGCAGCGGGCGTCTTCCCATCCCACCCAATACGGCCCGTCGGGACCGTGCTCGCGCTTCCAGATCGGGACGTGGGCCTTCACCCCGTCGATGAGCGTCCGGCAGGCGGCGAAGGCCTCGGCGCGGTGCGGGGCGCTGGCGGCGCAGGCCACCGCGACGTCGCCGACCTGCAGCGCACCGGTGCGGTGAACGATCGCGCAGCGCGCCCCGGGCACCCGCGCCTCCGTCTCGCGCGCGATCCGCTCCATCTCGGCCAGCGCCATCGCGCCGTAGGCTTCGTATTCGAGCTGCGTCACCGGCCGACCGTCGTTGTGATCGCGCACGATTCCCAGGAACAGCGCCACCGCCCCCGCGCCGGCGTGGCGAACCTGGGCCAGGATCTCGTCGACGGAGATCGGGTCGGCGCGCAGATCGGCGTGGCTCACGGCGCGGATTTCCGGCGCCAGGTTCCGGAACGACCGCCGCGCTTCTCGACGAGGCCGATGTCCGTGATGGTGATGCCGCGATCGATCCCCTTGAGCATGTCGTAGAGGGTCAGCGACGCCACGCTGGCCGCGACCAGCGCCTCCATCTCGACGCCGGTGCGATCGAAAGCCCGCGCCGTCGCCGCCACCTCGACCGTGGCGCGCGCCACATCGAGACGCAGGTCGACCTCGACGCTGGTCAGCGCCACCTGGTGGCAGAGTGGGATCAACTCTTCGGTCCGCTTGGCGGCCGAGATCCCGGCGATGCGGGCTACGGCCAGCACATCGCCCTTCGGCACCGTACCCGCGGCCAGCCGTTGCGCGGTCTCCACGGCCAGGTGCACCCGTGCCGCCGCGATGGCCACCCGCACCGTGGCGGGCTTTTCGCCCACGTCGACCATGCGGGCCTCCCCCCGTTGATTCCAGTGCGGGAAGGATTTGGCGGCGCGGGCGGGCTTTCGCGGCATCTGGGGCAACATGTTACAGCGCCGGCCGGGCCAGCTACTATATTGAGAGGGTCGCCATGTCGTCAGCCGCCAAGAAGTTGCCGCTGTGGATCGCGCCCCCGGTGCCGGCTGTCGTCGTCGCCGGGACGGTGGCGTCGCCGGGGAGCGTGCGCGTCTCGCTGACCGATCGCTGCGATCTGGCCTGCGTCTACTGCCGACCATCGCGCCGCGACGGGTACCTCGACTCGCGCCTCGACGAGACCGGCTGGCGCTCGATGCTCGACGGGCTGGCGGCCGCGGGCGTGCGACGGGTCCGCTTCACGGGCGGTGAGCCGCTGCTCTATCCGGCGCTGGAAGCCGTCGTCGCGCACGCCGTGCGGCTCGGCTTCGACGACGTCGCGCTCACCACCAACGCCACCCGCCTGGCCGCGCGCGCGACCGCCTTGCGGGCAGCGGGCCTTCAGCGGGTCACGGTGTCGCTGGATTCGCTCGATCCCGCCCGATTCGCGCGCCTCACCCGCGGCGGCCGGCTGGCCGAAGTGCTGGCGGGCATCGAGGCCGCCGTCGCCGCCGGCTTCGACGAGGTGAAGCTGAATTGCGTCGTGCTGCGGGGCGAGAACGACGACGAGATCGAGGCGATCGCGCGCTTCGCGTGGGCGCGCGGGATCGTGCCCCGCTTCCTGGAGGTGATGGCCGTCGGCGAGGGGGCCCGCCTGGTCACCGACCACCTGATCACCGTCGCGCAGATGCGCGCGCAGCTGGCGTCGCTCTTGGATCCGGCGGCGGACCTGACCGGCGAATCGAACCGCGGCCCGGCCCGCTACCTGCCGTCGCGGCACGATGCCCGCCTGCGGATCGGCTTCATCTCGGGGACCAGCGACACCTTCTGCGCCGGCTGCGATCGGCTGCGCGTGGCGGCCGACGGATTCGTCCGCCCGTGCCTCTCCAAGAACGACGGCGCCAGCGCCCGCCTGGCCGCCGAGGCCGGCGACGCGCGCGCGATCGCGGCGGCCGTCGGGCGCGCCTGGGAGCTCAAGCCCGACGGGCTGACCTGGAAAGGCTGCACCGAAGAGACCGCCCGCGACGTGTCGATGCGCGCCGTCGGCGGTTGAACGCCGGGTCGAGACGGCCGCCTGGCAATCGGCGCGGTCGTCGCTAGACCGTCGCTGCGCCGCCCGAGACCGGGGGCAGGAACGCCAGCTCGTCGCCGTCGCCCAGCGAATGATCGTCCCCCACCACCGTCCGGTTGACCGCGGCCCTCACGCGCGGCAAGAGCGGCGCGATCTCCGGGCGCCGGGCGGCGATCGCGGCGCGCGCCTCGCGCACCCGGGCCCCGGCGGGCAAATCCAGACTCTCGCCGTCGCAGCGAACCCGCTCGCGCAGCACCGCAAAGTAGAGCACCTCGATCCGCACGCCGGTGGAGCTTAGGCCGTCAGCCGCGATCTAGAAACTCCCGGACGAAATCGGTCGCCGGTCGCGCGGCCAGGTCCGCCAGGCGGCCCCGCTGCGCGATCGCGCCGCGCTCCATCACGACGATCTCCGCGTCGAAGGCCTCGGCGTCGGCGCGATCGTGGGTCACGACCAGCGTCGGGATGGCCAGCCGCCGCAGATGCGCCGCCAAGAAGGACCGCACCTCCCGGCGAAGGCCGACGTCGAGCGCGGCGAGCGGCTCGTCGAGGAGCAGCGCGCGCGGCGCCGGCGCCAGGGCCCGGGCCAGCGCGACCCGCTGCGCTTCACCGCCGGACAGCCCGTCGGTGCGGCGCGCCGCCAGGGCCTCGGCCCCCAGCTCGCGCAGCGCCGCCAACGCCCGTCGATCCCGCTCGGCCCGCGGGACTTCGGCGATTCCATAAGCGACGTTCTCGAGCACGTCGAGATGCGGAAACAGAGTGTCGCGCTGGGGCAGAAAGCCGATCCCCCGTTGCTCGACCGGCAGGTCGAGCCCGCGGGCCCGATCGAAAACGACCATTCCATCGACGGCCACCCGCCCGCCCGTGGGCGCCAGCGCGCCCAGGATCATCATGAGCAGGCTGGTCTTGCCGGCGCCGTTCGGACCGACAATCACCGTGGGGCCGGCCTCGGCGGATAGCGCGAGATCGACTGTCAATCCACCGACGTCTCCCCGCAGCTCGACCTCCAGCGTCGAGGCGCTCACGTGCGCGTCCCCACCCGCATCGCCACCAGCAGCGCGAAGGCCACCGCCACCAGCACGATCGACAGGCTCTGCGCGGTCCGCAGATCGGATTCCAGCGCGGTGTAGATCGCCAGCGGCAGCGTCTGCGTCCGGCCGCTCAGGTTACCCGCGAACATCAGGGTGGCGCCGAACTCACCCAGCGCGCGGGCCCAGCTCATGGCGGCGCCCCCCGCCAGCGCGCTCTTCGAAATCGGCAGCGCAACCGTGAAGAACACCCGCGGCGGCGACGCCCCCAACGTGCGCGCCACCAGCACCAGCTCCGGCGCCAGCCTGCGAAAGGCGGCGATGGCGGCCTGCAGATAGAACGGCGCCGCGACGAAGGTCTCGGCCAGGATCACCGCCGCCCGTGTAAACGGCAGGCCGATCCCGAGCGCACCCAACGCCGGACCGAGCAGGCCGCGGCGACCAAAGGCCAGCAGCAGCGCGACGCCGGCCACCGCCGGGGGAAGCACCACCGGAAGCTGGACGACGGTTTCGATGATGCGCCAGCCGCGGCCCCGGCGGTGGACGAGCACCCAGGCCAGCGGCGTCCCGCAGCCGATCACCAGCGCCAGGCTGCCCAGCGTGGTGCCCAGCGTCAACCGGACGGCCGGCCCCACCATCGGATCGGCCAACCCCCGCAGCAGGTCCCGCGGCGAAGCCGTGAAGAGCAGCCCCGCGATCGGCAGCAAGATCAGCAGCAGCAAGAAGCCCGAGAGCGCGCCCAGGAGCAACGACCAGGCCAGCGACCAGGCCACCCCGGCGCCTGCGGCGCGACGTGCCGGTGGCGCGGTCACCGCGGCGGACAAGGCAGGAAGCCAGCCTCGCGCAGCGCCGCCCGACCCGCCGCCGACTCGACGAGCGCGATCCACGCTCGGGAGAGCGCGGGATGCGGCGCGCCTTTCAAGAGCGCGATCGGATACTCCGCCGTGATGTTGACCTCGGCCGGGATCGGCAGGACCAGGACCTTGCCGGCGCTGGCCATGGCGTCGCTGCGGTACACGATGGCGGCGTCGGCCTCGCCGAGGACCACCTTGGCCAAAACCTGCCGCACGTTCAGCTCGCGCGAGGCCACCTTGGCCTGCACGCGCTGCGCGAAATCGGGCCCGTATTTGGCGCCGCCATCGCTTTTTTGCAAGATCTGCAGCGTGTAGGCGCCGATGGGGACCTCGGGCGTCCCGATCACGATCCGATCGGCGCGTGGGAGATCGGCGAAGGTCTTGATGGTGGAGGCCAGCCCTGGGCGCACCACCACTACCGGCTCGTTGCAGGTGAAGATCTCGGGCGCGGTCACCAACCCTTGCGCCGCCAGGGCCTGCATCTGCTTGCGGTCCGCCGAGGCGAACAGATCCGCCGAGGCGCCGTGCTCGATCTGGGTCCGCAGCTCCTGGCTGCCGGCGGCGTTGGTGACGACCTGGATGCCGGGGTGCTGCTGGCCGAAACGCGAGGCCAGCCGCGCGAAGACGTCCTTGAGCGACGCCGCCTCGAAGATCACCAGCTCGTGCTCCGGCTCGGCCGCGCGCGCGCGCGTACCGGCGCCCACGAAGACCGAGAGGAACAGCGCGATCGGGAGCGCGAGCCGGCGCCCCGTGAGGTTCCGTCGGTCGGCGGGCTGGTGGTCGGGCATGGATTCTCCGGCCGACAATATACGCGCCGCGCGGCCGGACGGTTTCGCGGCGGTCGGCGCCATGGGCTGTCGCCGGCGCGGACAGTCGCGGGCCGATTCGGTCCGACAACGTTTACGCCGCTTCTTCGAATCTTGACCACGCCGAAACGCGCGGGCGGCGATGCTGTGAGGCACCCGTGTCGTCCGAGCCCCATTCGCTGCCCGTCCTGCCCGTCCTGCCCGCGCCCGCCCCGCGCACCACCCTCACCCATTGCCCCTATTGCGCCTTTCAGTGCGGGATGGTCGTGAGCGGCCGACCTGGCCAGGCGCTGGAGGTGAAGGCCGACCCCGACTTCCCAGTCAACCGCGGGCAGATGTGCATCAAAGGGTTCACCTCCGGCGATCTGATCGACCACCCGCGACGGCTCACGGTGCCCCTGCTCCGCGGGCGCGACGGCCGGTTGCTGCCCGCCAGCTGGCCCGCGGCGCTGGACTTCGTGGCCGAGGGGCTCCTGCGCCTGCGCGCGGCCCACGGAGCGTCGGCGCTGGCGGCCTTCGGCAGCGGCGCGCTCACCAACGAGAAGGCCTACCTGCTGGGCAAGTTCGCGCGCGTCGCGCTGGGGTCACCCAACATCGACTACAACGGCCGCTACTGCATGGCCTCGGCGGCGGCCGGACAGAACAAGGCCTTCGGGATCGATCGCGGTCTGCCGTTTCCGGTCGAGGACATCGCGCGCACCAAGGCGCTCTTGCTCTGGGGCGCGAACTCGGCCGACACCATGCCGCCGCTCATGCAGTGGATCGCCGAGCAGCAGAGGGGCGGCAAGCTGGTGGTGGTCGATCCGCGCCGGACCGGCACCGCGCGCCTGGCCGATCGGCACCTGCAGCTCACGCCCGGGTCGGATTTGGCGCTCGCGAGCGGACTGCTGCACCTGGCGATCGACGAGCGCCTGGTCGATCTCGACTACATCGCGCGGCGGACGACCGGCTTCGACGACGCACGCCGCGCCGCCAGGGAGATGCATCCGGCCCACGTCGAGCGGCTGACCGGCGTCTCGATCGACGATCAGCTGCAGACCGTGCGCTGGCTGGCCACCGAGGAGAGCAGCATGCTGCTGTCGGGCCGCGGTCCCGAGCAGCAGTCCAAGGGCGTCGACACCGTCCTGGCCTTCACGAACCTGATGCTGGCGCTGGGCAAGGTCGGCAAACCGGCCAGCGGGTATGGCTGCCTGACCGGTCAAGGAAACGGGCAAGGCGGGCGCGAGCACGGACAGAAGGCCGATCAGCTCCCGGGATACCGGTCGATCGAAAATCCCGAGGACCGCGCGGCGCTGGCGCGCGTGTGGGGAATCGATCCGGCCGCCCTGCCTGGCAAGGGCAAAAGCGCTTACGAGCTGCTGGATGCGCTCGGCCCCGAGGGCGGCATCCGCGCCCTTCTGGTGTTCGGATCGAACGTGGCGGTGGCCTCGCCGAACACACGCCACATCGAGCGCAAACTGGGCGCGCTCGAGTTGTTGGTGGTGTGCGACGCCTTCGAGAACGAGACCTCGCGCACCGCGCACGCCATCTTACCGACGCTGCAGTGGGCGGAAGAAGCCGGGACCATGACCAACCTGGAAGGGCGGGTGATCTTGCGCCAGCCGGCCCGAGTCGCCGCGGTTGGACCGAAGAGCGACCTGGAGATCATCTGCGCGCTGGCCGAGCGGCTCGGCCACGGCGCGCGCTTTCCGTCGTTCGTTCCCGAGGAGGTCTTCGCCGAGCTGGGGCGCGCCACGGCCGGGGCGCGCGCCGACTACAGCGGCCTCGACTACCAGAAAATCCGGCGCGCCCAGGGGGTGTTCTGGCCCTGCCCGTCGGCCGATCACCCTGGCACGCCGCGCCTGTTCACCGAACGCTTCGCGTTCCCCGACGGCCGGGCGCGCTTTCACGCCGTGCGCCACCGGCCGGCCGCCGAGCTGCCCGACGCCGCCTATCCGCTCTACTTCACGACCGGCCGCTACAAAGAGCACTACAACTCGGGTGCCCAGACGCGCCAGGTGGCCGCGCTGGTCGACGCCAAACCCGAACCGCGCGTGCAGGTCCATCCGCGCTTGGCGGCCCGCCTGGGCGTCGTCGCGGGCGGCGCGCTCTTGGTGGAGAGCCGCCGGGGGAGCGTCACGTTCGCGATCGAGATCAGCGCCGACCTCCGGACCGACACGCTGTTCGCGCCGTTTCACTGGGGTGGCAAGGCTTCCGCCAACCGGCTGACCAACCCGGCCCTCGATCCGCAGAGCCGGATGCCCGAGTTCAAGGTCTGCGCGGTTCGGGCGCGCGCCGCGACCGCCCACGCCGCCGCCGCCGCGGAAGGGCTGGACGGATGAGCGACCGCAAGAAGCGACTGGCGATCGTCGGCAACGGCATGGCGACCTGCCGGCTGCTGGACGAGCTGCTGCAGCGCGATGCGCTGGTGCGCTACGAGGTGGCGGTCTTCGGCGCCGAGCGCGGGGGCGCCTACAACCGGATCCTGCTCAGCAAGGTGCTGGGCGGCGACGAGCCGGACGCCATCGTCACCAAGCCGCCCGCCTGGTACGCGGCGAGGGGCATACAGCTTCACGACGGCGTGTCGGTCCGCCGCCTCGACACGGGCGCCAAGCTGCTCGAGACCGAGGACGGCGCCCAACACCGCTACGACGTCGCAGTGCTGGCCACCGGCAGCCAGCCGACGGTCCCGCCGCTCGACGGCATGACCAACGATCGCGGCGAGCTGCGACCGGGCGTCTTCATCTACCGGACCATGGACGACTGCCTTCAGATGCGGGCCCGCGCGCGGGCCGGCGACAGCGCCGTGGTGCTGGGCGGCGGGCTCCTGGGCCTCGAGGCGGCCAAGGTCCTGAGCGACGCCGGGCTGCACGTGACGGTGGTCCACGCGGCACGCACGCTCCTCAACGCACAGCTCGACGAGCTGGGTGGCGAAATGTTGGAACGGCAGATCGAAGCGCACGGCATCTTCGTCCGCACCGGCCGCACCATCGAGGCTGTGCTGGGGGACCAGGCGGTCGACGGCGTGCGCCTCGACGACGACAAGACGCTGGGGGCCGATCTGCTGGTGCTGGCCTGCGGCGTCCGCCCGCGGATCGACGTCGCGCGCGCCTCGGGATTGCCCATCAACAAGGGCATCATCGTCAACGATACGCTGGCCACGGAGGTGCCCGGCGTCTACGCGATTGGCGAGTGCGCCGAGCACGGCGGCCGCACCTACGGAATCGTGGCCCCGGCCTGGGAGCAGGCGGCGATCCTGGCCGACGTGCTCAGCGGGGCCAACCCGCAGGCCCGCTACCGCGGCTCGAAGATCTACACCCGCCTCAAGGTGGCCGGCATCGACGTCGCCTCGATGGGGCACATCGATCCCGAGCTGGACAGCGACGAGGTCATCCAGGTGGTCGAGACCCGCAAGGGTGCCTACCGCAAGCTGGTGGTGCGCGGGCGCGCGTTGGTCGGCGCGATGTTCGTGGGCAACACCGCCGCCGCCGCCAATCTGGTGCAGCTCTTCGATCGCGGCGATCCGCTCCCCGAGGATCCGCTCGAGGCCTTCTGCCCCGGCACCGTGTTCGGGGGCGAAGCGGTCAGCGACCGGGTCGTGTGCAACTGCAACAAGGTCACCGAGGGCGGCCTGCGCGAGGCCATCGCCTGCGGCGCCACCTCGGTGGAGGCCCTGGCGCTGGCGACCCGGGCCGGCACCGGCTGCGGCTCGTGCAAGACCGAGCTCTCCCAGATCCTGGCGCGCCATGCGCCCGCGGCGGCCAAGCGGGTCGCCGCGGCCTGAGGCCACCGCGGAAGCGGTTTCGTCGACAGCGGCCGTTGGCCGATTCGACGCGCATGCGTTGCGGCGGGCGTCGGGATGAGCGACCATGAGCGCGGCCCGTCTCTGGGGGGAGACGTCGGGCCGGTCCTTTGACCATGCCCACGCTGCTGAATCCCGCCATTCCAATACCCGCCGGCCCCGAAACCGCTCGGGCGGAGCTGGTGCTGCTATGCCGCGTGCGGAGCTGGTTCTGCGCGCTGCCGGTGGCGCACGTGGAGGAGACCATGCGCCCTTTGCCGGTCGGGCCTCTGGCGGCGGCGCCCGCGTTCGTTACCGGGCTGTCGATCATCCGCGGGCGGCCGACGCCGGTGGTGGATACGGGGGCGCTGCTGGGGGCACGCGACGAAGCCCATCCGCGCCGGCTGGTCGTGCTCCGGCTCGGTGAGCGGCGGGTGGCGCTGGCGGTGGAAGAGGTGCTGGGGGTGCGGGCGCTCTCGGGCGCGACGCTGCATCGACTGCCGCCGCTCTTGAGCGAAGCCGGTCGCGACGCGGTCTCCGCGATCGGCGCGCTCGACGACGCGCTCTTGCTGGCCCTCGATGCCGGCCGGCTGGTGCCGCAGGCTGTCTGGGACGCCGTGGCCGTCGGCGGTGCGGCGCCGTGAGCGCGCCGGCGGAGCCCTCCGCCTCCGAGATCGAGCGATTCCGAAGCTCGGTGCGACGCCGCCTGGGGCTCAACTTCGACGACGGCAAGCTGCCGTTCCTGGGCGAGGTCTTGCGGCGGCGGACCGCGACCACCGGGCGATCGGCGGGCCCCTATCTCGACGACCTCGAAGACGGCCCCCCGTGGCGCGACGAGCTGCGGGCTCTGGCCGGCGAGCTGACCGTCGGCGAGACGTTTTTTTTTCGCAACATCGAGCAATTTCGGGCGCTGGCCGAGATCGCGCTGCCCGAGCGGGCGCGCGTCCGTTCGGCGGAGCGCCGGCTGCGAATCCTGTCGGCCGGCTGCGCCTCCGGCGAGGAGACCTACACGCTGGCGATACTCGCGCGCGAACAGCCGGCCCTGGCCGGGTACCAGATCTCGATCCGCGGGGTCGACGTGAACCCGGCGGCGATCAAGCGGGCAACCGCCGGGTCGTACTCCACCTGGGCGCTCCGCGAGACGTCCGACGAGATGCGCGGCCGCTACTTCCGCCCCGACGGGCGGCAGTTCCTGCTCGACCCCGGGCTGAAAGCCTCGGTCGTCTTCGAGGAGCGCAATCTGGCCGAGCCCGAGGCCGCCTTGTGGCAACCGGAATCCTTCGACGTGGTCTTCTGCCGGAACATGCTGATGTACCTGGCGCCCGAGGTGGCGCGCGCGATCGTCGATCGAATTGCGCGCAGCCTGGCCCCCGGCGGGTACCTGTTTCTGGGCTCCGCCGAGACCCTGCGCGGCCTATCGCAGGCTTTTCACCTCTGCCATACCCACGGAACTTTCTATTACCGGCGGCGCGACGGCAGCGAGCCGGCGCCCGCGATCGACTCGCTCTCGGACCCAGCGAGGGATGCGGCCGTGCCCGCCGGCCTGCCCGAGATCGGCGACTCCTGGGTAGAGGTCATCCGGCGCGCCTCCGAACGTATCCGATCGTTGACGGGCCCCGGCAGATCGCCCGCCCCGAGCGCGCGATCGGTGGAGCGACCGCTCGCGGGCGAACCATCCGCCGAGCTGAGCCTGATCGCGGACCTGATTCGCCAGGAACGATTCTCCGAGGCGCGGACGGCCTTGGCGCTGTTGCCGCCGGCGTCCGCGCGCGATCCGGACGCGCTTCTGCTCCAGGCGGTGTTGCTCACCCACGGGGGCGACTTGACCGCCGCCGAACGGCTGTGCGCCGAGGTGCTGGTTCTCGACGAGCTGAGCGCCGGCGCCCACTACCTGACCGCGCTGTGCCGAGAGCGTGCCGGCGACGGCCGCGCGGCCGTCGACCACGATCAGGCCGCGGTCTACCTGGACTCCAGCTTCGCGATGCCACACCTCCACCTCGGCTTGCTGGCGAGGCGCGCCGGCGATCCGGCCGCCGCCCGCCGCCAGCTGGCCGAGGCGCTGACCCTCCTCGAACGGGAGGATCCCGCGCGGCTCTTGATGTTCGGCGGCGGATTCGGCCGGGAGAGCTTGCTGTCGCTCTGTCGCGCCGAGCTGGTGGCCTGCGGGGCCGAACGATGACCGGCAAGCCGAGAACGGCCGGCACCCGCAGCGCGGCCGAGCTGGCGCGCCAGTTCGATCGCAGCTTCGCCGATCCGGCCCGCGCCGCCGACGAGGAGGTCGAGGAGCTGCTGGCCATCCGCGTGGGGTGCGATGCCTACGCCGTTCGATTGCGCGACGTCACCGGCCTGATGGTCGATCGGAAGATCGTCCCGCTGCCGACCCCGGAGCCCGCGTTGCTGGGCATCGTCGGCCTGCGCAACGGCATCGCGCCGGTCTACAGCCTGGCCGCGCTGCTCGGCTACGGCCCGACCGCCGAAGCACCACGCTGGCTGTTGCTGGTGGACCCCGGCCCCCAGTTCGGGCTGGCCTTTCCGGAGTTCGACGGCCACCGCCGGGTGGCGCGGGCCGACGTCTCGTCGAATCGAGAAGCCGGCGCCGCCGCGGCCGGGAGCGCCCACGTGCCGGAGCTGGTGCGCATCGACGACACCCGCCGCGGCCTCATCGGCATCGCCGGGCTGACCGAGGACATTCGAGCCAGAGTCGCAAACCACGATCGGACCAAGGAGAGATGACATGTGGACGTTTGGCAAGAAGGTAGCGGCGGGGTTCGGGTTGGCGTTCCTGTTGCTGGCGGCCATCGGGACGGTGGCCTATCGGAGCATCGACACGCTCACGCGGACCAGCTATCGGGCCGCGCACTCCCACAACGTGCTCGAACACATCGCGGGCGTCCTCAGCCTGATGAAGGACGCCGAAACCGGGCAGCGCGGGTTCGTGATCAGCGGCGACGAGACTTTCCTGGCGCCCTACACCGAGGCGATCGGCAGCCTCGACAAGGTTGTGCGGGAGCTGCGTGAGCTGACCGCCGACAATCCCGGCCAGCAACAACGTCTCGACCAAGCGGCGCCGCTCATCGCCGACAAGCTGTTCGAGCTCAAGCGCACCATCGCGATACGCCGGACCGAGGGGTTCCAGGCGACCGAGAAGGTCGTCGCCGAGGGGGTCGGCAAGCGATACATGGACGATCTCCGGCGGGTGCTGGCCGAGATGGAGCGCGACGAGCGCGGGCTGCTCAAGCAACGCGCCGACGAGGTCGAGGCCTCGGCGGCCGGCGCCCGAACCACCATCGGCGTCGGCACGCTGCTCTGCTTGGTGCTCTCGACGTTGGTGGGGTTCCTGCTCACCGGCGCGCTGAGCCGCCAGATCGGCTCGGCGGTGCGCCACGTGCAAAGCTCGTCGGCCGAGCTGCAAGCGGCCGCCAACCAGCAGGTGACCAGCGCCAAAGAGCAGTCGGCCGCCATGGCGGAGATCAACACCACCATCAGCGAGCTGCTGGCGACCTCGCGTCAGATCGCGGAGAGCGCCCAGCGGGTGGCGCGGGTCGCGACCGAGACCGCGGCAGCGGCCCGCACCGGCGACGACACCGTCCAGCGCACCCACGAGTCGGTGGCCGGCATCAAACGCCAGGTCGACGTGATCGTGGCGCACATGATCGAGCTGGGGAAGAAGTCGCAGCAGATCGGCAGTGTCCTCGAGATCATCAACGAGCTGGCCGAGCAGACCAACATCCTGGCCATCAACGCCACCATCGAAGCGGCGGGCGCCGGCGAGCTCGGGCGCCGCTTCGCCGTGGTGGCCGACGAGATCCGCAAGCTGGCCGATCGCGTGGGCGGATCGACCAAGGACATCCGCGGCCTGGTCGACGACATCCGCGCGGCGGTCAACACCACCGTGATGGCGACCGAAGGGGGCTCGAAGGCGGTGGACGCCGGCACCCGGCAATTCAACGAGGTCGCCAGCTCGTTCAAACAGATCGCCGGGCTGGTGGCCACCACCAGCGAGGCGGCCAAGGAGATCGAGCTCTCCACCAAACAGCAGTCGTCGGCGGTCGAGCAGGTCAACTTGGCGGTCGCCAACGTATCGCAGGCGGCGCGCGAGACCGAGGCCAGCTCCGGCCAGACGTTGCAAACATCGTCCGAGCTGACCAACCTGTCGAAGGATCTGGCGCGTCTCATTCAACCGCAGGCCGCCTGAGGCTACCTAGATCGTGGGACGCGATCCTTATCAATACTTCCGCGTCGAGGCGCGGGAAATCCTCGACGGGCTGGGACGGGGCGTCCTGGAGCTCGACAAGGGCGGTACGCCCGAGACGGTGGCGGGCCTGCTGCGGCTGGCGCACACGATCAAGGGCGCGGCCCGGGTGGTCAGGCAGTCGACCATCGCCGAGCACGCCCACGCCATCGAAGGATTGCTCTCCGACCTGCGCGAGGCCATCCCGCCGGACGCGGGAGAGCGCACCAATCAGCTGCTCACCCACCTCGACGCCATGGCGTCGGCGGTGGCGGCGCTCGACGCCCCGACCTCGACATCGGCGCAGGCCCCGGTGGTGCCACCGTCGGGGGAAACGCGCGGGCGCCCGTCCGCCGAAGAGATCCCGCGCGCGGCGCGCGGCGAGGTGTCCGAGATCGACGCGCTGGTCGACGCGGTGTCGGAGACGGGACTGCAGGTGCGAACCGTGCGCCGCGCGCTCGGCGGGGTCGCACGCGCCCGCCACTTGGCCGGCCTCTTGGCGGATCAGCTCACGCCGGGCAACGGCGCGTCGTCGCTCCGGCTGCGCTCTTTCGCCGACGACCTGCGCAGCTCGCTGGCGACCCTCGATCGCCAGCTCGCCGGTGCGGTCGATCAAGCCGAACGTGAGATTCGCGAAGTCCGAGACGCCGCCGAGAAGTTGCGCCTGGCCCCTGCCGAGACCCTCTTCGTGCCGCTGGCGCGCACGGTGCGCGACGTCGCGCAGGCGCTCGGTCTCCAGGCGACCTTCCAGTCGAAGGGGGGCGAAGTCCGGCTCGACGCCCAGGTGCTCACCGCGGTGCAGGCGGCGCTGGTCCAGCTGGTCCGCAACGCCGTCGCCCACGGCATCGAGCCACCGGCTGAGCGTGCGCGGGCCGGAAAACCGCCGGCCGGACGGGTCGCCATCGAAGTGGTGCGGCGCGGGAATCGAATCACGTTCGTCTGTCGCGACGACGGGCGCGGCGTCGACCTGGAGGCGGTCCGGCGCGTGGCGCAGCGCCGTGGTCTGTTACCGGCGGCCACGCCGCCTCTGCCGGCCGGCGCGCTCCTGCAGCTGCTATTCAAAGGCGGAGTCACCACCGCCGGGGCGGTCACCGAGCTCTCCGGTCGCGGCATTGGACTCGACGTCGTGCGGGACGCCGCGGTCCAACTGGGCGGGGAGGTGTCCGTGACGACGGAAGCCGGTCGTGGCACCACCTTCGAACTCACGGTCCCCCTGTCGCTCTCGTCGCTCGAGGCGTTGTTGGTCGAGGTCGACGGGATCGCCGCCGCCATTCCGCTGGATGCGGTTCGCCGGACCGTCCGGCTCACCCAGGGGGAGGTGGCCCGCACCGCCGACGGTGAGACCGTCGTGTACGACGGTCAGGTGATCCCATTGGTACCTTTGCGGCGATCGCTGCGCGGCCCGGCCGCCCCGGCGCCAGCCTGGAATGGCGGCGGGCGCTCGGCGATCGTGTTGAGCGGCGCGACCGCCTCGGCCGCGGTGGCCGTCGATCGCCTGCTCGGAACGGCCAGCCTGATCCTGCGCCCGCTGCCCCCGTTCGCGCCGGCCGATCCGGTGATCGCCGGCGCCGCCGTCGACGGCGAGGGGACGCCCCAGCTGGTGCTCGATCCGATCGAGCTGGTGGCCTCGGCCTTCCGTACCGATCGAACACTGCCGGTGGCGACGGAGCCCACGCGGCCGCCCCCCCCCATCTTGGTCATCGATGATTCGCTCACCACCCGCATGCTCGAGCAGAGCATCCTCGAATCGGCCGGCTATGAAGTCGAGTTGGCGACCTCTGCCGAGGAGGCGCTCGAAAAGGCGCGCCGGCGGCGCTATCGACTGTTCCTGGTGGACGTCGAGATGCCCGGCATGGACGGTTTTTCCTTCGTGACCACCACCCGGGCCGATCCGGTGCTGCGCGAGGTGCCGGCCATCCTCGTGACCTCGCGCAACGGGCCCGAGGACCGCCGGCGGGGGATGGACGCCGGCGCCAGCGGCTACGTCGTCAAGGGCGACTTCGATCAAGGTCAGCTCTTGGCGCTGATCCGGGGCCTGGTGCGCTAGATGGCCAATCCGCTGCGGGTGTTGGTGGTCGAGGACTCGGTCACCGTGCGGCAACGCCTGGTCGAGGTGCTGGCCACCGATCCCGAGGTGGTCGTGGTCGGCGAGGCCGGCGACGGGCGTCAGGCGGTCGAGCTTTGTCTCAAGCTGCAGCCCGACGTCATCACGATGGACATGATGATGCCGACCATGACCGGCCTGGCCGCGACCGAGCAGATCATGGCCCACCGCCCCACCCCGATCCTGATCGTCTCGTCGTCGACCAACCGGGGCGAGCTGTTCCGGATGTACCAGGCGCTGGCGGCAGGCGCGGTCGATGTGCTCGAAAAGCCGCTCGGGGACGACAGCGACAGCGCCTGGGAGGCCCGGTTCTTGTCGACGCTCAAGCTGGTCGCGCGCATCCGGGTCATCACCCACCTGCGCGGCCGCCTGGGCACGCCATCGAGAGCACCGGCCGCTTTGCCGTTCGGCGCGCCGCCGACATCGCGGCCCTTCACCCTGGCGGCGGTGGGCGCGTCGACCGGCGGTCCGGCCGCGATCGTCGAGGTGCTGCGTGCGCTGCCGGCGGACTTCGCGCTGCCGGTGTTGCTGGTTCTGCACATCGGGGCGCCGTTCGGAACCTCGTTCGCCGATTGGCTCGACGGACAGGTCGGCCTGCAGGTCCGCTTCGCCATCGACGGACAGCGGCTCGACGGCCCGCCGGGCCGGGTGCTCATGGCGCCCCCCGAACGACATCTGACCCTACAGGGCGGCCGCCTGCGCCTGACCGCCGGCCCCGAGCGCCACTCCTGCCGCCCCTCGATCGACGTGCTCTACGACTCGATCGCGCTCGAGACCGGCGCCAGCACCGTCGCCTGCTTGCTGACCGGGATGGGCCGGGATGGGGCGGCCGGTCTGCTGGCCATCCGGCAGGCCGGCGGCCTCACGATCGCGCAAGATGAGGCCACCTCGGTGGTCTATGGGATGCCGCGCGAGGCGGTCCTGCTGGGCGCCGCAGAGCGGGTGCTTCCGATCGGTCAGATCGGCCCCTGTTTGGCCGGGCTCACTGACCCGCGATCGAGCTCTTCGAGGTCTAGGCCGACATGAACGAAACCATCCTGATCGTCGATGACAGCTTGACCGTTCGGATGAATCTGGCCGACGCGTTCGCGGCCGCCGGCTTTCGCGCGCTCCCCTGCGCGAGCGCCGCCGACGCGCGCCGGGCCCTGCGAGAGGAGCCGGTCGAGATCCTGATCCTCGACGTCCGGCTCCCCGACGGCGACGGCGTCGATCTGCTGAAGGAGATCCGCGCCACCGCCGGCGGCGCCCAGATGCCGATCCTGATGCTCTCGTCGGAGGCCGAGGTCAAAGATCGAATCCGCGGCATGCGGACCGGCGCCGACGAGTACGTCGGTAAGCCCTACGACACCGACTACGTCGTCGCGAAGGTCCGCGAGCTCCTGCGGCGCGGGGCGCCCGCGGCTTCGGCTGCCACCACGGTGCTGGTGATCGACGACAGCCCGACCTTCCTCGGCGAGCTCCGCCTGGCCTTCGAGTCGGCCGGGTACGCGGTGCTGTCGGCGGCGAGCGGCGAGGAAGGGTTGCGGGTGGCCGCCAGCCAGCGCCCCCACGCCATCGTGGTCGACGGTGAGCTGCCGGGGATCGACGGCGCGACGGTCATCCGCCGGGTGCGTCTGGACGCGGCGCTGCGCGGCGTCCCCTGCCTCATGCTGACCGGCTCGGAGGATCACGGCGCCGAGCTGCGGGCGCTCGACTCGGGCGCCGACGCCTTCGTCCGCAAGGACGACGACATCGGGGTGATCCTCGCGCGGCTGGCGGCGGTCTTGCGCAGCGCCGGTTCGGGACGCTCGACCGACGAAACGACCAGTCTGCTCGGCCCCAAACGGATCCTGGCCATCGACGACAGCCCGACCTACCTGCAGACGCTGGCGGACGCGCTGCGATCAGAGGGCTACGACGTGGTGCTGGCCCGCTCAGGGGAAGAGGCGCTCGAGCTGCTGAGCGTCCAGCCGGTCGACTGCATCTTGCTCGATGTGCAGATGCCCGGCCTGGGCGGTCAGGAGACCTGCCGGCGGGTCAAGGCGGCGCCGATGATGCGGGACGTCCCCCTCATCATGCTCACCGCGCTCGAGGGCCGCGACGCGATGGTCGAGGGGCTGGGCGCGGGCGCCGACGACTACATCCCAAAATCCAGCGACTTCGAGGTGCTCAAGGCGCGCGTGCGGGCTCAGATCCGCCGCAAGCAATTCGAAGACGAGAATCGACGCATTCGAGAAGAGCTGCTGCAAAAGGAGATCGAAGCCGCCGAGTCGCGGGCCGCACACGAGCTGTCCGAGATTCGCGCCGCCCTGGTCGCCGAGCTCGAGCACAAGAACAAGGAGCTGGAGGCCTTCAGCTACTCCGTCTCGCACGATCTGCGGGCACCCCTGCGCGGGATCGACGGCTTCAGCCTGGCGCTGCTCGAGGATCACAGCGAGCGTCTCGACGAGAAGGGGCAGGACTACCTGCGGCGCATCCGCGCCGGTGCCCAGCGGATGGGCGAGCTCATCGACGACATGCTGGCGCTGTCGCGAATCGGCCGCGCCGATCTGAACCGCGCCGAGGTCGATCTCTCGGCGCTGGTCCGGCTGGTCGCCAAGGAGTTCCAGTCCCACGAGCCGGAACGCGAGGTGACGTTCGACGTGCCGCCCGGCGTGGTCGCCAACGTCGACCGCAACCTGTTTCGGATCGTGTTCGACAATCTGCTCGGCAACGCCTGGAAATTCACGGGCAAGGTCGCCCAGGCCCACATCGAGTTCGGCGTCGACGACCGGCAACCCCGACGGACCTACTTCGTCCGCGACAACGGCGCCGGCTTCGAGATGGCCTACGTCGAGCGGCTGTTTCGGCCGTTCCAGCGACTGCACTCGGGCGCCGAATTCCCGGGGACGGGGATCGGCCTGGCCACGGTCTCCCGGGTGATCGATCGGCACGGCGGGCGGATCTGGGCCGAAGGCGCCGTCGGAAAAGGGACCACCATCTTCTTCACGCTGGCCGAGCCGCCCGCGCGCGAGCCACGGTCAGGAAGCGAACGTCTCGGGGCGCCGCATTCTCGACAGTAGAACGCAGGCCGCGACGATCAACAACCCGGCGCCGACGTGCTGGATGAGGGCGTGGGCAGGACCGCGGGAGCAACTCAGCTCGCCAGCGAGCGCCCCCGTGGCGGCCGCGGCGGCGCCGGCCAGCGCGGAGCGGGCCAGGCTCCAGGCGAACCGCCGCAGCGCGAACAGCACCACGCTGAGCGGAATCAGATCGATGGCCACGTGAACCACCCAGCAGGGGATGGCCGGTGGGCCGAGCGGCCCGGCCCCGCGGCCGATCACCACCGCGCCGGCGGCCAGCGCCGCCAGGATCGCGGCCGCCCAGCGCAGCACCCGCCGGCCCGGCGCGATCGCCGCCACCACCCCCAGCGCCTGCAGCGCCACCAGCAGCCCCAGCGAGAGCAGCCGCTGCTTGCTCCAGGCGAAGTCGACGATCGACGACCCGACCGCCGCCCCCACCACCAGGCCGGTCGTCGCCAGCACCAACAATAAAGTGCGCGCCGCGTTCCGGCGCCACGAAACCGCCCGCGGCTGGCGCCGCAGCTCCGCCAACGCCGCGGCATGGGCCCGCGCCTGGGCAGGCCTCGCGGTCCCTCGGCGGGTGGACGGCGTCCCGATCGGATCGTCGGTGCTCATGGGTTCTCCCAGGGGGCCAGCAGGAACTTGAGGCGCTGATAACCGCGGTGCGCGCGGACCTTGGCGGCACCGACCGTGGTGCCGAGCGCCGACGCCACCTCCGGGAAAGTCAGACCGTGCATCTGATGTAGAAGCACCGCCTCGCGCTGTTGAACGGGGAGCTGTTGCAGCGCCGCCTCGACCGCCTGCGCCACCTTCGGATCGCCCTCGACCGGCGGCTCGGCGCTCAGGTCGTCGATCTCGGTTCCAAGGGGCTCTTCGCGCCGCACGCCCCGCCGGCGCAGAGCGTCCCGACCCGCGTTGGCCGCGATGGAGAAGATCCAGGCCCGCACGCCCGCGGTGGGAACATACCGGCCGCGGGCACGCACGAACGACAAGAAGGTGGTCTGCAATAAATCCTCCGCCAGGCTCCTGTCCCGCACCAGACGACGCAAGAATATTTCGAGCTGAAGCGCGTAGCGGTCGTAGAGGACCTCGAAGGCCGCCTCGTCGCCGCCACAAAATCGCGTCATCAGGGCGTCGTCCGAATCCGGATCATTCACCTTTCCTGGATGCATACGCGCGACCGGCCCGAATGGTAACAGGCCTAGGGCCGACCGCCCGACTCGCCTATCCAGAGGCGGCGAGATCCAATCCGGGTGAAGACGCGTAACCGTTTGCGCCGCTGGCGCGTTCACCCGGATGTGAGGCACTTACTCGAACGCGAACAGCTGGTGGCGCGACCGCGCGGGCCGGTGTTCGCCTTCTTCGCCGACGCGGCCAACCTGGAGAAGCTCACCCCCGCCTCGCTGCGCTTCCAGATCCAGAGCCGGCCGCCGATCGAGATGCGTCCCGGCGCACAGATCGACTATCGAATCTCGCTCTTCGGGTTGGCTTTCCGCTGGCGCACGATCATCCAAGCGTTCGAGCCAGAGGTCCGCTTCGTCGACGTGCAGGCCGCCGGGCCCTACCGCTATTGGCGCCACACGCACGAATTCACGGACGCCCCGGGCGGCACGCTGGTCCGCGATCGCGTGGAATACGAGCTGCCCCTCGGTCCCCTCGGCGAGATCGCGCGCACCCTCTTCGTGAAGCGCCAGCTGCGCCAGATCTTCGATTTCCGGCGCACCGCGATCTCGAAGGTCTTTGCGCTCGAGGGCGCCCCGTGACGCACGTGATCGTGGGCGGAGGGCTGGCCGGAGGTCTGGTCGCGCTGGCGCTGGCCCAGGCCGGGCGGGGACGCGGGCTCACGTTGGTCGAGCAGGGCCAGCGGCTGGGCGGCAACCACACCTGGTCGTTCCACGAGACCGATCTCGACGCCGAGGGATCGGCTCTGCTGGCGCCTTTGTTGTGCCGGCAGTGGCCCGGGCAGAGGGTGCGCTTCCCGGGCCGGGAGCGGATCTTCGTCAGTGGCTATGCCTCGGTGACCAGCGATCGGTTCGCCGATCTGCTCGCGGCGCGCCTCGAACAGGCCGGCGCTCGGGTGGTGCTCGGCCGGCGGGTCGCGGCGGTCGAGGCGCGCGCGGTGCACCTCGATGACGGAACGGCGCTGCGGGCCAGCGTCGTGCTCGACGCGCGCGGTCCGGAGGCCGCCCCGCCCGCCCGACGCCTCGGCTTCCAGAAGTTCCTGGGCCTCGAGCTAGAGCTTGGCGCCGACGGCCCCTGGGCCGATCCGGTGTTGATGGACGCCACCGTGCCCCAACGCGACGGGTACCGATTCGTCTACGTGCTGCCGTTCTCGCCGCGCCGGGTGCTCATCGAGGACACCATTTACAGCGGCAACGCCCGCCTCGACGCCTTCGAGCTCGAGCGCCGGATCCTGGCCTACGCGGCCGAGCACGGCGCCCACGTCACGCGGGTCCTCCGCCGCGAGACCGGTGTGCTGGCACTGCCGCTGGGCGAGGCCGCCGCCGAACCGAACGACCCGCGGCAGGAAGCACCGATCGCGGTGGGCTACCGCGGCGGATTCTTTCACCCGGTGACCGGGTATTCGCTGCCGCTGGCGGCGCGGGTGGCGGTGGCGGTGGCCAAGGCCCGCACGGCGGCCGAGACGCGGGAGGCGGTGCGCGGGCTGTTCCGAGAGCTGGCGCCGCAACGCCGCTTCGGCCACCTGCTCAATCGTTTGATGTTCGACGCCATGCCGCCAGCGGCGCGATGGACCGCGCTCGATCGGTTCTACCGCCTACCCGAGCCGACCATTGCGCGCTTCTACGCCTCGCGTAGCACGCTGCTCGATCGCGCGCGGATCTTGCTCGGGCGCCCGCCGGCTGGCCTCTCCTGGAAACACCTCTGGCGCCCGCGCGCGGAGATGGCATGAGCGCGCGGCCGCGCCACCGTACGCCGGCCCCGACCGGCTTCGCGCCGCTGGCCGATGAAGCGCTGTCGCCCGACTGGTTGTTGCCCGGCATCCACCCAGAGGATTGGCCCGAGCCGATGGCCTCGCCCGAGCTGCCGCGCGCGATCTGGGACGAGGCGCTGGGCGACATCGCCCGCGACATCTTGGCGCGCCCGAGCCGGCAATTTCGGGCCCGCCTGTGCCAACTGGCCTGGCGGCTGGCCGACGGGCCGGGCGACGCGCCCGCGCGCCTGGCCGCCACCGTCGAGATCGTGCACGCCGGCAGCCTGATCATCGACGACATCGAGGACGGCTCGACGCGCCGCCGCGGGGGCAGCTGCCTTCATCTCATTCACGGCCTGCCGCGGGCGCTCAACGCCGGAAGCTGGATGTACTTCTGGGCCATGTCTCAGGTCGACCAGCTCCCGCTGCCGTCGGGCTCGCGCGATCGGATCCGCGGCGCGCTGGTGGACGCCCTCTACCGCGGGCACCTGGGCCAGGCGCTCGATCTCTCGGTCTCGGTGGGCCGGATGCCGCGCGCGTGGATTTACCGCGCGGTGGTCAGCACGACGATGTTGAAAACCGGCGCCTTGATGGAGCTGTCGGCCCGGGTCGCAGCCCTGGCCGCCGACGCCCCCCCCGCGCGAATCGAGGCGTTGGCGCGCTTCGGCCGTCGGCTGGGCGTGGGCCTGCAGATGCTCGACGACTTCGGCAACCTGACCGCCCCGGCCGCCGAAGCGCGCGATTCCAAAGCGCTGGAGGATCTCCGCAACGGGCGGCCGACCTGGCCCTGGGCGCGCGCGGCCATGGATCTCGATGACGGCGTCTTCGACGATCTGCAGGCGGCCGTCCGGGCGCTCGACGATCAGGAAGATCCCGACGGTACCCGCGCACGGCGGCTGGCCGCCGCGCTCCGGATGGCGGTCGGATTTAAAGGCCGCCGGCAGGCGGGGGCCTATCTGGATCACGCGCTCGAGGATCTTCGCGCCCAGGTCGGCGATCGCGCCGAGCTGTCGCTGCTGGCGGCGGAGATCGAACGGCTGGAGGCATCATATGGCTGACCGCAGGATCGCGATCGTGGGCAGTGGATTCGGGGGCTTGGCGGCTGGGATCAGGCTCCAAGCCGCCGGCGTCCCCACCGTCATGTTCGAGGCCCGCGATCGGCCGGGTGGCCGCGCCTACGTCTACCAGGAGCAGGGCTTCACCTTCGATGCCGGGCCGACGGTCATCACGGCGCCGCACTGCCTCGAGGAGCTGTTCGAGCTGGCCGGCGAGCGGATGGCCGATCACGTGACGCTCGATCCGGTGCGGCCGTTCTATCGGCTGCTGTGGCCCGACGGTTCTCGGTTCGACTACGACGGCGATCCGGCTTTCATCCACGCCCAGGTGGCGAAGCTCGCGCCGGAAGACCTCGACGGGTGGGAGCGCTTCATGGACTACAGCCGGCGGGTCTTCGAGGCCGGCTACACCGGCCTGGTCGACGCGGCCTTCTTGCGCTTCGTCGACATGGTGCGGGTCGCGCCGCAACTGGCGCGCCTGCGCGCCGATCGCTCGGTCTACGCCGCCGTCGGCCGATTCGTGAAAGACGAGCGGCTGCGCCAGGCGCTGTCGTTTCACGCGCTGCTCATCGGCGGCAACCCTTTCGAGACCAGCGCCATCTACACGCTCATTCCCTTCCTCGAGCGCAAGTGGGGGGTGTTCTTCCCGCGCGGCGGGACCGGCGCCCTGGTGCGCGGCCTCTGCGATCTCTACCGGCGGCTGGGCGGCGAGCTGCGCCTGTCGACGCCGGTCGAGCGCATCCGCCTCATGTCACACGATGGCGGCACCGACCACCTCGTGAGCGCCGGCGGCGGCGACGAGCTCTTCCGCGCGGTGGTCTCCAACGCCGATGTGCACCACACCTACGCGCGCCTCTACCAAGGTGTCCCCGCCGCCGACGCGCGGCGCAGGCGTCTCGAGCGGATGCACTGGTCGATGTCGCTGTTCGTGATCTACTTCGGCACCAAACGTAAATACCCCGGCATGGCCCACCATACGGTGGTGTTCGGCCCCCGCTACCGCGAGATGCTGCAGGAGATCTTCCACGGGCCGGCGCTGCCGCCGGACTTCAGCCTCTACCTGCACCAATCGACGGTGACCGATCCCAGCCTGGCCCCGCCGGGCGGTGAGTCGTTCTATGTGCTGGCGCCGGTGCCCCACCTCGGCTCCGCGCCGGTCGATTGGGCCCGCGAGTCCGAGGGCTACGCCGATCGGATCCTGGCCTCGCTCGAGGAGATCCTGCCGAACTTGCGGCAAGAGATCGTGGTGAAGCGGGTGTTCTCGCCGATCGACTTTCGCGATCAGCTCAACGCCTTTCAGGGCTCGGCGTTCTCGATCGCGCCGCGGCTGGCGCAGAGCGCCTACTTCCGCCCGCACAACCGCGATCCGGAGATCGCCAACCTCTACATCGTGGGCGCGGGGACCCACCCGGGCGCCGGCGTTCCGGGCGTCATCAACTCGGCCAAGGCCACGGTCCGCCTGGTGCTGGAGGATCTCGGGTGGCAGCAGGCGGCGGCGGCGTCATGACGGACACGAGCGCACGCGCCGCGCGCCGGATCCTGGCGCGGAGCTCGAAGAGCTTCGCGTTCGCCGGGAGGCTCCTGCCCGCCTGGTGTCGGCAAGACGCCACCGCGCTTTACGCTTGGTGCCGGCGCTGCGACGACGCGGTGGACGGGCCCGCGGAGGTGCCCTCGCGCGCGGCGGCCGTGGAGCGCCTGCGCGCCGAGCTGGATCGCGTCTACGATCCGTCTGGCGACATCTTGGAGGCGGCCGACCCGGTCCTGGCAGGCTTTCGGCGCGTCGTGCGGCGGCGGTCGATCCCGCGGCGCTACGCCGAGGATCTGGTCGCCGGAATGGCCATGGACGTCGGCCGGGTTCGCTACCAGACCTTCGACGATCTGTTGCTCTACTGTTACCGGGTCGCCGGCACGGTCGGGCTCATGACGGCGCACATCATGGGCGTGAGGAGCCCGGCCGCCCTGCGCCGGGCCGCGGATCTGGGCATCGCGATGCAGCTCACCAACATCTGCCGCGACGTCGCCGAGGATCAGCGCCGCGATCGGGTCTATCTGCCGCAAGCCTGGCTGGCCGCGGTCCGGGCGCACACCGGTACCGACCACGAAGCCCGACCGGTGGTGGCCGAGCTGCTCCGGCGCGCCGAGGGCTTCTATCGCTCCGGCGACGATGGAATGTCCGCTCTGCCGCTGCCGTGCGTGGTCGCGATCCGCGCGGCCGGCCTCATCTATGCGGAGATCGGCCGGCAGATCGCCCGCCGCGGTTTCGACGTCGACGCCGGTCGCGCGGTGGTATCTCGGGCTCGCAAGGCCTGGCTGGCGCTGCGCGCGCTGGCCGCCACGCTGTGGTCGCACCGGACCGAGGACGACGACGTCTCGATCCCCGGCGGCCGCCGCGAGCGCCAGCCGCTGCCGCTGCCATTCGAGCTCCCGATCGGCTCGGCCGCCGAGTGGTCTGCGCCCGCTTTGGCCCCGGGGGCCCGATCGTGAAGGCGCGCATTCAGATGGCCCGCCGGCCGACTCCCGCCAACCAGGCGTACCGCGAGCTGTCGGCCTGGGGGCAGGTGGCGCAATACGTCGGGCGACTCCGCGAGTTTCAACCGATCGATTGGGTGGTCTACGTGGCCTGGGTCGGTCTCATGCTCGGCCTCTGTTTCAGCACCGGCGGCTTCGTCTGGCTCGGCCGCCACGCCGGCGCGCCGCTCCCCGCCGAGGCCACGCTGGTACCGATCGGCGCGCTGATCTTCACCTTCGCGATCGCTCTCGACACCATCGGACACCGGACGATCTACAAGGAGGCCCTGCGCGGCGGCGAGGCGCTGGTCCATCGGATCATCATCCTGGCCGGCGTCACCAGCTGCGTTCTGCTCTGCGCCGCCTATTCGGGCGCCACCGCCGCCGCCGTCCCGGCGCTGGTGCTGACCTTCCTCTCCTTCATCTACAGCCTGGTCGACGAAGCGATGCACTGGCGACGCTACCTGGCTGGCAAGTCCGACCCCGTCGAGATGTGGAGCCACGTCTTCATCCTGATCGGCCACGGCGTGATGATGGCAGGCTGGTGGCTGTGGTATTGGCGCGGCTACGCGGGCGTGCGCGAGACGCTGGCCGCCCTCGATCGTTTGGTCCATGCGGTGCCCCGTTGAACCGCCGGCCGCGGGGCGTGGCCGGGTGGTTGGTTTCACTGGGCCTGTTTGCGGGCGCGGGGCCGACGATGGGCGCTGAAAGCCCCGGCCCTTCCGAAGCGGCCTATCGGGCCGGCAAAGCGGCGGGCCAAGACAGCGAGGCGCGCCCGCACTACCAGCACGGCATCGACGTCGCCCGTCAGACCCTGCAAACGCGGCCCGACGATCCGGGCGCCCTGCTCTGGCTGGCCGCCAACCTAGCCGGCGAGGCGCTGACCCACGGCAAGCTGAGCGCGCTCGGCAAGATTGGCGAGATCGAGTCGACGCTGCTCCGCCTCGAGCGGCTCCACCCCGACTACGACCACGCCGCCGCTGCGCGCAGCCTGGCCAACCTGTACTGGAAAGCGCCCGCGCTGATTTCGATCGGCTCGTCCAAGAAGGCCGCGGCCTATTTTCAGCTGGCGCTGCAACGGGCGCCGGATTTCCCCGGCAACCAGGCCATGGCGGCCGCCTTCTTCGTCGACTACCACGACTGCGTGCGGGCCCGGCGGCTGGCGCTGGCCGTGGCCAACCGGCGCGATCTGGACGGATTCGGCCCCGACGTCGCCGAGTGGCGGCAGCTGGCGCAGGGCGCCCTCCGCGACTGCGATTGACCCCGTGCGCCGCGTCCTATTCGTCGCCGAAGCGGTCACCTTGGCGCAGGTGGTGCGCCTCGCGACGTTGGCGCGCGCGCTCGATCCGGCCCGCACCGAGGTCCACTTCGCCTCGGCCCGCTTCGACCCGCAGGTCTTCGCCGGGACGAATTTCATCCGCCATCCGATCGTTTCGCTGTCGCCGGCCGTCATCGAGTCGCGGTTCGCGTCGGGCCGCCGGCTCTACGGCGCTCGGACGCTGGCGGGTTACGTCCGTGAGGAGACCGCGCTTTTCAGCTCAGTGCGTCCCGACCTGGTGGTGGGCGATCTGCGCCTCTCGCTGTCGGTGTCGACGGCGATCGATCGGATTCCCTACGCCTGCCTCATCAACGCCTACTGGAGCCCGTACGCCACGCGCCACGGATTTCCGCTCCCGGACCACCCGATCGTCCGACTGCTCGGCGTGCCGATGGCGGCGCGCTACTTTGGCAAGGCGCTGCCGCACGTCTTCGCCCACTTCGCCCGCCCGGTGAACGCACTGCGGGCGCGCCACGGCCTGCCGAAGCTCGGCAGCCTGCCGGAGGTGCTCACCCACGCCGACCACACGCTATACCCCGACGTGCCGGCGCTGGTTCCGACCGCGAATCTGCCCCCGCACCAGCACTACCTAGGCCCGGTGCTGTGGTCCCCGCCGGTCGCGCTACCGCCCTGGTGGAAGGATCTCGATCCTCAGCGCCCGACGATCTATCTGACGCTCGGATCCTCGGGGCGGGTGCAGCGGCTGCCGCTGGTGATTGAAGTGGCCGCCGGGCTCGGCCATCAGGTCTTGGTGGCGACGGCGGGGCGTTGCGATCTG
>DASRLC010000433.1:0-7794 GCA_035648655.1 Polyangia bacterium
CTTTAGAACCCCCGCGGATGAGCGTCGCCGGGCAGAGCCCGTCGTCGCTCACGCGACTACGAACAAAAGGACCCTGGGAGGGTCCTTTAGAACCCCCGCGGATGAGCGTCGCCGGGCAGAGCCCGTCGTCGCTCACGCGCTTGGAATAAACTAAGACCGGGTGGTGGTTACCTAGGCGAGCGCAATCGAATGAAACGTCGGCCGGTACAGTCAGATTTCGAGCGCGAGGCGCTTCCCCATCTTGGGGCACTCTATGCCGCCGCACTGCGCATGACCCGCAACGAGCGGGACGCCGAGGATTTGGTTCAGGACGCCCTGCTGCGGGCCTACCGATTTTTCGACACCTTCCAGGCCGGCACCAACTGCAAGGCGTGGCTGTTCCGGATCCTGACCAACGCTTTCTGTAATCGCTACCGCGAGCGCGAGCGCGAACAGGTGGTCCTGTCGGAGGCGCAGTCGTCGCCGGCCAACCTGGAACAGTTCCTGAGCGGCTCGGGGGCCGACGCGCGCGACGCCGAGAGCGCCCTGCTCGGTCAGATGGTCTCCGCCGACGTCGAGAAGGCCTTGGAGGCGGTGCCATCGGACTTCCGGATGGCGGTGATCTTGGCCGATCTCGAGGACTTCTCCTACAAGGAGATCGCCGAGATCATGGACTGCCCGGCGGGCACGGTGATGAGCAGGCTATTCCGAGGCCGCAAGATCTTGCAGGGCCTGCTGCGCCAGTACGCGGTCGAGCAGGGGATTATCCGAGAGACTTCGGAAGAGAATTCGAGAGCCGCCTCCGCGGAGGGGGCGCCCGGCGCCATCGAGATGACGTCGGCGGAGGCGCCGGTCGATCTGGCCGCCTACCGGCTGCGCCGCGATCGGGGAGGCGCCGCATGATCTGCGCCGACGTGGACAGCTACCGGCAGGCCTATGTCGACGGCGAGCTGGCCGGCGTCGATCGTGAGATGGTCGAGCGGCACCTGGTGGCCTGTCCGAGCTGTGCCACGCGGGTCCGGTTGGAGGCGCGCTTCAAGGCCGCGGTTCGTGCGCATCTGCCGCGGCCGGTGGTGCCGCTGGCACTCAAGCTGCGCATCGACGAGGTCCTGGCCTCACAGAAGATCGCGCCGCTCCGCTGGCCTTGGCTGTCGTACCCGCGGCTGGTACCGGCCGCCGCCGCGCTGGTGCTGCTGGTCGCCATTACCGGGACGGTCCGGCAGTCCCAATCGGGCCTCTTGGAGCAGGCACAGCGCAGCTACCGCGCCGAGATGCCGATGGACATCACGGGGTCCGACTGCGGTTCGATTGCGTCCTGGTTCCGGGGGCGGCTGGATTTTTCGATGCACGCACCGGCGCTCGGAAGTGGCACCACCTGCCAGGGGGGGCGGTTGGTAAACGTTGGCGAGCACCCGGCCGCCTACCTCATCTACCGGATGCAGACCGGTCATCGGGTGGCGTTCCTGGTCTTCGATCCGCGCGATCAGTCTCTGGAAGCGCCTGAGCGCCGGGTCGTCAACGGCCGCGAAATCTATGTCGAGGCCGGCCCCGGCATCTCGACCGCCACCTATCGAGATCGGGGCCTCGGCTACGTCGTGACTTCGGACATCGACGAGGACACTCTCACGCGCCTGGTCACCACCTCTTTCGGCCGCTGAGGCCAAAGATTCTGTTAGGATAGGCGGTCCCTCGCGTACGGAGATCGGCCGGTTCGCGCCGCGTCGTCGCCGCCGCGGGAGGGGTTGGGAGCCCGTCCGGGTTTCCATTCTAGAGGAGGCGAGATGGCCGACCGAATCGCGCTGTGCATCGAACCCGAAGCCGCCACGGCGGAGCAGCTTCGCCGGCTCCTCGAGCCGAACGGATTTGAAGTCAAAAACATCCCGGACGGCGACGACGCGATGGAGTGGGGTCGCACCGAACGACCGGCCGTGATCATCCTGAGCGTCGAGCCCAAGAAGATCGGCTATGCGATCTGCAACAAGCTCCGCCGCAGCCCCAGCCTGCGCGAGGTCCCGTTGGTGCTGATCTCGGGCGAGGAGACGCTGGCCACCTTCGAGCAACACCGCAAGCTGAAGTCGCGCGCCGACGAGTATCTGCTCAAGCCGATCGACGACCGCGATCTGCTGGCCAAGGTCGGCGGGCTGCTCAAGCTGGATTTGTCGACCACGGCCAAGGGCGACGAGGAAGAGGTCCATGAGCTGGACGCCGACTCGGACATCGTGCTCGCCGAGGACGACGACATCGACATCGTGAGCAGCGCCTCCACCGACGAGGAGCAGACGCTGGCGATCGACCCCAATGGCGCCTACGGGGCGGTGGCCGAGACCGCCAACCCGCGCGACACTTCGGAGGAGCGCGTCGCGCCCGAGGCGCACATGGCCAGCGCCCCCTTCGAAGGGGAGAAGTTCGATCCCGAGACGCAGGCGGCCTTCGCGGCCCTCGAGGCCGGCTCGCCCGAAGGTGGATCGCAGCACGCCAACGACACCGTCGATCTGCGCAACCTGTGGTCCGACGACGATCTGCCGCCCAACCTGGGGTGGGAGCAGCCGCCCGCGACCAAGGAGCCCAGACAGGGCTGGACGGGGGACGTGCTGGCGGCCACCGACGAGGCGGCGCCGTCGCGCACGGAGTTCGATCCGGACGCCTACCGGACTGGGGCGACCTTGGGCCCCGAGCCGGTGCCCGCGGATGCGATCGCCCCCGCAGTATCCTCGCAGGCCGCCGCCGACGCGCCGCCAACCCCGGACGAGGTGCCTCCCATGCCGGATGAGGTTGCCTTCGAAGATCTCGCGACGGAGACCGGTGGGCGCATCATCGCCGAGAGCTTCGGGATATCCCCGATCGCCGATGATACACGCGCGCGCGAAGCCGAGGCCCGCAACACCGAGCTGGCGGCGCGGATCCAGTCGCTCGAGAACGAGCGCCTGACGCTGCGCAAAGAGATCGAGGAGGCGCGCGAGCGCTTCACGCAGTCGGCCACCTTCTCCAAGGAACGGGAGTTCCTGGGGCTGCGCGAGATCATCAACAAGAAGGAAAAGGACATCCTAGATCTGCGCGATGCGCTGGACGCCAAGGAGCGTCAGATCCTGGATCACAAGGACAAGATCCGGGAGCTCGAGCGGGCGCGGCGCGATCTCGAGGAGAGCACCATAGGCTTCGAGCAAAACTTGGTGGCCGCCAACGAGCGGGCCGCCGAGCTGGTGCAGGATCGCGACAAGTCGGCCGAGCGCGAGAAGGGGCTGCGGGCCCGGCTCGAGGACGCGCAGGCGGAGCTTCGTAAGTCGCACGACGAGATCGACGCCATCAAGAAGCGCGCGATTCAGGACGAGGTGCGGGCCCGTTCGGACGTCGATCGGCTGCGCGGCGAGATGGAGACCCGGCTGGCCGAGCTGGAAGAAGCGCATCGGGCCGAGGTGGCGCGCTTCTCCGACGAGCACGGCCAGGCGCTGGCGTCGGCCGAGTCGGCTCGGCAGACCGAGCTGGCCCGCAACGAGGTCGCGCACCGCGCCGAGATCGAGGCGCTGCAGCGGCGTCTGGCCGAGGAGCAGGCCCAGGCCGGCGAGCGGCTCACCGCCGAGGTCTCGAAGCTGCGCAAGGAGCACGAGAAGGCCATCGCCGCGGCGCGCGAGGAGCAGGCCATCCAGCTCGGATCCGAACGCCAGTCTTACGAGGCGCTCACCGAGCAGAAGGAGCGCGATCACCGCAACGAGATCCTGGGCATGCGGCGGCGCCACGAGGAGGAGACCTCGGCGGCCGAGGACCGGCGCCAGCGCGACATCGCGGAGCAGGAGGCGCGGCGTATCTCGGAGCTCGAGTCGGCCGAGACGCGGCGCCGAACGGAGCTCGCCTCGCGCGACGAGGAGCACCACCTGCGGGTGACCGAGATCGAGCGCCGCCACCTCACCGAGAAGACCGATCAGACCGAGAAGCACCGGGCCGACTACGACCAGGCGCTCGGTCGCGCGGCGCGCGCGGAGGGCGAGCTGGCGGCGCGCATCCAGGAGATCGAGCAGGCCTACCGCCGGCTGGCGGGCCTGGAAGCCGACAAGGACGAGGCGCGCGCCGAGCTCGGCAACCGCGAGGTGCGGCTGGCGCAAGGGCGCGACCGCATCGCCGAGCTGGAGGCCAAGGTGACCGACTACGAGGACCAGGTCATGCGCGCCTTTCAACGCATCCGGGCCGACGAGAGGACCACCGAGAAGACCCGGCGGGCGCTGGCGGTCGCGCTGGCGTTGCTCGACGAGCGGGCCGGAGCGCCGACGCCCACCCCGACGGCGCGGCCCGCGCCCGAGGACGCCGAGCTCAAGACCTGACCAAGACGGCGACGGGCCGCCCGCCGCACGGTCGAGGCGGTTTGGCTCGCCTGCGAGGTTGACGTTCAGACGGCGCGCCGTCTAACGTCCCGATCGTTCCATGCGCATCACCGCGAATCAGGTCACTCTCGTCCGGCTGATCGCGATGCCCTTGGTCGGGGGCACCCTGTTCGGCAGCGCGCGCACCCAAGTCATCGGCGTCATCATCGGCACGCTGATTGGGCTCACCGACTTCCTCGACGGGTATCTGGCGCGCAAGCATGGGCCGACCGTCCTCGGGTCGCTGCTCGATCCGGTGGCGGACAAGATCTTCATCGTCGTCTGCTACGGCTGCTTCGTGGCGCGCGGCGGGATGCCCTGGTGGGTGGCGGCCGCCATCTTCTCGCGCGAGCTTTTGGTCACCGTCATGCGTTCCAGCCTCGAGCTGGGCGGGCGCCGCTTGCGCAGCTCGGGCGTCGCCAAGGCCAAGACCTGGGTTCAGATGATCGCCTTCGCCTTCTTGGTCCTCATCCCGCTCGTCGGTGCGGCCCGGCTGCCGATCCTGTTCGGGATCCCGCTCGGCGTCGCGTTGGCCGTCGTATTGATCGGGCGGCTGGTCGCCCATGAGCGTTGGCGCGGTTTCGAGATCGCCGCCTGGGTGATGGTACCGATCTTCGGGGCGGCCTTTCTCGGGCCCCGCGTCAGCCACGTCCTCCTGATGGCGGGCGTCGTCTTCATCACCTGGTACAGCGCGCTCGATTATCTGGCGGTCGGCCTGCCGTACCTGCGATCGGCCATCCCGCACCGCGCGCTGCACTGGCTGCGCCTGGTGCCCGGCTTTCTGCTCCCGATCGTGGCGCTGGCGGCGCTCGCCATCGGACATCTCTCAGCGGTCGTCGTCATCGTGATGCTGTCGAGCGTGATGGCCAGCGGCGCGCTCGACAACTTCGCCGCCCACCGCGGCGTGGCCGATTTTTCCTGGGCGGCCAGCCTGTGGACCGAGGTGCTGCTGCTGGGCGGCGCGCTGGCGCTGCCCGCCTACGGCAGCCGGATGGCGCTGGTGGCCGCCATCATCGGTGTCGCGGAGACGCTGCGCAGCCTCGGGAAGTATCAGCGTGCGCCGGTCGAGGCGGCCGAGCCTAGAGCCGTTTCTTCCGTGCGTGGAACGCACTGACCAGGCGCTCCATTCCTTCGTTGAGGCGGTTGTACACCAGCGGGAGCTGGGCCGGACGCCCCACCTGCGCGTTGTCCTCGATGGCCTGTTCGACGCTCCTGGCGAAGATCCGGTCGCGGCAGAACAGGTCGACCTCTTCGTAGTCTCCGTGCGAAAGCTGGGTGAAGTTGGCCGAGCCGAGGTCGACCCACTCACCGTCGCCCACGATGGCCTTGCCGTGCACCATCCGCGGGTGGAGCACGATACGCAGGTTCTCGGGGCTGCCGGTCCGGCGCAGCAGCTCGGCGCAGGTGGCGAGGTTGAGGTCGCCGCCGACGTTGGCGCGCGCCGCGGTCAGCAGCGTGACCTTGACGCCGCGCTGGACGGCCGCCACCAGCACGTCGGTCGAAGGCCGGTGGCCCAGGTACGCCATCGCGATGGTGAGCCGTTCGCGGACGCCGGCCATGAGTTCGAACCGCTGCGCCGCCAGCGCCTTGGGGTCCTGGCTGCGCAACGTGTGCAGCAGGTAGTCGAACGATCGGCCGGCATCGAACGGCGCCCGCCCCTCGTAGCGGTCACTCAGGCGCGCGGCCGCGCCGCCGCCGGTGATCTCGACCATGAAGTCGACATTGACGTCGCGAAAGTCGTCGCCGATCCCCATGCCGCCCAGGATTACCGTCTCGTCGTCGACGACATAGAGCTTGGCGTGATCGAAACGCTTGTTGTCGACGAAGGTGACGTTGGGGTGGCGCACGAGCGCGTCGGCCAGCGGGCTCGGATTCTGACGCAACGAGCCCCAGCGGCCGTAGAAGGCCATGAGCGCCCAGGTCTGCAGGCGCCCGCCAAGATCGAAGCGCTTGTGGAAGAAGCTTTGCTTGGTCGCCTCCAGGTGCTCGTAGTGGCGGCCGACGCGGTCCTTGTAAATGGTGACCGCGATGCCCCGCTCGGCGGCCGCCAGCAGCGCGCGGGCCAGCGCTTGGCCGGTGTCGTCGTCACGCCACTCGAAGCAGCGCAGCATGACGTTACGCCGCGCCTCGGCGATCCGGCGGTGGATGCGCTCGTAGGCGGCCGTCCCGTTCGCGAGGAGGTCGAAGCTCGGCGCGGGCTCCGCGCCGGTGACCGGCCATGAGTTGAGCGACACGGGCGGCGAAATCTAGCGTAGGTGTGGGGTAGCCGCAATCCGGGCCGTCGTGGTGTCCCGTCCCGGGCTGCATCGGACGCCCGGCGGCGCCCTTCCGCCCACACCCCGCCTCCACTCCCACCCCCACTCTTCCTGGATCTACGGGCGGCTGACCTCCGCGGCCCAGGCGCGGTAGCGGGTGAAGAAGGCCCGCTTCTCCTCGGGGTGCAGTGGGATCCAGGCGGTCGCCGCGTAGCCGAACAGCCAGAAGAACAGGACGTCGAAGGTGTAGGGGCGCGCCAGGATGAAGGCGGCCGTCGGGGTGATCAGGAACCCGATCACCACCATCCGGACGTACCACTGCATGCGCCGGCCCCCGCGGTGGGTCATGTAGGGGATGGGCAGTAGGTTCATGAGCGCGAAGGCCGGGATCAGGAGATCGCCCAACGCGAACCCCAGGTCGCCCCGGAAGAAGAAGCGCGAGAGCACGAAGGCCATGGACGCGTAGCCGCTCACGGTGCGCGGCAGGCCGCAGTACATGAGCGGATCGCCCAGCTTGGCCACCGAGAAGAGGGCTTGCCGGATGGTGGCGCAGGTGACGATCACGCCCATCAAGACGATGCCGGCGGTGGTGTGCCCGCCGCGCGCGTAGACCGCGTAGACGACGATGGCGGGGACGATGGCCTGCGAGAAGTGATCGGTCGCGGTGTCGAGCTCGCTGCCGAACTGGTTGGAGGTCTTGGTGGCGCGCGCCACCATCCCGTCCAGCGAGTCGCCGAACAGGTAACCGACCAGCAGCGCGTAGCCGGCCAGCTCGAACCGACCGACCAGGACGAAGTGGATCGCCGCCACGCCGCCAAAGAGGTTGATCAGGGTGAAGAGGTCTTTGACCCCGAAGGGCCCGATGTTCCAGCGCATTTGCGCGCGAGAGTAGCAGGTGACGGCGCGGGGTTCGAACGGGGCGGAGAATCGGTCTCGGCAGAGTAACTTTCCGTGACAACTGTGGCCGAGATCAGACAAACGCTTTCAGGGAATATACTCGTAGTCTCGCTCGCGACCCGCTGCGGAGCCTTGGACCTGGCTGGCGGTGCGTAGCGCGGGGAATGCCTAAGAGGGTGTCCTACAGAAAATCCCGCAAGAAATTTGCCTTGTCCGAGGGACAGCCGCAGATGGGTGAATGCGAACACCGTACCCTACCGATCTGACCGACGCGGAGTGGGACATCGTCCGGGCATTCATTCCGGAGGCGG
>DASRLC010000434.1:0-3117 GCA_035648655.1 Polyangia bacterium
ATACCCCCCTGTGTGTCCGGAGACACCGGATACACCAGGGGTGTCGGTGTCTCGGCCACCTGAGACCACTGAAGACACCCGATACACCGATACACCGATACACCGCGATACACCGGACCCTCGCCTATTCGATGGGTCGGACGAAGGAGGTGCAGCGTGAGCGGGCCGGCCAACCCGCCGGCTATTCGGGAAGGATCCGGACGCTCCGCGACGACCGGGCGCTTCCAGCCGGGCAACCTGGCGAACCCGAGCGGCCGACCGAAAGACGTCCATGGCATCGGCGAGCTCGCGCGCAGCTACGCCCCGGAGGCCATCGAGCGCCTGGTAGTGCTGGCACGCGGGCGGGGCTCGGCCGCCGTAGCCGCGTGCAAGGAGCTGCTGGATCGCGGCTTGGGCAAGGCACCGCAGGCGATCGACGCGACGATTCGACGCGGCGGACCCGACGCGCTTGGCGGGCAACCCGACGCCGCTCGCCAGCGGATCGAGCAGATGATCCTCGATGCGCAAGCGGGCGCAATGGCGGTGCTCGAGCACGTCGCGGACCACGCCAGGCCGTCTGCAACGGTTCCCCAAACCGTAGCTCTCCCCGAGGAAACCGAGCAGTTGCCGGCGCTTGGCGAGACGGAAGCCGCCGACGTGGCCAAAACGTGGCCAATCGACCCGCCGGAGGGCGGATCGTGAACCGGCTGGATGTTGCCCGGCTCCCCGATCCCGAGACGCCGGTCGGCGGTCGCAACCACCGCCTGGTCGCCGCATGGCTCCGCTGCGGTCGCGACCTCGGGGACGATCTGCCTCGGGCGCTCGTGCGCGCGGAGCTCACGATGGCGGGGCTGGCGGCTGGCCTCGACGAGCAAGAAATCAGGCGGACGCTGCGGGATGACCTGGCCGAAGGGAAGCGGGCAGCGTCGCGCCGGGAGGTGCGCCCATGACCGCCCACCGCTACCCGCTCTGCGGCACGCGGGAGCTGCGCGTCGCGCGCACCCACGGGGTCGTATTCGTCGCCGTCCACGACTTGCAGCTCGCCGACGGCCGCCGCGCCCTCTCCGGGACGCTCGCCGTCCGCGACGCCGAGCTCGACGCGCTCCGGAGCGCTCTTGCTGACCTCAGCGACGACGCCGGCCCGGCAGAAGCCACGCCCGACGCACAGGCTTCGCGCCAGGGCGACGTTTCGCGCGGAGGTGGCACGCCATGACCCCACCGCCGATGTCACCGCCAACACGCAAAGGAGAGCGCCATGGGAAGCGTAAACAAGGTCATCTTGATCGGGAACCTGGGGGCCGATCCGGAGTTGAAGTACACGCCCTCCAGCCGCCCGCTGTGCAACCTGCGGATCGCCACCACCGACGTCTACAAGGACAAGGCGGGGCAGAAGCAGGAGAAGACCGAGTGGCACCGGGTCACGGTCTGGGGCGACCAGGCCGAAAGCTGCAGCAGGTACCTGGCCAAGGGCCGCTCGGTCTACGTCGAGGGGCGGCTGCAGACCCGCTCCTACGACAAGGACGGCCAGAAGCACTACGCGACCGACATCGTGGCCGACCGAGTGGTGTTTCTGGGCGGTGGTGCGGGGGCTGGCGAGGGTCCGCCGGTCCAGCAGGCGCTTCCCGAGCCGTCTGGACGACGGGCCGGACCGCCGGCTGCGGGTTCGGACGACGACATCCCGTTTTGAACCTACGCGCGCGGCAACCCGGAGGCGAATTATGATCGCCACGCCTTCGACCGCGGCATTGCCAGCCGCCGAGCTCTCCCTGCTCGACCGAATGACCGCCACCCTCGGTCCGGAGCGCGTCCGCGACGAGCTCCAGCGCATGCGTTTGCAGGACTTCTGCTCGGCGCCCCTGCCCGGGGACTGGGCCGCCCTGTCAGCGTGGGAGGCGGGACCGTCGTGGATCTGGGCATTGAACGCGCGCCCCTCGCAGCTCGTCAACACCGACCGTCGGATTCTGAGCTGGCGTTGCGGACGTTTCTGGGGAAAGAACCGCGCAGCGGCCGAACACGTCAACCTGGTCGCGCAGCAGTGCGGCCGCCTGATTCAGCTCGGGCAGCTCCAACCCGAGGCGGCGCGAATCGGAATCGTTGGTCGCTCGTCCGAAGACGTGCGGGACAACCAAATCTTGGGCGTGTCCGGTGTCATTGCCCGGTCGGCGCCGTGGGCGCGCTGCGAGTACCTCCCTGGCAGTCGGCGGGTTCGCTGGGCGAACGGCGTCGAGGCGCTGGCGTTCAGCTCGAGCGAGCCGGGCCAACTTCGCGGGCAAAATCTCGTCTTTTCTTGGGCCGATGAGGTCTGCGCCTGGGGGCCAGGACTCGAGGAGACGATGAGCAACCTCGAGTTGGCGACCCGCCTCGGCCCGTTCACCCCGAAGATCCTTGTTTCGAGCACGCCGAAGCCGCTCGCGTGGTTGCGGGCCTTCGAGCAGCGCCCCGACGTATGTACCGTCCACCGCCCTTCGAGGGACAACGAGGGCAACCTGAGCGCCGGCCTAGTCCGCGAGCTAACCGATCGCTTCGCGGGGTGGATCGGCGCCCAGGAATTGAACGCCGAGATCTTGGGCGACGACGCTGCCAGCTTTTTTCCCCGCTCGCAGGCCATCGTCCTCGACGCGCCTCCGTCCGATATCCAGGCGACCGTGCGCCGGTGGGACCTGGCGGCCACCGCGCCGTCGCACGCCAACCCCGATCCCGACTTCACCTGCGGCGTGAAGATGGGCAGACGGGCCAACGGTCGCTTTGTCGTCCTGCATGCTGCCATGGCACGGGTCCGCGCCGGCGACGTCGAAGACCTGATCCTCCGGACGGCCGACTTCGACGGTCGCGATGTTCCGATCCTGATCCCACAGGATCCGGGTCAAGCCGGCGTCGCGCAGGTTGCCGATCTGGTCAGAAAACTCGCTGGCTTCGTGGTCAAGCACGAACGGGAGACGGGCCCGAAGCAGACGCGCGCGCTTCCGCTCAGCTCACAGTGGCAGCACTCCAACATTGAGAGGGTGTCCTACAGAAAATCCCGCAAGAAATTTGCCTTGTCCGAGGGACAGCCGCAGATGGGTGAATGCGAACACCGTACCCTACCGATCTGACCGACGCGGAGTGGGACATCGTCCGGGCATTCATTCCGGAGGCGGT
>DASRLC010000435.1:0-22849 GCA_035648655.1 Polyangia bacterium
CGGCCTGCGGCGGCGGTTCGGGTTCGAGCGCTGGCCCAGCCTATCCCCCGAGACGCGCGCCGCCTGGAAGCGCCTGCGGGCCGAGGCCGATCAGCACTTTCACGCCGCCGAGAAGATGCCGTTGCCGCCCATTGTTTGCGCCGATACCGACGCCGCGGCGCTGGCGGCTGCGCGCCAGAACGCGGCTGCCGCCGGCGTCGACGACGCGCTCGCCTTCGAGCGGGCCGACGTGGCCGCTCTCGAACGGCGCTGGCCGGTGGCGACGCTGGCCACCAACCCGCCTTATGGTGAGCGCCTGAACCCGGCCGCGCTGGAGGCGCTTTTCGGCAGCATGGCGCGCACCTTCGAACGCCTGTCGGGCTGGCGGGTGATCATCCTGTGCGGCAACCCGGCGCTCGAGCGGGCCATCCGACGCAAGCCGACCGTCTTTCATCGCCTCTGGAACGGCCCGCTGGAGGTTCGCCTCCTACGTTACGACCTCAAGTGATCGGCGCGGGGCGTTGAGCGCCGCAATTCAGGGCGCTCCGCCCGGCGCGGCGTTGACCCGCCCGTCACCGGGGGCGAGGATGCCGCGCGATGCCCGACGGCCGCAAAACGTCGCCGTTCGGAACCAACCTTTCGTACGCGCCCGCGCTGGACGGAATCCGCGCCTTGGCCGTGGGCTTGGTGCTCTACCAACACTGGATCGACCATCCCTGGATCGACCGACACCTCCCGGTTTCGACGGGCCTGGTGGGCGTGAAGCTGTTCTTCGTCTTGAGCGGTCTGCTCATCACTCGAATCCTGCTGGTGACCCGCTTCGAGGAGAGCTCGACGCTGGCCGCCGGTCTGCGTAGCTTTTATCTGCGGCGCGCGCTCCGGATTTTCCCGCTCTACTACATGGTGTTGTTGGTGCTGGCGTTGACCAGCGCGCCGTTCCGCGGGCTTTGGCCCTGGTACGTGACGTATCTACAGAACCTCCGGATGGTCCGGGCGGGACACTTCCTCTTCGCGTCGCACCTGTGGACCCTGGCCATCGAGGAGCAGTTCTATCTGGTGTGGCCGCTGCTGCTGTTCACGCTGCCGGTTCGCCGAATTGGGCCGGTCTTGCTGGCGATGGTGCCACTGGCCGTCGGTTGGCGCGTGGTCGGCTGTTCGCTGCTGCGCTGGAACGACCTCCAGGTTTCCCTGTTCACGCTGTCGTCGCTCGACAGCCTGGGGCTGGGCGGCCTGCTGGCGTGGCTGCTGTTCGGCGGACGGCGGCCGTCCAACCGCGCGTTGGCGGTCGTCGGCGCGGTCGGGGTCGGGATTGTCGCGGCATCGGCGATGGGCGGCCACTTCTTCGTGGTCGTGCTCTCCGACACCGGCGTTTCGTTGGCCGCTTTCGCGCTCATCGGGGCGGTTGCCGAGGACGCGCCCGCTTGGTTGGAGGTCCCGCTCGCCGCCCGTCCGCTGGTCGCGCTGGGGCGAATCAGTTACGGCGTTTACGTGTACCACTTCTTCGTGTCGTCGCAGATGGGTGGGCTCGGGCGGTGTCTGTTTGCTCTAGGTGGGCGACCGCTGCTGGTCGCCGGCGAGCTGGCGGTCACCCTGCTTCTGGCCACCCTGTCGTGGAGGCTGCTCGAAAAACCGATCAACGACCTCAAGAATCGGTGGGCGCCGCGCGTCCCGGTTCGCGGTATGAATGCGCCCGATGAGCCTCGGCCGTCGCAAGGTCGGTCTCGATGACCCCTCTCGGTGGGTCTTCAACCGCATGGCGGAGTTTTACGACGCCCGCCCGGCCTACCCGCGCGCGCTGATCGACGCGCTCGCCGAGCTGGCAGGGCCCGCCGGCAGCCGGATCGGCGATCTGGGCGCCGGCGTCGGTCATCTGGCGCTGCCGCTGGCGGCCCGCGGCTTCGAGGTGGTCGCGATCGAAGCGGCCCACGAGATGTTGGACCGCCTGCGCGCGACCGCGGAGGCGCAGGGGACGCCGGTGCGTACCGTGCACGCCGCCGTCGAGGCGCTGCCGCTCGAGCCGGGCTCGCTCGATCTGGCGGTGATCGCCGACGCGCTGCACTTCATGGACGCCGAGCTGACCGCGCGGCAGATCGCGCGCGTGCTGGCGCCGGACGGCGCGCTGGCGCTGGTGACCTGTGGATTCGCGCCGACGCCGTTCATGCAGGGGGTCGTCCGCGTGATGGAAGAGGCGGCACCCCGCCGGCCGCGCGAGCTCACGCGGCCCATCGTCCACCTCTCCGCGCTGACCGGGATCGCGCTGACCGACGAACAACGGTTCACCGACGAGACCCCCATCGATCACCCCACCCTGGAGCGCATCCTGCGATCGATCTCGTTCATCGGCCCGGCGATGAATCCGCCGCGCTTCGCCGCCTTCCGCGAGCGTGTCCACGCGCTGCCCGAGGCACCGGTCTGGGCCCGGACCTTCCTGCTGCGCTCGGGTCGCCGCGCTGGGGTCCGGGGGCGAACGGCTAGGTCCACAGAATCGGCGCCCCGCAGGCCTGGAGTCGCCGATCGTGGGTGACCAGCGCGGGACTTGCGAAGCTCGCGGCGCACATTGGCCTGCGGTATGAGGGGCAGCGAAATGCGCGTCGTTGGCCTCCAGATTGGGCTCTCGCTGCTGTCGGCGGTCCTGCTCTTCTCGTCGGTGCCGACCTTCGGCCTGTGGCCGCTCATGTGGATCGCGGTGGTGCCCGAGCTGCTGGTCGCGCTCGGCGCCTCGACGCCGAAGCGGGCTTTTTTCTACGGTTGGCTGACCGGCGCGGTCGCTCACGGGTTCGCCTTCTACTGGATGGACGGCCTGCTGGAGCGCTTCGGGCACATGTCGCCGATCGAGTCGCTGCCGATCATGGGGCTCTTGATCGCCTACCAGGGTCTGGCCTTCGCGTTCTTCTCGTGGGGCGTCCGCCGGGCCTGGCAGCGGACCGGCTGGCCCCTGGCGGTGCTGGCCCCGCTGGTCATGGTGGCGGTCGAGCTGTTGATGCCGCAGATCTTTCCCTACTACCTGGCCATCTCGCAGGCGTTCGTGCCGCCGGTGATTCAGATCGCCGATTTGACCGGGCCGCTCGGGGTGACCGCGCTGATGATGCTGACCGGCGGTGCGCTGGCCGATCTGCTGCGCACCCCGCGCCCTTGGAACCGGCCGGCCTTTCGCGGGCTCGCCGTGGCTGTCGTGCTGATCGCCTGCGATCTCGGCTACGGCGCGCTGCGCCTGCGCCAGGTCGACGCGCGCCGGGCCGCGGCGCCCAAGGTGAAGACCGGCCTGGTGCAGGCCAACGTGGGCGTGATCGAGAAGTGGGATCCGGAGGCCTTCGCGCAGTTGCTGGACCAGCACCAGCGCGCCTCGGCCGATCTGGCCCACGCCGGGGCCGAGCTGGTGGTCTGGCCGGAATCGTCCTATCCGTACGCCCTGCCGCGAAGCTTCGCGGTCGACTTTCCCGCCGCGGATCCGCGACGGGTCCGGCGCGGGTTCGACACGCCCCTGCTGTTCGGCGCTTTGACGATGGCCGCCCGCGGCGCGCGAACCGGCCCCGATCGGTATCCGTACAACACCGCCATCATGATGGACGCCGCCGGCGCCGTGACCGGCAGCTACGACAAGGTCTTCTTGATGATGTTCGGTGAGTACATCCCGTTTTACGATCGCATCCCCTGGTTCACGAAGATCTTCCCCGAGGCCTCGAACTTCAGCCGCGGATCGAAGCCGGCCTCGTTCCCGCTGCACGCGTCCGCCGGAGATTTCCGCCTGGGGCCGCTCATTTGCTATGAGGACATCCTGCCCGGCTTCGCGCGCCGGGTGTCGGCGCTGGCGCCGAACGCGTTCATCAACATCACCAACGACGCCTGGTTCGGTCGCACCGCCGAGCCCTACCAGCACCTGGCGCTGGCGGTCTTCCGGACCGTCGAGAATCGCCTGGAGATGGTCCGCGCGGTCAACACCGGCATCAGCGCGCACATCGACGCCGCGGGCCGTGTGCTGGCCGAGACCGAGTCGGTGGACCCAGACGACGTTCCGCCCGCGCCGCCCAAGACGTTGCTGGTCGATCTGGCCATGCTGCCGGGCGGCGGTCTTTACCGACACGTCGGCGATCTGTTCGGCTTCCTCTGTCTGGCGGCGCTGGTCGCCGGGCTGGTGCGCGGGAGGCGGGCGCCCGCCGCGGGTGGCTAGGGAAAGGACCCTGAGAGGGTCCTCTAGATTCCCCACGGGCGAGCGCCGCCGGGCAAAGCGCCATCGGCGCCCACGCGATCACCGGCGCCGCAGGTAGAACAGGTACTTGAACTCCTGGCGATCGCGCTTGAAGCTCGGGAAGCGGGCCTCTTTGGCCACCTCCAGCGAGCAGGTGCCGGTCGGCGTTCCCGCGAAGGTGGTGCCGACCTGCACCGACTGCACGGTGCCGTTGCCGCCCACGACGTAGCTCAAGACCAACGCGCCCGGGACGTGGAACTTCTGGTAGCAGTCGAAAAGCCGCGGGCTGAGCTTGGTCATTGCGTCGCCGATGGCCGCCTTCGAGAGCACCTCGGGGCGGGCGTCCTCGGTGGCCAGATTGGGATCGGGTTCGGCGGCCTTGCCGGCGCGCGTGCAGGCAGGATCCTGGTGGCCGGGCGCCGGGCGATCGGCGTAGCCGGTGGAGGGGGGCTTCGAGACGAGAATCTCGCCCGTGCAGCGGTTGTAGATGCGCGCGCCTACCAGCTTGAGCGCGATGCCGGGCGCCATCCCGATCGTGAAGGCCGCGCCTTCCGCCTGCGGTTGGTAGAGAAATTCGGCGCGCAGGAATGGCCGCTCGGTCTCGACCCAGCGCTTGGCGGCCGGCAGGTCGTCGAAAGCGAAGTTACTCTTCGACAGCGGCACACCGGCGGCCAGCGTGGGCGCCGTCTTGTCGGGGGTCTCGAGGGTGACGTAGCGTGGCTCGCCCCGATCTCCGATTGGCAGCGGGTCGGTGCAGGCCAGGCAGCCCGCCAGCGCGACGTGGTACCCCTTGATCGCGGCGTCGTAGCTGGAGACTTCGATGGCGGCGGGATCCTCGGACTCGGTGGCGAAGGTCTGGTGAGGCAGCTCGCGGCGTAGGTAGGCCGTCGTGGCGCGGCAGCGGGCGCGATCGAGATCGCCCATCTCGCCGCCGCACGAGTCGACGAAAGGCGCCAGCAGCGTCGCCACGTCCTGGGTCTTCACGGCGCCGTGGGCCAGCGATTCGTAGCTGGCGTTGGCCGGGGCGGCCGGGGCCGAGTCTCCGCCGGTCTCGGCCGCGCGCGCGCGTGCCGGCATCCCGGATAGCGCCGTCGCGGCGGTCAAGGTCAGCGCCAGGAGGCACCGCCCGCCGAAGAAGAGCCCCTGCCCGGTCATCGAGCGGGACTATAGATGACCGCCGGCCCCGGCGGAAAGCCCGTTGTGGGAGACCCCGGGTCGGCGCTTGCCGGCCGGGTGGATCCCCGGGCGCGATCCCCCGCCGGCGCCATCGCCTTCGATCAGCGCCCCAACCGCGGGATCCTCGGGAATTTCGGGCGAGAGCGCGACGATTCGGTTTTCGAACCAGCTCCCGGTGACCGCCTCCGGCAGCCTCGCCAAAAGGGCGCTCTCCCGCTCGATGGCTTGGTTCAGCTGATGCCTGCGCGTGGCCCGGTACTCGAGCAGCTCGGCCGGATCGGTGTTCCCGAGGGGGTGGTCGTATTCGTCGAGCTGGCGCCGGTGATCGGCCAGGATGCCCGCGATCTCCGCCCGCTCGGCGCGATCGGCGAAGGTCAGACTGCCGCCCACCACGTGCAAATCCAGGCGGCCCAGGTTCTTCCCTTCGGACATCGCTTCCAGGAGGCGCGCGCCGCCGACTTTTTCAGGCGACTCCAGATTGAGGCCGCTGTGCCCGAGCACGGCCCAGTCGATACCGCCGACGGCCGCGACCAGCCGCCGGCTCTCGGCCGGTGCGCCGACGTGGACCAGCGCCACCACCACGGCTGCGCCGCGGGCACGCAGCGAACGCACCGCCTCTCGCGCGGCCTGCACCGGATCGCGCACCTCGATGCCGGCGGCGCGCCAGCGGGCGGCGTCGGCGGGCGTCGGTGGTGCGGTGACGCCGAAGATCCCGATCGGGACGCCAGCCGCCAGTACCAGGCGATCGGCGTCGAACAGGCGATCGCCCCCCGACCGATAGAGGTTCGCGGAGACCATCGGCAGCTTCGCCCCGGCGACGACCCGCCGCAGCGCTGGTAGTCCCAGCGCGAGGTCATGGTCTCCTGGGGTCAGCGCGGTGAGGCCTGCGCGCGCGACGGCGCCTGCGACGACGACCGCCCGGCGCTCATTTTCATCGGCCCGGCGCGACGCATCGAAGAGATCGCCGGCGTCGACCACCAAAACGGCGTCCGACCCGGCGCGGGCGCCGGCAATGGCGGTCGCGCGCCGGGCAACCCCACCGAGGGGCAGGGTGCAGCTACAGGGCGACGTCTCCCCGAGCAGGTTCGACGAATAGAGCAAGGTGATTTGCTTGCCGCGCGCGGGCGGCGCGGGCGGGACGGCCGACGTCGCAGGCACCGTAGGTGGCGGCGGGGGCGCGGGCCGCTCGCAACCGGCGGGGCCGAACAGCAGGGCCGCCCCTAGGAGGCGCGGCAGAGCTTTCGATGCTAGACCCAAACGCGCGTCACCCGTGACGTCATATTATCCGACCAGCGATGCCAAGCGAGCGCAACGAAGATCAAGAGGGTCCGGCCGAGCCGGCCGACCCCACCGAGCTATCCGACGCTGGCGAAGACGAGAGCGCGTTGGTGGAGGCCGGTCGGCTTGGCTCGGACGATCCCAAGGTCGACGCCGAGCTGGATCTGGACGCCGACGTGGTGCCCCCGGCCGCGACGGCCGCGACGGGCGCGTTGGCGCCGTTGCGCGATCCGCTGCAACGGTTCTTGGCCGAAGCGCGCCGCTACCGGCGTCTGTCCGACGAGGAGGAGCGCGCGCTGGGCAGCGCGGTGCGCTTGCGCGGCGACATGAATGCGGCGCGCACGCTGGTGGTCCACAACCTCCGCCTCGTCATCGCGATCGCCTATCAGTACCGGCGGGCCTGGGCCAACATTCTCGACCTGTTTCAAGAGGGCAGCGTCGGGCTCATGGAGGCGGTCAAACGGTGGGAGCCGTCGCTGGGACCGAAGTTCGGGACCTACGCGGCCTATTGGATCCGCGCCTACGTTCTCAAGTTTCTGCTCACCAACTCGCGCCTCATTCACGTCGGCAATACGCGCGCGGGCCGCAAGCTGTTCTTCCGCCTGGAAAAAGAGCGGCAAAAACTGTTGGCGGCCGGTTTCGAGGTGACGCCCAAGCTCTTGGCCGCCAAGCTCGACGTCAGCGAAAAGGATCTCGACGAGGTCCGCCAGCACCTCGACTCGCGCGAGGTGTCGATCGATCCGACGGGACCGCACGACGGCGCTGGGGACGACGCCTATCCGCTGCTCGAACGGTTGCCGTCGGGCGGCGTCTCGCCCGAGTCCGAGACCGCTCAGGCCGAGCTGAGCGACGCCCTCCAGCGCTTCATCGGCGCGTTTCGCACGGGCCTCAAAGACGCCCGCGAGCGCGCGGTCTGGCAGGAGCACTTGGCCACCGAAGATCCCGTCCCGCTCGGCGAGCTCGGGACCCGGTTCGGCGTGTCCAAGCAGCGCATGGGCCAGATCGCCGATCAGCTCAAACGCCGCTTTCGCACCGAGATCGTCGCCGCCCTCGGCCCCGAGATCCGCACCGACTGGCTGAATTAGCCGCTATTGCGGACCGGCTCCGCTTTCGACTTCGCTCTGCACCGAGCCGGCGGCGTCGAGGGTATAGGTGTAGCCCGGGGTGAAGACGGCGCTGCCTTTGTTGGCGGTCTGGCCGGAAGTGCTGGTGTATACGTCGCCCTTCGACACGACGATGCTGGCCGAGTTCGAGTAATCGGTGCTGTCGATGGGGTCTTTGACGCCCACGAAGACGTTGTTCTCCATCAGGATGTTGGCGCTGTCGCCGACCTCGACGCAGTGGTCGTCGCCGGTGGCCGTGTAGAGGCTGTTGAACACGTGCACGTCGCCGAAGCGGACGCGCGGCATGCGCTCGACCACGTTGGTGGCCCACCAGTCGTGGTGCCAGGTGACGCGCAGGTGCCCCGCGTCGTCGGTGTCGCTGTCCGAGGCGCCGACGAGGTCCGAGAAGTGGTGGACCTCGCCGGTGTAGCCGGAGGCGCGGTTGGCGGAGTAGTGCAGCTTGGTCCAGGAGACCGTCACGCAATCGCTGAGGTCGGTGATGTCGAGGTTGCCGTCCGAGCCGTCGGAGATATCGAGGTGGTCGATCCAGATGTGGTGCGCGCTGTGCTCGACCGTGATGGCGTCCTCGCCGTCTTGGCAGTCGCCGTTCGAAGGCACGTCGGAGCAGTTGAGCCCGACGATGGTCAGGTTCTGGAGGATGACGTTCACCGATCCGTTCATGGTGAGGTTGCCGGTGATCTTGGCACCTGACAGGCCGATGATGGTCTTGTTCGAGCCGATGTTGAAGTCGCCGCTGATCGAGCCGGAGACCTGAATCACCTTCGCGCCGGTGCCGCCGATGTCCGAGGTGAACGCGGACGCCGAGTTCACGGTGACCGGCGTGGCGTTGCCGCCCCCGGTGGTCGTGGAGATGCCGCTCACCGTGCAGCCGGCCGCCGCCCAGCCGATCAGCTTGTCCGAGCTTCCGGTGGTGCCCGTGGTTCCGGCCGCCCCGGTCGTCCCCGCCGCGCCGCTGGTGCCGGCTTTACCGGTGGTGCCCGCGACGCCGTTGGTCCCGGCGGCGCCGCTGGTGCCGGCTTTGCCGGTGGTCCCGGCCGAGCCCGTCGTGCCGGCGGTCCCGCTGGTTCCGGCCTTGCCGGTGGTTCCCGCCGCGCCGGAGGTCCCGGCCGAGCCCGTCGTGCCGGCGGTTCCGTTTCCCGCCTTGCCGGCGGTGCCCGTCGTCCCCGTGGTGCCGGCGACACCCGTGGTCCCCGTGGTTCCCGCCGCGCCGGTGGTTCCCGCCGCACCGGTGGTTCCACCGGCCGCTGAGGTGCCCCCCGAGCCCTTGGTGCCGGCCGTCCCGTTGGTGCCACCGCTTCCAGGCTGGCCGGTACCACCGTCGTCCGTTTGGGCGCAGGCGGCCAAGGCCACCGTGAGCGCCAGGCAATATGGAACCAGCCGGGGGAACGCGGACAAAGGACGCAGAGCCATCGAGGCCTCCTTGGGGGGGTGATGGGAGGAGTGTTCACCGCCCCCTCAAACGGCTCGCGCAGGGTCGGCCGGCTGCGCGGGGCTGGTCGATCGGGGCCATTTCTCGCGGCTGCGATCCTTGACCTTCGGGAGCATTTCGTAGGCATCATCTCCGCGGTCGTCGCGCGTCCAATCAGAGGGCCGCGTCGCCGAGAACCATGAATCCCACGCTCGTCGTTCTCGCCGCTGGAATGGGTAGCCGCTACGGGGGCTTGAAGCAGATCGATCGCTTCGGTCCGAACGGCGAGACCATCATGGACTACGCCGTCTACGACGCGCTCCGCGCCGGGTTCGGGAAGGTGGTCTTCGTCATTCGCCGCGAGCTCGAGGCCGCGTTCCGCGCGGCGGTGGGTGGGAAGTACGAGGGGCGCGTCCCGGTCGAATATGTGTTCCAGGAGCTGGACGATCTCCCGTCCGGGTTCGCGGCACCGCCCCGGCGCACCAAGCCCTGGGGCACGGCCCACGCCATCTGGTGCGCCCGCCGCGCGGTGGCCGAACCTTTCGCCTCCATCAACGCCGACGATTACTACGGCAGGAGGTCCTTCCATGTCGTCGCCGAACAGCTGATGCGGGCGACCGAGGCTCCCCTGTCCAAATCTCCGGCGGAGTACTGCATGGTGGGCTACCCGGTTTTGCAGACGCTCTCCGAGCATGCCGCGGTGGCGCGGGCGATCTGCGGGGTCGACGATCGAGGGTTTCTCGCCGCGCTGGTCGAGCGCATGAAGGTCGAGAGGGCCGAAGACGGCGGGCGGTATCTGGACGAAGCGGGAAGGGCCTGCGCCCTCCGCGGCAACGAGGTCGTTTCGATGAACTTCTGGGGGTTCACCCCGTCGGTGTTCGAGCACCTGGAACGGCACCTGGCGCGGTTCCTGGAGACGCCGGGCGCGGCGCGGGAGAAATCCGAATGCCTGATCCCCGTCGTGGTCGCCGAGCTGCTCGAGGAGAAGATCGCCCAGGTGCGCGTGCTGACGACCTCCGACACCTGGTTCGGCGTGACGCATCCCGAAGACAAGCCGGGCGTCATGAGGACCCTCCGCGACCTGGTCGCGCGCGGCGAGTACCCGTCGCCCCTATGGACCGACGGGCGGAAGTAGATCAATGCGACGCGAAGTCGTCTTGGCCGCTTTTCGCAAGGCCGCCGGTCGCGGGGCGGAAGCCGCGGCGTACGCGCCGGGGCGCGTGAACCTGATCGGCGAGCACACCGACTACAACGAAGGCTTCGTGCTGCCCGCGGCCGTCGACCGGGGCGTGGCCGTCGCCGCCCGACGGGTTGCGGGCGATACGTTTGCCCTGCACGCCGTCGATCTGGGGGAGCGTTGCATTTTTCCCCGCGCTTCGCTGGAGCGCGCCCCCGCGCATCCCTGGGCGGATTACTTCAAAGGCGTCGTCTGGGCGCTCACGAAACGAGGGGTCGAGGTCCCCACCTGCGAGGTGGCTATCACCGGCGATATCCCGCGCGGCGCCGGATTGAGCTCCTCGGCGTCCTATGAAGTAGCGGCGGCGCTCGCGTTGGCGACGCTGGGTGGCTTCGAATTGCCGCCGCTGGACCTGGCCAAGTTGGCGCGCGAGGCCGAGAACGGCTTCGTCGGGGTGGCGTGCGGAATCATGGACCAGATGGCTTCGATCTTCGGGGAGCAGGGCCGGGCGTTGCTGCTGGACTGCCGGTCGCTCGCGCACGAGCCGGTGCAGGTTCCGTCGGGGCTCAAGCTGGTGGTGGTCAACAGCGGGGTTCGCCATTCCCTGGCTTCGTCGGAGTACAACCGCCGCCGCGCGGAGTGCGAAGAGGGCGTTCGCATTCTGGCCACGCTCCGTCCCGGCGTGCGCGCCCTGCGCGACGTCAGGCCCGAGGACGGGGCGCGGTTCTTCGCGCTGCTCCCGCCGGTGGTGCGGCAGCGCTGCCGCCACGTCGTCTCCGAGAACGCGCGGGTGCTCGAGGTGGTGACGGCCATGGGTTCAGGCGATCTCGCGCGCCTCAAGGTCCTGATGGCGGCGTCCCACGCCAGCCTGCGCGACGACTACCAGGTGAGCTGCCCGGAGCTCGACGTCCTGGTCGAGCTGGCGTTGGCCCTCCCCACCTGCCACGGCGCTCGGCTCACCGGCGCCGGCTTCGGCGGCAGCACCGTCAATCTGGTCGAGACCGCCGCCGTCGACGACTTCTCACAGGCCGTCGCCTCGGGATATCGCGAACGTACCGGCCGCTCGGCGGAGATCTACGTCTTCGAGCCGAGTGCCGGCGCGGGCATTCTATGAGGGCCCATTCGCGGTCCTTGGTGGCTCGTCCCTCTTGCTTGATTGCCGAGCCGAGGTCAATGCGCTCGACGTCACGGCCGATTGGGCGGCGGCCAGCCACGCCCCGCGCGGCGTCGCGCGCTTTGCGCTACTGCGGCGTGATTTTGACCATGACCACCCCGTGGGGGGCGACCTTCGCCTCATAGCGACCGATGGCGATCCCGTCCTCGGCGTGTCTCCAGAGATCGCGCACGCGCGCTTTGCTGCCTGGAAAAAAGCCGATCTCTTCCCAGGAGGCCGCGATCGGGGCTTCCTCAGTGCCGCGGTTGAATAGGATTACGGCGCGCGAACCGTCCGAGAGCGGTTTCATCCAGACTTCGTGCGCGCCGTCGTCGCGCACCTTGCGGCCTTGCATGCCGAGCGGGTCCTGATCGACCGCGATCACCTCGCGGTTGGTGAGGATGTCCCGGACCTCCGGCGTCATCCCAACCAGATCGTTGCCCGCCATCAACGGCGCGGCAAACAAGGCCCAGAAGCTGAAATGCGAACGGCTCTCCTCGGGCGTGAGCCCGCCGTTGCCGACCTCGAGCATGTCCGGATCGTTGAAATGCCCCGGGCCAGCGAACGGATAAAGGTCGCCCATCAAATCGATGATGTGTACCACCCCCATGCCGCCCCACGACTTGCCGCAGTCCCAGCAATCTTGAATGTCGCCGGTCGCGCGCCAGAGCTGCCCGATACCCGGCGCCCAGGTCCAGGGTTTGCTCGAGCCCCACTCGCAAATCGAAAATACGATCGGTCGGCCACTCGCGCGGAGGGCGCGGCTCATTTTGACGTAAGCCTCGCGGGTGTCCTGGCCCTCGGTGCTACACCAGTCGTACTTCAGATAGTCGACGCCCCATTCGGCGTAGGTCTTGGCGTCTTGGGCTTCGTGAGCCTTCGATCCCGGTCGCTTGGCGCAGGTCATGGTCCCGGCATCCGAGTAGATCCCGAGCTTCAACCCCTTGGCGTGAATGGCGGCCGCCAGCGCCTTTATTCCCGACGGAAAGCGCGCGGGGTCGGCGACGATCGTTCCGTGGGCGTCTCTTCCGGTTTGCCAGCAGTCGTCGATGACGACATAGGTGTAGCCGGCCGCCTTCATACCGCTCGACACCAGCGCGTCGGCAGCGCCGCGAACCAACTTTTCGCTGACGTTGCAGCCGAACTTGTTCCAGCTGTTCCACCCCATCGGTGGGGTCTGGGCCAGCCCGTCGCCGGCGCGGGCGAGGGACGACGCCAGACAGACGAGCGACAGAGCTAGGCCGACTCGGGCGAGAACGCGCACGCGATAGTCCACTTCTATTTCGGCTCGCCGTAGATGATCCCGCGGCCGCCGGTGCCGACGTAGACGCGGCCGTAGACGCGGGGGTCGCCGATGATGACGCTGCAGAAGCCGTACTGGTGCTGGTCGTCGTTGATCCGCACCCAGGTGGCGCCGACGTCGTCGGAACGGAAGAAGCCGACCACGTCGCCGATCTTGCCGATCAGGTACAGCGCCGGATACTTCTTGCCGTCGGCCGCCTTCCCGAAGCCGAGGGCGTAGGCCTCGCTCACGCTGGGGATGGACTCGTAGGTCTTCCCCGAATCGATCGAGTGGTTGAGCTCCTTGAAGTTGGTGAGCCACACGTCGCCCTCGATCCCGGGGGTGGCCTGTGCCGACGAGGAGCCGAATTGATAGTCGGCCAGCGCGGGCAGCCCGGTCGGCGAGGCGGTGAAGTGGGCGCCGCCGTCCACGCTGGTGAAGGCCTGCCCCCCCTTGGCGTCGAGCACGTAGAACTTCTTCGGATTCACGCGGTCGGCGGCGGGCCGGAACGGAACCGGCGCCCAATCCGGCGACGGCTCGGCGTCGGGCAGCCCTTCGGCGCGCGTCCAGGTCGCGCCGTGGTCGTGCGAATAGACGACCGGCCCTTCCAGAGGCGCCCACACGAGCGCCGTGCCGTCCGCCGATACCGCGATCGATCCCGCGCCCTTGCCCTTCTTGGGCATCGATTTGAACGGCGCCCAGGTCTTGCCGCCATCGGCAGAAAGGGCGCCCCATTTCTGAGTATTGTCCCAGCCGACGCGCGCGACGACGTCGGGCTTGCTCCAAGCTACGTCGATGTCGCTGGCCGAGCCGCACAGCGGATTGTCGAACATCCCGTCCTTGGACGGCTCGCTCAGGTCGTCGTGCCGGAACCCGCAGAGATCGCCCATCGCGCTCAGCAGCGGCGGTCCGGCCGGCGGGCTGACCAGGGCCTTGATGACGGTCTCCTCGAGCCCGCGGTCCAGGAACTTCCAGTGGGTGGGCTTGTCGGAATCCGCGGCGGTCGCGTCGTCGGTGGCCCAGATGCCGGCGCCGGTCACGTACATCGCGCGACCCGGGTTGAACGGGTCGATGTCGATGTCGCCCATCCAGCCCCGTCCGATCGGCTCCGACTTGTGCCAGTAGAGGTACTTGGCGCCCGCGTCGTCGCGAACGGCCTTGGGTAGGAGGGCCTTCCAGGTCTTGCCGCCGTCGGTGGTCCGGTAGATCTCGTCGCCGTTGGTCCAGCGATCGATGGTGCTGACCATGAGCGTGCCGGGGTGTTCGGCGTCGACCGCCAGCCCGCCGTAGCCGAACTTGTCGTCCCCCTTTGGCGTGGCCGGCGAGATCTTCGTGAACCGGTCCCCCTTGGGTTGAAACTTCCAGATCGCGCCGTCCGTCACGTCGTTCGGGCCGGGGCCATTTCCGTAGCTGATGTAAAGCACGCCGTCCGAGTCGAAGCTGGCGTGGCTGGCCATCAGGCCGGTCGGCTGCTTGGGCAGCGGCTTCCAGGTCGCGCCCGCGTCGGTGCTGCGGTAGAGGCTGTCGGCGTTGTTGGCGACCGCGGCGTAGATCGTTGGCGTGGGCTTACCCTTGGTTCCGCTGCTCTTGTCGAACAGGATCAGCGGGATGCCGATCCCTTTGTCGTTGTCGTTGGCCGAGAAGCTGGCGACCTTGGCCCAGGTCGACGCCCCGTCGGTGCTCTTCCAGAGCCCGGCTTTGCGCGACCCGAAGTAGAGGATGCTGGGCTGATTGGGGTCGACCGCCAGCCGTTCGCCCATCGAGCGCCCGTTCTCGTTGCCGCCCATCTTGACCGGCATATCGATGGTCTCCCAGGTCTTGCCGCGATCGTTCGAACGGAGGATGGCGCCGTTGCCGACCCACGAGCCGGTGTAGGTGCCCGCGGCCAAGTAGACCTTGTTGGCGTCGACCGGATCGACCGCCAGGCTCTCGATGCCGAAGAAGTTCGAATCGCGCCCGAGCTGGTCGGTGAGCGGGATCCAGGCTTTGCCGGCCGAGTCCAAGCGGTAGGCGCCCCCCACGTCGGTGCGCGCATAGACCAGGCCCTTCTCGACGGGACTGAAGACGATGCCGCTCACGAACCCGCCACCCAGGACGACCACGTTCTTCCAGTCGTAGGCCACGTTGCCGGTCACGCCGCCGCCGCTCTGGGCGGTCGGCGCCGATGGGGCGGGCTCCGCCGCGGCCGCGCTGGCGGCGGTGCCTGGCGTCTCGGGCGCCACGGTGCACGAGCACACCTTGCAGCCGGGTTGGACCAAAGCCGTCGCGATTCCCGCCAATGACATCATCCAGGAAATTTTTCTCGTCATCGTCGTTTGCCCTTTGGTTGTGCCGCTATTGCGGTTGCGGATCGCCGTAGACGATTCCGCGTCCGGAGGTGCCGAGATAGACCCGGCCGTACTGGTTTCGGTCGCCGGCCAGCCCGCCAATGATGCCGAACTGGTGCTGCGGATCGTCGATTCGTTGCCAGGTCGTGCCGGCGTCGTCGGAGCGGTAGGTGCCCCAGACGCCGTTCACGGAGCCCGCCAGGTAGACGGCCGGGTAGGCTCCCGCCGTCGCCGGCATTCCGAATCCCACGGCGGTGGCGCCGCTGACCGCGGCCACCGCCTGCCACGTGGCACCCGAATCCAGCGAATGAAGCAGGTTCGCGCCGGTGGTCAACCAAACGTCCCCCTCGATTCCGAACACGGGCCGCGGCCGTCCATAGGACGTTGTTGCCATCGCGGACGGCACGGGAATCTGCGTGAACGTCGCGCCTCGGTCGGTGCTCGCGTAGATGGCTGTCCGGCTGGTCGCGTAGAATTTAGAAGGATTGACCCGGTCGGAAGCCACCAGTGCGCCCGCCGTGAGCCCCTTCGAAGCGGTCCAGGTCGTGCCCTCGTCCGTCGAGTAAGAGGGCGTGCCGCTCTTCGGATCCCAGACGAAGACGCTGCCATCGGCCGCGACCGCGATCGATCCCGAGCTCGGGGTGGTGCTCCCGGTTGCCGTCGGAAGGGTGGGGAAGGGCGTCCAGGTCGCGCCTCCGTCGGTGGAGTAGGCGCCGGTTTGCTTGGGGGACGACGAAGCCGTGCCCACGCGCGCGACGACGAGCGGCATTCCCTGCGGCACGACCTCGGCGAAGTCCAGGCTGGTCGTGTTGCCGAAGATCGGATTGGCGGACATGCCGGTCATGGGCGAGATGTCGAGGTTGGTGTGCTGGAATCCGCCGATGTCGCCCACGCCGCTCAGTAAGGGGGCTCCCGGAGGGCTCGCGAGGTCGAGCACGACCGTCTCCTCGAGACCGTCGTCGGCGAAGGTCCAGTTGGTCGCGCCGCCGGTGTCGGCCGTCGTGACGTCGTCGCTCGACCAGAGGCCTTGGCCGGTGATGAAGAGGGCATGGTTTGAATCGAAGGGGTCGATCTCGATGTCGCCCATCCAGCCCATCGCCGGCAGGCTGCTGGTGTGCCAGTAGAGCCATTGCGCGCCCGCCACATCTCCGCGCGATGCGCCGGGGAGTGGCGTCCAGTGCGCCCCGCCGTCGGTGGTCCGGTAGACCGCGCCGGGTGACCAGTCGTCGATCGTCGTGACGAGCAAGGTTCCCGGATGGGCGGCGTCGGCTGAAATTCCGCCGAAACCGAAGGAACCGCTGGCAGGGCTCACGTTGGCCCAGACCCCGATCGGCGGGGTGTATCGCCAGACGGCGCCGGCGGTCACGCTGTTGGGACCAGAGCCGTTGTTGTACGTGAGATAGAGGTCGCCGCACCCATCCAGGACCGCATGGTGCGGCATCATGCCGGCGGGCGTCCCCGTGACCGCGGACCAGGTCGCGCCGGCGTCGGTGGAACGATAGAGGCTAGGCCCGGTGAGCATGCCGACGCCGACGTAGATCGCGGGGGTGGCCTTTCCCGGTGGGCCGCTCAGCGGATCGAACACCACGAACGTCAACCCGTACCCCGTCCCCGCACTGTTGTTGCCGGACGCGACGCATCCGTTGGTCGTGCCGCAGATGGGGAGGCCCGTCATGGGATCGCTGAAGCTGGCGACCTGAGCCCAGGTCTGCGCGGAGTCGGTGCTCTTCCACAAGCCGGCGTTGCGCGAGCCGAAGTACAAGGTGCTGGGCAGGTTGGGATCGACCGCCAGCCGCTCACCCATCGAGCGCCCGTCCGCATTGCCGCCCATCGGGGCCGAGAGGCTGTTCTGGATCCACGTCTGGCCCATGTCGGTCGAGCTCAGGATCGTGCCGTAGCCGGCCGTGAGGTACTGGCCGGCCGCGACGTAGACCTTGTTGGGATCGACCGGGTCGACCGCGATGCTCTCGATCCCGACGAGCCCGGGATTGTCGTGCCCGACCCAATCGGTGAGCGGCGTCCAGCGCTGATTGGTGGGGTCGAACCGGTAGGCGCCGCCGACATCCGTTCGTACGAAGGCCAACCCCGCCAGCGCGGGACTCATGATGATGCCGCTGACGAAGCCCCCGCCTTTGATGGCGGCGTTCTTCCATGCGTACGGACCCGCCGTCGCCGTGTCTCCGGACGGGATGACCGCACTGCCCGGGTACCCAACGGGCGGCGCGGCCGCGCAGGTGATCGGCTGTACGGGGTCTGGGGCGGAGGCGTCCGACGGGGCGGCGCGTCCGGTATCGACGCAGGCTACGCCGCCGCCGAGTGACAGGGTGAGGGCGACCGCACCTGTCCCAGCGCGCGACAGGATTCGTCGCGCGTGCCTCCCGTAGCCCACCGCCGTCACTTCTTTTCGGCGGCGATGTCGTCGATGTAGATGTTGAAGTGGCGGGGGGCGGAGCTCCAAGTGGCGATCCTGAACTCCCAGAACGACCCGAGGTCGAACTTGGCGCCGACACCCTTGGTGAACATCGCGATCGGGATCTCGACCTTGTGCCACTTGCCGTCCGTGAATCCCTTGGCGTACCGCTCGACCGGAACGGTGGCGCTGTCGTTCTTGTTTCGGCTGCAGCCCAGCAGCACGCCGACCGAGGCGGGGTCGGGCGCATCGGCGGGCGATTTCGCCTCGACGCGGATCTGGAACGTCAGGTGCGTATACGGCGCGAGATCAATCCCGGCGTTGGCCGGGTACCACCCGAACAGGTTCCAGCCCATCCCGAGATACCCTGGCCCGTCGCCGTGCATCTTGATGCTGGTGCTTCCGTTGATGCCGCTCCCCGAATCCGTTCCAACCTTGCTGCAGCCGGCCTTCGGATCGCAGGCGTCCCACCCCTGGGCGCCGTTGCCGGCCCCATCTCCGTCCCAGATCACGAGCCGGCCGCCGGTCGCGACCGGCCCGCCCGGCGCCGCATTCGAATTGGACGTCGAGCTCGAATTCCGCGCGGCCGAGGGCGTGGGCGGCGCGGCCACCACCACCCCGTTCGGACAAGGACAGAGACAGCCCGCCGTCCCCAGCGCGAGGACGGCGAGCCATGCGTAGGCGATGGACGCGCCCGGAGTGCGCGTCATTGCGCGATGAACGAGAGATTGTCGATCGTGATGTCGACGGAATACGTCACCGGGCTCGCGGTGCCAGCGCCCGTGGGCGGCGGGAAGTACCAAGCGATCCCGAGGATCTCGTTCGGGATGACTGCGATCGTCGGCTTGCCGATGAAGTCGGTCCACAGCACGTTCACCGTGGTCGGGGTCGTCGTGATCGGAATCGTCTTGATGGGATCCCCGCAGGTCGTCTGGCTATATTGATTGCTGCCCGAAGTCGGTATGCAGGTGCCCGGGCCATTGGTGCCGGTGCCGGCGTCCTTGGAATCGAGCCAGGAAGAGGCGATCGTGTCCTCCAAGATCGGCACGTCCATCGTGATGATGTTGCCCATAGGAACCGAGCCGGAGATCGTGAACGAAATCCCTTTGTAGGCCGACGCATCGACTCTGTTGCAGTTGTCGAAGGAGAGTCCGAAGCCCGAGTAGGTGTCGAGGTTCCCGGTGAGGTGCCAGCTACTGCCAGTCACATCCGAGCTCACCGCATCGCTTGCGCCGGTGGGGTACGTGTACTCGGATCCCGAGAACGTGGTGGAATCGTCGCCAAAATGCACGGCGGTCGCCGATCCGCCGTCCGCTACGTACGTGAAGGCCGTAATCAGAGGCTGGAGCGGAAGCGGGCACAGCATGCCGTTGGCGAGCCCGCCGGCACCGGTCGTGCCGGCGGTTCCGCCGGTGGTGCCGCCGGCGCCGGTCGTTCCGGTGCCGCCGGCGCCGGTCGTGCCACCGGTGCCGGTCGGGCTGGCCGCTTGAGTCGTGCAGGCGACGAGCCCGCAGCCGACGAAGAGGATTCCAAGAAGATTTCCAACTCGAAGATTCGTATCCATGAAGATCGCTCCCTTCCTTGCGGTTAAGTCACAGCCGCGCCCGACGCGGGTCGGGGCGCGACGCGATTCGTTTCGGATAAGCTGAGGTCACTGCTCTCTCGAGTCCTTCGGGGCGTCGACTGCCCCGTCGCCGCCCGCTTTCGGGCGGTAGAAACCCAGATGGCTGAGCCAGAGGTTCATGTCCGCTTCGGGCGGCATGCGGAACGTGAGTCCCATCAGAGCGGAGGTCAGGAGGTACGTGAGGGGCGCGAGGTTTCCGGTCTCGGTGAGATGGGCATTGGGCACCCGATTCGGCTCGGCGAGCTGTCGGAAATTTGCGAACGGAAAGGTGTAGAACTGCCATCCGCCCGTCACCTGCGCCACGACGTAGTATTCGTTTCCGCACGCGTCGGCCGGCGGCGCGGCGCTGGTGGTGCCCCCGACGACCATGCCGGTGAGCGAATCGATGTAGGGCGTCGCCCCGCCGGTTCCCCCGTCGGGCATGCAGTAGTTCTTGCAAACGGCCGCGCCGGCGTCCGTCGGGCTCGAGGTCGTGCCGGCATCGGTGCTGCAGTTCGCGGGCATCGCCAGGTTCTCCGTGTTCGTGTCGTCGAGCAAGATCGTAAAGGCCTTGGTGGTGTCGCCGGGCGCGCGCGCCCAGAACGACAGCCCGTCGTAAGCGGATTCGTCCCTGGGTCCGAAGCCGTAAATCCCGAACAACGATCCCCAATCGTTGTTGTGATCGGTGTGAAGGAGGAGGGCCGTCGTGCTGCCGCATCGGGCGCCGTCGGTGAGCGACTGCACGGCCGGCATCTGGGACACGTCGGCGTCGGAAGGATGGTCGCCGGAGCCGTAGAACATGGTCGAAGCCGTGGTGTCGAACGTGTAGACGTACTGGATGTCGTACGCGGAGTCGGCGGTGCAGTCGATGGGAACGTTCTTCAGCGTCGGATAGGCGTTGCATCCGACCGCGCCCCCGAGCGTGAGGAACAAGACCCGCGATGTCCGCCCGAGCCTCATGCGACGCCTACCACCAGATGGTCCCGGTCAAGGAGAAGACCTGACGATCCGGGTTCACCGGCATGGTCGGAGGATATCCCGTCAGGGCCTCCACGCTGCTGCCGTACACGAAGTAGACATACTGGAGCGCGATCTCGTTGCGACTCCGCCAACCTGTGTGGAACAGGAGTCGCGACGCAACGCTCGTGAAGGCCTGCTTGGAGTCGCTGTTGTCCTCTCGAACGTGATCGAACCGCTCCGATACGCCCATCCAGGACAGAAATGTGTAGGTGGCCTCGACGCCGCCCTTTAGCTTGAGGATGCCGTTGCGGGTGGGATCTGCGCTGCTCACGGCGGCTCCCACCCCGAATACGCTGAGTTGGACGTCGGGCGTCGCTCCCGTGTACCACTTGCCGAAGACGAGCCGTGCGAGGCTCAGATCGTACTGGCCACCAAAGATGGTGAGATGACCATTGACGTGACCGGTCGTGGGGTCGACGCCGAGGTAGTTGGCCTGAAGCTCCGGCCCTCCGCGGGCGTTGAGAATCTCGATCGCACCCGACACAGTCTCGGCGTTGGTGGCCCAGGTCCGGGCCACGCCGAAGTAGAGGTGACCCGCACGCCCCGCGGTGAGGTTGACGTCGGCGCCCAGCACCGTGATCCGTCCATCCGGTACCAGACCGCCCCCTCCATCCGCGAGGTCGTCCTGCGTCCAGGCGGTCAGGTAGTGGAAGCCCAATCGGAGGAGCTGCGCATAGGCGAGCCCGAGATGCGCGTGGTTGACGAAGGTCGCGCCCACGTTGGCGTTCGCGAAGTCGTTCCAGCCGGCCGGCACCAAGCCGATCGGGGGACGCCCGGTCTGCCCACCGAGCCCCTGCTCGAACATCAGGAAGAGATCGCCGCGGAGCTCGAGGCTCCCCGTGATCGTCTCACCGATGGTGTTCGTCTGTGCGATGAGCGGCGTACCGTAGCGTCCGGCGTCGTAACCGCCCATCGCGCCGTACCGGCCCGTCAGGGCGCCGACGTTCACCTGCAATGGGATGTTGAGCCACTTGGTGAGGTTCACCGTCAGATAGGCGTCGTTCACGCCCATCTGGGCGACGGGGTCGTAGTATCCCGCCGCGTCTATCGCGCTCGTGCCCGCCACGATGACCGTGGCGGAGACCGTCGAGTTGCCATAGATGAAGTTGAGTTGCAGCCAGGGGCTCGGCACGACGCCCGTGTACTGGAAGTCCCGAAGGTTCTGGGGAACCAGCGGTGGCGAATGGAGGACCAGGCTGCTCTGTCCGGGCGCGGGGTCCTCGCGTTCATGCAGGCCGAGGTAGGCGGGCAGCAGCAGATAGCCGTGGAAATCGAGCACGTACTCCTTGGACTCGGCCGGGTGGACGCCGAACGGGACCGACGGAGGCGGGCTGGGAGATTGGGGCTCGCCGGGGTCGAGGCCGAGCCTCAGGACCCCAACGTCCGCGTCGCCATCCGCCATCGCCAGCGCCGGCCCGGCGAGCCCAATCAAGAGGATGATTGCCGGACGCCCGATTGCCGAAAGGACGGATCGCATCGTCGAATGCTTTCGGTTCATCATCATTAGAAGGTCACGTAGCCGCCGAGCGCGATCATGTTACGATCGAGCGGCTGGGCCGAGTTGGGGTCCGCGGCTTGGCTGTAGAATCGCCGGCCGTAGATCAGTTGAATGCGATCGGTGCTGAGCCAGTCGGTGTGAAACGCGATGCCCGGATTGAGGCTGTAGACGCTCCAGGTTCCGATGTTGGTGTAGCGGTCCTCGCCGTAGGCCTGGAAGGTCAGGCTGAACAGCGACGTCATGCGGTACTCGGTCTCGATCCCGCAGTAGTACCCGTTCATGTTCCGGTAGGTGGGGTCGTCGGTCGCCACCGTCCGCGTGATCATCGCCGCGATGGCGACCCGCAAGTCCGCCGACTGCCCGGTGAAGGTGCGCGGCGCCCACAGAATGCTCGAAAGGCTGAAGTTGTACTCGGCCCCGACTACGGCGACCTTGCCGTTCCCCCCACTTTGCGGCCCGAGGAACTTGTTGATCATGTCCTTGGCGCCTTGCGTGAAGTCGACGCCCCACCAGACGCCATCGCTGACCGATGCGGCATTCACGAAGTTGTAGAGTCCGCCGCTCACCCCGACCTGTCCCCATGGGTAGCTCTGCCAGCGCGCCTCGGCGATATAGGTGTCCATCCGCCCGTCGTGCGGCGGGGTCCGCAGGAACGTGAGCAGGTAGGTGCGGTCGTCCGTTCCGTGGTCCGACGCGTAGTGCAGCTTGAAGGTGTACTGATTGTCGATCACGATCCCCAGGTGGGCGTGGTCGACGTAGTTCGATACGCCCGTCTCGATATAGGAGTTGTAATTGCCCCGGGCGAAGTTCTCGGGCACGCCGGGAACGACCAGCAGCCCTTGCGCGAAGTTGACGCGCACGTTGCGCGTGAGGTCCCATTCCCCGTTGGTCGTCTCGCCGTAACCGCGCAGCGCCAACATGGGCCCGAAGATTCCCCACCCCCACTGGCCAGGTCCCGCATACACCTCCGTGATTGCGCCGATGCGGAACTGCAGCCGGAGGGTCTTGATGGGCTGCGGTGTCAGCAGCAGGTAAGCCGTTCCGAAGGCCGGCCCCGCCGTCGGGTTCGCGTAGCCCTGATACGCCGCGCTGTTGACTCGGTAGTAATAGCTGACGTAGGCGGTCAGGGTCGGGGTGCCGTATTGCAGGTTCAGGCTGCCGCCGGCCCCACCCCAAAAAGGAATCTTGCCCACCGAGAGCATCGGAACGTGAAGGGGGATTCCGGAAT
>DASRLC010000436.1:0-13906 GCA_035648655.1 Polyangia bacterium
CGGATATCCGACCCCCACCACCGCCAACCGCGCGCTGTGCCAGTCGGTGGCGCTGACCACCTCGGCGGGCGGTGCCAAGGTTTGCCCCGGCGGCGGCGTGGGCCCCACCTGCATCCAGTGCCTTTTCGGCGGCAGCACGTACACCGACACCGACGTCGCCACCGCGCAGGGAACGTCGGAGGCCGGCAACTACGCGGTGACGGTCACCCTCGGCGGCACGGGCGCCGGTCAGACCGAAATCAACGCCGAAACCAACCGCGAGCTGACCGGCCTGGTCGCAACCGCCGCGGGCGGATCGATCACCTACTCGTTCGTCGTCAACGTGCGCGCCAAGGAAGGGCAACCGACCGAGGACGTGGCCGCCGGCTACCCCGGTCTCGATCTGTTCTTCTCGGCACCGAGCAGCGCCGCCCTGCAGGTCTCGTCCATCGGCTACGCGCTGGTCGGCGCCGCCACCAAGCCGGTCATGATCTACGTGGCCAGCGACTCGACGGCCTGCGATCAGACCGACACCGACTACGCCGGCTGGGGGCAGATGTTGCCGCAGTTCTTCGCGCCGCCGGCCGGCGTCGCCAACTATGCCGACAGCGGCGAGAGCTCCGGTAGCTTCCTCGGCAATGGGGCCGAGTGGGGCGCCGTCAAGGCGGCCATGGTCACGGGCGATTGGGTCTTCATCCAGTTCGGCCACAACGACAAAGGCGTCACCTCGGCCGCCTTCGAGTCGAACATCACCAAGATGGTGACCGACGCCAAGGCCAAAGGCGCCACCCCGGTGCTGGTCTCGCCGCCCGCGCGGGCCACCTTCAGCGGAAGCACCCTGACCGATCAATCCAGCCTGCATTCGGCCGACATGCAGGCGGTCGCCACCGCGCAAAACGTGGCCTACATCGACCTGACGTCGATCACCACCGCCTGGTACAACCAGATGGGCCCGAACGGCTGGCAGCAGTACCACGCGCTCGGCACCGACCAGACCCACACCAACGCCGCGGGCGCCGTGAAGATCGCGGGCTTCGTGACCAGCGCGCTCAGCACGCAGAAGATCGGCGTGGCCCAGTACCTGCGGCCGTAACGGCGCGCGGCCGGCGTCTCCGCGAAGCGCGTCGATGGCCGCCCGCGCCGGTCACTGATCGGACAGACAGATCCGCGTCCGGCTGACCCGTTCTTTCAAGCAGGTGCCCGGCTCGACCCGGGCGCCCGGGCAGCTGCGCAGACAGGAAAACTGGATGGCGCAGGACCGCCGCATCCGGTTCGAGCTGTTGCTGCAAAACGGCGAGTCCACCGTCCCGCAGCCCGCGACGCACTTCCGATTGTCGCCGGTGACCGAGACCACCACCCGACGCGGCTTGGGGATCTCGGCCGCCACCCCGCCGCCGGGCTGCTTGGCGGCGAGGGCCGCCAGGTGCTCGTCGGCCTCCGGGACGCGCAGGGCAACCGGCGAGTGGCGATAGGCCTGGAATTGGGCGATCGCCTCGGCGTTCCGATTGAGGCGCTCATAGCAGATAGCCAGCTCGAACCGCAGCTCGGGATCCGCGGCATCGTCGACGACCGTCTGCAGCTTGGCCGCCGCCTGGGCGAACTGGCCGGCCTGGAAAAGCCGGTGCCCCTCCGCGGCGGTGGCCGCCGTGGCTTCGGCCGTTTTGGGCTCCGCCGAGATGCCCGCCGCCGAGACGCCCCACAGCGCGGTGCAGACGCCAACACAAACCAGGGTCGCCGGGCCGGCCATCTTCATTCGCGCAATATAAGCACGACCGGACGGCGCGCTGGGCGCGCCCGGGCCTTTCGTCAACGGGCGTCAACGGGTCGCGGTCGATTCCTCTTTCGCCAGCGCGTCCTGCAGCGCCCGCAAGCCGTCCTCGCAGGCCGCCGCCAGAGGCGGCCGTCCGCTGAGCGACATCTTCAGGGAGCGCACGTTGGTGTTGCGGCGCGACAGCGCGATGATCTTCTTCGAGATGTCGACGAAGCGATCGAGCGCCGCCACCGCCGAGGCCAGCGACGCGCGCATCGCCGGCGCCACCAGCCCGCCCAGGCCATGGAGCGCCGCGCGCGCGGCGTTCTCCTGCTCCGCCATCTGCTTTTCCATGCGGGCCATCGTCGCGTCGTCCGGCTCGGCGATGTGCGGCGCGTGCAGCACCTGGATCTCACGCACCCGCAGCACCGCCTGATCGACCAACGCCTCGACGCGGCAGCGATCCTTGGCCGCCGTCCCGCGCGCCACCGTGTCCAGCAGGTCGCGGAACGCGTCGGCGGCCTCGCTGGCCGGACCGAACGACAGGCTCTGCGCCTTGAGGTTGGTGTTCTCGACCGCCAGCTCGAGGATCGTTTTGTCGAGCTGGCGGTACTCGATCCAGTGACCGACGAACCCGTCGTAGAGCCGCATCTCGTCCGGTAAGCCGATCCCGCGAAGCTGCTCGGCCAACTTGTCGGCCCCGGCCTGCACGGCCGCGGTGCTCTGCTCCGCCTCGTGCGCGAAGTCGATCGACGCCGCGTCGGTGTCGGCCATCACCGCGCGGTTCGAGGCGTCGACCGCGCGGCTGAACTGGATCCGCAGATCCGCCACCTGCAGCCGCGCCTCCGCCAGCCGCGCGAACATCGCCCGCGCGTCGGCGTGGCAACCGGCGGCGGCCAGCCCCAGCATGGCCGCCGCGATCGAGGCGCGCCCCGCGGAAGGTCCCAGACGAAGGCCGCGCGACGCGAACGAATTCATGGAGCGCATGGGGTGTGACGGTAGCACCGAGTCGGCTCCACCGATCGCGGTCATACCCTGCGCGGTGGCATGGCGCGGGTGGGGCCAGGCGGACCACCCGACGCACGCCAAGACGAAACATTTCCGTCGCCCGCGCGAAATCGAGAGCGCGTAGACTGCGCCGATGAGCACGCTTCATTTGATCGGAGGAGAAAAAGGCGGCGTCGGAAAATCGGTGGTCGCCCGCCTCTGCGCGCAGTACTGCATCGACCGCGCGCTGCCGTTCGCGGCCGTCGACGCCGACGGCTCGCACGGTGCGCTGCTCCGGTTCTATGGTGACTACACGCGCCCGGTGGACCTGACCCGCTTCGAGAGCGCCGACGAGGTTCTCTCGCTGGCCATCGACGAGCCGCGCCGCGTGCTGGTCGATCTCCCCGCGCAGAGCGACCGCCTGTTGACCGCCTGGATTCAGGAGGCCGGCATCCTGGATCTGGCCGCCGAGAGCGACGTGAAGGTGGTCTTCTGGCATGTCATCGACGACGGCAAGGACTCGGTCAAGACGCTCGAGCGCCTGCTCTCGCGCTACGAGGGGGCGGCCCGTTACTGCATCGTCAAGAACCTGGGGCGCGGCTCCGACTTCACACTGTTCGATCACTCCGAGACGCGCGCGCACGCCAGCCGCCTGGGCGCGGCGGTACTGGAGCTGCCCGAGCTGCACAGCGCGGCGATGCAAAAGATCGATCGGCTGGACACCAGTTTCTGGTCGGCCATGAACGTCACCCGTACCGGCCCCGACGCCTTCTCGCGCATGGAGCGCCAGCGCATCAAGGTCTGGCTCAACGCCGTCTACGATCAGATCGCCCGTCTCGGCGACCTGTTCTGAGCGCGGGGCGCGGCGGCCGCCCGGGCTGCCAGCGCTAGCGGCCGGCGTTCTCGAAACCGCGCGCGCTCGACACGCGGTCGCTGGCGGTTTTCCGGAATCTCGCCGCATCCGTCCCGCCGGCCTCGCCGCGACCCACGGCCACCCGGCGAACGCAGACGCCGGCCCCGCGGCCCCCGCCATCGTGCAGGCGAACCCTCACGCCCAGCAGGATGAGCGCGGGTACGAAGACGGCAACCAGGGCGACCACCAGCAGCACGATGGTCAAGTACCCGCAGGGCCCCGGAATGGCTCACCGGAGTGGGTCCAGGACGGTGGCGACGGTCATTCCTGACGCGACGCTGCGGGCGAAGCCCCGTCCGCTGCAGCGCCGTGTTGGACAGCGCACCCTGTGGTCATGCCCAGTTCTCCATGGATAGGCCGGGGACTTTCGAAAAATGTCGGACGTTGTTCGTGACGAGCGTACAGCGGAAGGCAACGGCGTGCGCTGCGATCAACACGTCGAACTCTCCAATGGGGGTCCCGCGTTCGGCAAGGATGCTCCCAATTCGTCCGAACTCAGCAGCGGCAGCTTCGTCGAACGACACGACCTCCACAGACGCAACAAACGCATCGATCAGCCCGTGCAGCTTCCGAGACCCCTTACGATCCGCACCGTACCGAAGCTCGGCGAGCGTGATCGTGCTGATACAAAGGTCGGACGGCAACTGCGCTTGCAGGCGCGCGCCGACCTGGCCTTGACCGCGGAGCGCGAAGCTCACGCTGTCGGTGTCGAGCAAGTACCTCACGCGCCCTCGAACGGATCCTTCCGTGAGCCCACACTGCGGGCCGGCGGTCTCGGAATGTCCTCCTTCCAGGCACCCAAACAGGCAAGAAATTCAGCGGGCCACTCGTTCACTGGTTCAAGGATGACCTGCTTGCCACATCGCCGGACGATCACCTCGTCCAGATCATCACTGAACCGGCACGATTTCGGAAGGCGTACCGCCTGACTTCCCCCGTTCTGGAAGATCTTCGCCCTCTCGGCCATGCTAAAAGTATATACGTAAATATATACTCGTCAAACGCCGAGCGCAGCGAGGCGGCCGTCCGTCTGAAACGGCGGGTTGGGCAGCGCGCCTCGGTCACTCAGGCGTCCAGGGCTCCAATACAGACTTCTTGATCTGTGCGGCGGCAGCGCGGCGGCAGTTCGCGATCCTGACGACAGACAGCGATTTCAAGCATTTCGCGAAGCTTCTGCCGATTCAGCTATACCCGCCTCGATCCTAGGATCCGGCTAACGATCTGCCGTTCAGCGGCGGGGACGTCGCCGGCCCGTCCGCTGCAACACCTTGTTAGCCGGCCCGTCGGCCGAGCCCGACTGGCTTCCGGTGAGGATAATCTTCTTGTCACCGAAGGACGCCACCAATTCAAGCTGCCCACCGAGGGCGGCGAGGTAACGGCGGAGCGTGGACACGAGGCACTCCTCGAAGTCCTCTCGACCCTCGAGCCGAGAGACGTCTGACTGGTCGATCGCCGACTCCGCAGCGACGTCGACCTGCGTCTTCCCTACCGCCTCACGAACGGCTCGGATCGTGAGATGTACCCCTCTTTGGGCGTGAAAACCACGTCCCAGTATGCGAACAGGCTCCGGCTCCGTGATGCTGCGACGTTTGGCTGCTGTACCCATCTCTAACCTCCGCTGCCGTAGACGGTGCGCTCGGTGGCGGTCGCGGTGCGCGCGCTGATGATTCGATCGCGCTGACCACGCCCGACATGAACGACGTAAACGAGACGTTTGCGAAGCGAAGTTCCTATGACCACCATGTTGCCCGTTCCCGTGCCGTCATCGAGTAGGCATTCGCGCGCTCAACGACCGCCACGGAAAACCAAACACCGCGACCACCGGTATCACGAGACGATCACCGTTGCCTACGCTCGGCTCATCGAAGAGTTCCGGCGGGTTGGGCAGCGCCTCCACCTGCATCGTGCTCAGTTGAGACAGCACATCTCATCCGAGTAGGCGCAGCCGCCCGGTAATGCCGTTCCGCCGCACGTGGCGTTTGCCCGGTACACACACAAACCTCCGGCGTCCGAGCAAGCGGCTAGCGTATCCCCGGGCGGAGGGCCACAGGGCGCCGCCTGACATTGACCTCCGCGGCAGATCGCGAAGCCGCTTTCGCACGGGCAGTTACAAATCGGGCCGGGAGGTCCGCTCACGACAGCCTGTGAAAGTGCCGTCATGTACCGCACCGCTGCGCCCTTGTTAATGGCAACCAGGTAACAGCCCGAGCAGTCGGTGACTGGACATTTGGCCACTTGGCCAACACTTACGCAATCCATGTCCACGACACACGACTGATCGTAGTCGGAAGCGAGGACCACGATACAACCGGATGCAGTCGAATCTGAAGCCGAATCCGCGCCGTCGCCGGACTCGGAGCCAATCGCCCCCCCGTCCGAGACCTGGAGCGGTGTCGCGGCACACGCCGCGATTCCGCTGGCGGCCATCGCGATCGCGAGGAGTTTACTTACACGCACGACTGCTCCGCACAGTTACGTTCTACGCCGCAAATACGTTGTCTGCCGGACGACCTGGTATTCAGCGGCGCCACGGTCGCGTTCGAGCGTACCACGGCCGTGAGGAGCAGCGGGCGCAGCTCGCGGCGTCGCGGCATGAGTTCACTTCCGAACGGAAGGGCGTGGCGTTGGGGTCTCTCCAACGACCTGGCGTTCAGCGGCGAGCGCGAAGCGCCGTCCGGTGCAACGCGTGGTTGGGAGGCGCAAATCTAGAAAAAGGCTCCATCAAGAAGCCCATACGGTCGGCGATCCCACTGGCGCTTGGTCAGACCGACTCGAGCCTTCAGCAGGACACCGTAGTCATGGTACACGGACGAGGGACTGGTCCACTCAGGTCGATAGAACGGCTCCACATAGAGGTAGGCCGCCGATACCTCGAATGGACGTGAGAAGGGCGTTGCCCAGCCCGCGGGGCCGTCACCAACGATTGGCAGGGGTAGTCCGACAAATAGATGGACCGCCTTCTTCCCCTCGGGAGAGCCGACTGCATCTCCTGCGCCGGCGGCAATCGTGACGACGACGTTCAGCCCGACCTCGCCATAGACACGATCCAAACCCGCGACGCCGATTGAAAAGTACGGCCCCGAAAAATCGGGAGAAATTGTCGCCTCGATCAACGCCCTGCCAGGGCGGGTGACGCCACCGCCAACAGACAATGCGAAGGGCCAAGGGTCCTCACGCGCCGCTGACGAGCCCCCTTCGCCGCCCCACGCTGAGGCTGGAGACGCGAGCAGGACAAGAATCAACGCCAACCGAGGTGGTGAAATCTTAGTCAGCGTCATGCCGCCGGCAGTCTGCCCAACGTCGTGGCGTTCAGCTGCGGGCCGAGCGCCAGGTTGCCGCGCGAGCGTACCACGGCCGCGAGGAGGTGCGGGCGCAGCCCGCGCCGTCGCGGCACGCGCCACCGTCGGGCGGATGGCGACGCCAGGCCCGGCAGCTGCAACGCCTGGTTAGACAGCTCTGACGCCGCTATACTGTAGTCATGTTGGAGTTCACCGCCGTCTACAAGAAGGTCGCCGAGGGCTACGTGGCCTACGTCGAGGAACTGCCCGGTGCCAACACTCAGGGTGACACGCTCGAGGAGGCTCGCGAGAACCTCAAGGAGGCCGTCGAGCTGGTTCTCGAATCGAATCGAGCTCTGGCGCGCGAGGGACGCGGGCAACGACGACCTCATCCGTGAACCGCTCAGGCTTGCGACCGGTTGAAGCGCCGCGAGCTCATTCGACACCTTCAAGCGAACGGCTGCGAGTTCCTTCGCGAAGGCGGCCGGCATTCGGTCTTCGTGAATCGGGGCCAACCGCAAGGTCTCGACCGTGCCCCGCCACTCCGAGGTCAAGGACTTCCTGGCCCTCAAGATCTGCCGCGACTTGGAGATCCCTCCGGCTGGCTAACAATTTGCCGTTAAGCGGCGGGGCGCGCAAGCGTCCCGTCCGTCTTCAACGGCGGGTTCGGCAGCGATTTTTCCAACCTGCGTCACGGGTACGACCTGCGAACGCCTTCGACATAGCCCATCGCCCACGCAGCATGAGGACTCCGGTGTCGAACGGTGCCGGCTTGGCTGAAGGGCAGGCTGTCTAGGTCGAGATCAACTTGCTCTCGCCGGGTCACGCCGTCGTTGAGGCCCCGATTGTAAGCGCAACCGGCACACCTATGTCGACCGTGTCCACCCTGATCGAGGGGGAGTTCCTCGAACAGATCCTCGTATCGATGCTGTTCCTCGCAATGATCCATCGGCGGCCTCCTTGAATGTCCTCGTTCACCCGTACACTACGGCCTTCGGAGGATCGCTTCAGCGGGATTTTGCAGAGCCGACAGAATGTTCTCGGAAATTTTCGCTATCAGCTTCTCGCCCCAGAATGGGTCCAAGACGTTGTAATAGATGACACGGATGTGCTGTACGTCGAAGGGAACGTCTTTCTCGTTCGACGACACCAACACAACCGGCTTCTGCAGGGCATGGGCAAGGCCCAACTCGTAGAACACGTTCGGGTTTCGGCCTGTGAGTTCTGCGACGAGGACCTTCGCCGCGTTGATCCCTGACCAGATTTGGTCGACGATTTTTCCGGTTGAGAACATGTCATCGTCGGCCCGGACGGCACGAAGCCCAGCTCTCTTGATCGCCGGCTCGTAGATCGTTTTGTAGTAGCCACCGATGGGCTCTGCAAAGGGCATCATGACAAAGCAGGCGTCGCCCGCCTCAACGTTGGCCGCCTTCTCAAGGCGTTTAAGCGTGCCAGCGGTATTGGCGTCGATCCCCGCGCCTGTTGATACATCCAGTACGCGGCGCTTCGTTCCCTGCGACTCGATAAGTTTCGCGTCATCGAGACTTTCAAAAAAGATGGTTTTGAACTCTTCCTGCTTTTCCTTCGGGATCGAGAAGGTGTCGAGGAGTGTGTTTCCAAAGAATGGCTCGTCCGGGATGTTCTCGCCCCGATAGTGCTTGTACACGTCGGAAAGCTTGGGAGCGTTCAGAACCGCCTGGCGGAGGCCTTCGAGTTCGTCGGCCTGGGTCTGCGGCCGCAAGACCTTCTTTGCGAGTTCAGTGAGTTCTACCGACCCTGGGCTTGGACGCGACAAGAACCCATATTTGATCGACGAGCTGAGTTCAACTCGGTACGGGCCGTGGTAGCCGACCCCCGCATATTTGGCAGACTCGGGCTCGGTGCATGGCTTCCCGGCGTTTTGATCGAGAATCGCCTGCGGGATTCGAAGAGCCTTTCGGACGGCGTGACGCGGATAGTCTGAGGCGCCCCCAGACTTTGCGCGGAGTTCCGCCTCCTTGGGGAGACGCGCGCGCCTTCCCTTCTGAGCCCGTTTCGGCCGGCCCTTGGCGACGGACTTGGCGTCGTCGCCCGCGTCTTCGTTGCTCTTGCCCTCGGCGTCCTTCATCTCACCTCCATCCTGTCCGCCGAACGATCTCGCGTTCAGTGGCGGCGCGCAAGCGTCGTCCGCTGCAACGCGCGGTTGGACGCGCCTCTGTCACAGAAGTCGCACCTGGCAGAACCTGAGCGTCTCGCCAAGCAGCTCACGCACGCGACGCGCGAGCCAGACACGTGGAAGACTGGTAGTTGTTGCGTCAAGAGGCACGACACTATCTTTTTCGCCCGCCGCTTTTGGCGCCGCTGTCATAAACACAGCATCCACGTCGTCTGGGATTCTTACGTGACCGGGTTCACGCAGGACTACGCGGTGCCGTCGAGGAATCGTTCCCCGATGTGTCAGGACATCTCTATATTGCAGGATATTCAAGAAATTTGGATCGTCAACAACCAACGCGATCAGCTTCGTCAACCCAACGCCGGGAAAGCTGCGCCTGAACCCATCCTTAACCTTGTCTCGGCGGATCCGGCTCAAGTCCTGATTGTTGGCGATCGGAAATGCACCAGGCGAGACGACGGCACCGATGTGGTATAGGCCGAACAGGAAGCACTCAACGCACGACACGGCGTTGAAGAAGAACCCAAACAGCGCCTCTTCCTGGACATAGCGGTCGCCGGTCACCGAGAAGGTCGAGGCGAAACGCTCATCCGCGAGAGCTGCCCCCCGGAAACGGTATTGGACGCCATTATGAGCGTTCGCCCAACCATCCCAGCCTGCCTTGTTTGGGTGTTTCCCCATGTGAGCACCCAACTGATCGTAGCCTGTCTTGTCGAAATCTTGCGGAACATCGTCTGATGCCATGTCGGTGTCCGTCCAACGATACCGGCGTTCAGCGACGAGGGCCCGCCAGAGCGAAGCGAGGAAGGGCGATCGTCTGCTGCAACGCCTTGTTAGCCAGCCCTCGCGGTCGCGGTGCCACGCGCACAATCTTGCGCAGTGCCGAGATTCCGATTGGCCGGCCACCCTCACGGTGAATCATTCGGTGGCAGTTCGAGCAAACCGGGACCAGGGCGTTTGGGCGGCTCCACCGCTTCCCGCCCTGCGCCAAGGGCGTCACGTGATGCAGTTCAATAAAATCCTCGCCCCTTGGACCGTAGATGGTTCCAAAAGAAAACCCGCAAGCAATGCAACACAGCGACCCCAGGCGGCCGCGCCAGTACAGCCGCGCGGCCGCGCGGAGCGGTCCGCTGCGTTCGCGCGCCAGATGCCTCTTCCAGGAGGACGCCCCTTCGGTTGCTCGGGTCAGGTCCGCCAGATCGCCCGCATCTTCGGGTGCGGCAGATCCCTTCTTGCGTATCTGACGGTGAATCAGAGCGAGGTCCCAAAACGTGAGCACGCGTGGCGTCTGGAGCGCCTGAGGTCTCCTCCGAGCAGGGACACTGAGGCCGTTTCCACTTTCGAACCGCAGGTCCGCCACTATCGACGTCAGGTCGACGATCGGCGTCCGATTCCGGATCGCTGACGTCCATACGCCGCCACGTCTCGCGACGTTTTCGTAGATCGCGATCAACCAGACGGCGAACTTCGGTGGTCGCACGGTGAGAAGGTAAAGGCGGTTCTGCGGATACTTCCGGAGGCGCTCAAGTGGCGGGTGGTTGGCGTCGTATCGCCGCCACGACAAGCGATCGCCCTCCACCTTGTCAGCGTCGAACTCCTCGAAGTCATCCTTTGTGACGATGGCGGTCATGCTGAGCACGTCCGATTGCCTCCTCGTCTGGCTAACGTTATCGCGTTCAGCGGCGGGGCGCAGCCCCGTCCGCTGCAACGCGTAGTTCGGCGGCGACGTTACGTTCCACCAGCGTTCTCCATGCGACTCCGAAGAAACGGAAGCCACTCCGCCCGCATCTGACGAACCGAACTACTTCCGCCATCGCCGAGATTTTCGAGCACACGCACGGAGTCGCGCAGGTCGACGAGCTCCGTACCCGGTTGCCGGAGTTCGACCGACAGACGCTCGAACAGCACCGTCAGGCTCACCAAGACGGACGCCTCGGCGGGATCGTCGCGGACAACGTGCGGCGCGCGAAGCAGGGTCAGTGCCTCCCGAGCGACATCGAGAGCCTCCACCGCACGGCCGTCTCGCTCGAGCTTCGTCGCTCGCCCGAACCGACCGCTCGCTCTTAGAGCTGTGAAATAGCTTCGCAGCATGGCCACCATCCGGTCCTGTTCCACCCCTGTCTGCCGAACTTTGTATTAACCCGCAGAGTCTCGCAGCCTAAACTTTTCGGCAAGCGGGGACGCGGAGCCGTTTGATGGCGGCGTTCAAAACCCGGTTGCAACGATTTCACGCGGTTCTGCGCTGCTGAGGCCGGCGCGAACCGGTGACGGGAGACTGACTCGGTCCGTCTAACGTCCGAAGAGGATCTGTGACCGCGCCTACGGCGGGCGGTCGAGGGGGCTTTGGACGCCGAGGGGGCCGCGGTGGAGGACGTGGGTGTAAATCATGGTCGTGCTCACGTCTTTGTGGCCGAGGAGCTGCTGGATGGTGCGGATATCGGAGCCGGATTCGAGCAGATGGGTGGCGAAGGAATGCCGTAGGGCGTGCGGGGTGACGGGTTTGGGGATCCCGGCGGCGATGGCGGCGCGACGAACGGCGCGTTGGATGACCGTCTCGTGAAGATGGTGGCGGCGGCGCTCCCCGGTCGCCCGGTCGTCGTAGTGGCGGGTCGCCGGGAATACCCACTGCCAGGGCCACTCGCCTGGCGCGGAGGGATATTTGAGGCGTAGGGCGTCGGGCAACTGGACGAAACCGGCCCCGGCGCGGAGGTCGACCTGGTGTTGATCGCGAACCTTGTCGAGGTGCGTTCGCAGCGCCGGCTGCAGTGATGCCGGAAGGAGCGTGACGCGGTCCTTGCGGCCTTTGCCGTCGCGCACAATTAGCTGTTGGCCCGCGAAGTCGACCTCTTTGACGCGCATTTGGAGGGCTTCGAGCAGGCGAAGGCCGGCGCCATAGATCAGCGAAGCACAGAGCCGCTCGACGCCTTCCATCTTCGAGAGGACGGCGACGATCTCGCCCCGACTGAGAACGACGGGGAGCCGCTCGGGGCGCTTCGCATGGACGACGTCCGCCAGCCAGGCGATCTCGCGGTTCAGGACCTTCTGATAGAGAAACAGCAGGGCAGCCAGCGCCTGGTTCTGGGTCGACGCGCTGACGTGCCGCTCGGTTGCGAGGGCGTTCAGGAAGCCGGTGATCTCGGGCTCACCCAGCTCATCGGGATGCCGTTTGCCGTTAAAAAGGATGAACCGGCGGATCCACGCGACGTAGCTCTCTCGGTACGCGGGCTGTAGTGACGAGTGCGGAGCATGCCGCGCACGCCATCGAGCAGTCGGGGCGCCGACGCTTGGGCGACGGTGGCCTGCGGGGCGGTCGTCTGGCCGATTACCGGACGCGAGATTGGAATCACGGCGGCCGGCGACAGGCCGACGCGGAATGACGGCTGTCGCATGGCAATCCTCTCTGCGAACGACGTGCCGGTCGATGCTTCGCCGGTTATGTGACGCTTCCACGGTTGCCTCCTGTCAGGCTCTGCCGGGCATGGGATACCGAGGCCATGCGCGTCATCGCTGGAAGGGTCACGGATGGCGTCGTGATTCCAGAGAATCACTGCGGTGACCCGTCCAGTTTCGTTGAGATGGTTCGCGCAAGAGAGATATTCTCGGCGCCGTCCACAAACACGACGAGGAACACCCACGGCCGCCGCCCCGACGACGATCGATGCGTATCTCGCCAAGGTGAAAGGACCCGAGCGCGTCGCGCTCGACCAGCTTCGCAAGACGATCCGGGCCGTCGTCCCCAAGGCGCAGGAGTGCATCAGCTACAAGATTCCGGCGTTTCGAGAGAGCCGGTACACTTCGGTCTCAATCGAGCGGGAGATCTCATGGCGCGACCCACGATGCGAGGCGGGCTCTTGTTGTTGGCGGCGATGGCGGTGGGCTGCGGGGGCAATTCTCGGAAGTCGCGCGCGCCGGACGCTGGCGGATGGACCACGGTGCCACCCGCGCACGACGCCGGCGCATCGGACCGGGCGGCCGTCGACGGCAAGACCTCGCACGACGCCAGCCCGGACGTCATGGCCCGCGACGCGCGCCCGGACAGCCAACCGGCGCACGACGCGGCATCCGACGCCAAAACGGCGCACGACGCCCGACCGGATGCCCTGCTGCTCGCCCCGATGGGAGGGAGCTGCGCGACGGGCGCGACCTGCGCCAGCGGATTTTGTGCGGATGGCGTGTGCTGCAACGTGGCCTGTGCCGGGGCCTGCGTCTCGTGCGCGGTAACGGGAAGGGTGGGTACCTGCTGGCCAATCGACGCCGGCGCTCCCGATCCGCACGCGACGTGCCTGGACCAAGGGGTGAAGACCTGCGGGCGAGACGGGACCTGCGACGGAGTCGGGGGCTGTGCGTTGTATCCCGCCCGATCCGCGTGCGCGCAGTCGTTTTGCACCGGCAACGTCTGGACGCCGCCCGCGACCTGTGATGGCGCCGGCGTTTGCGTGACCGGTCCGAGCCTCGTGTGCACGCCCTACGCTTGCGTGAACGGCGGATGCTACGCGGACTGCATCGGTCCCGACGCGTGTGCGGTGGGCGCATCCTGTGTCGACAGCAGTTGCAGGGGGACGGGCTCGCTCGATGGCCTCTGCAGCGTGAACGCCGAATGCCTCACCGACGTCTGCGCACAGGGTGTCTGCTGTGCGTCCACGTGCGACGGTGTCTGCTCGTCCTGCGCCTTGCCGGGGAGCCTGGGAACCTGCACGCCGGTGCCGGCCGGCCAACGACCCGACGGCTCCGTCTGCCCCTGAAACAGCGGCCTTCAGACCGGATCGGAAGCCGACTAACCCCATCCGGGTCCGTATCGGCCGGTTTATATTTAATAAAAAATACGTTTTAAGGAATACCAAAAT
>DASRLC010000437.1:0-2709 GCA_035648655.1 Polyangia bacterium
GGCTGAAACCGCCCGATCCACAAACGCCGGGCGGAAAAGGTGCCGGCTGCGCACTCTTCATCGATCGCCAATTGGCGGGCCCCTATGGCAGCTCCCGTGGGCTCTATATGCGGCCACCCTTCATGGACGGAACACCACAGCAGGGCAAACAATCGCCGCTGACCCCGGCGGCACGCTATCGTCAGGCGCTGGCCGCGCTGGATAAGTATTGCCGCGCCGCCTATGTCGGAAAGTCCTTTGCCGAGCTTGCCGACGGCCAGCAGGACAAGGTGCTCACCGAGCTTGAAAAAGGCCCGATTACGTTCGAGGGCTCGAGCGCTACCGCTTTTTTTGAACAAGTGCTGACCAATACGCGGGAGGGTTTCTTCGCCGACCCCGTCTATGGCGGGAATCGCGACATGGTCGGTTGGAAAATGATCGGCTTCCCGGGCGCCCGCTACGACTATCGAGACTGGATCGAGCGCCACAACGAACGCTACCCGCTGCCGCCCGTCGGCATTGCCGGCCGGCCTGAATGGACGTCGCGGTGACTATCGCCTCCACTTTCCAGGACTGAAATCATGGCGCGCAAGCTGCCTGCAACCGATGTGGTGATCATAGGGTTGGGCTGGACCGGCTCGATCTTGGCGCATGAGTTGACCGGCGCCGGGTTGAACGTGGTGGCGATCGAGCGGGGCCCGTGGCGTGACACGGCGACGGATTTTCCCACCACCTATGCCGAGGACGAATTGCGTTATCACATCCGCCATGACCTGTTTTTGCGCCCGGCACAACAGACGCTGACCTTCCGCAACAACGCGAACCAGACGGCGTTGCCGATCCGGACTTGGGGGTCATTCATGCCGTCCAACGGCGTGGGCGGCGGCGGCGTTCACTGGAATGCCGAAACCTGGCGCTTCCTTCCCAGCGACTTTCAGCTGAAGACGCATCTAACCCGACGCTATGGCCAAAAATTCCTGCCCCAGGACATGACGATCCAGGATTGGGGCGTCACCTACGACGAGCTCGAGCCTTACTACGACAAATTCGAGTATCTGTGCGGCACCTCGGGCAAGGCGGGCAACATAAAGGGCGAGAAGCAACCGGGTGGGAATCCTTTCGAAGGCGCCCGCGCCCGGGACTATCCGACACCGCCTCAGAAACAACCCTACGGCCCTACGCTGTTCGCCGACGCCGCGAAAGAGTTGGGCTACAACCCCTTCCCGCAGCCGTCCGGCAATCTGTCGCAAGCCTACACCAATCCGCTCGGCGTCAGGCTGGGGCCTTGTACCTTCTGCGGTTTTTGCGAATGGTTCGGCTGCGGCAATTACTCGAAGGCCAGCCCACAGACCACGATCCTGCCCGCGCTGGTGCGCCGTTCCAATTTCGAGGCGCGCACCGAGTGCGAGGTAACACGGATCAATCTGGATAAATCAGGCAAGCGCGCCACCGGCGTCACCTATGTGGACACCAAGGGCGAGGAATGGGAGCAGCCGGCCGAGCTCGTGCTGCTCTGCGCTTTCCAGCTCTTCAACGTGCATTTGCTGCTGCTCTCGGGAATCGGCAAGCCCTACGATCCGTCGCTTGGCGAAGGCGTGATCGGACGCAACTATTCCTACCAGGTGACGTCGAGCGTGAAGGCGTTTTTCGACAATAAGAACTTCAATCCATTCGTCGCGTCGGGTGCCATTGGCATGTGCATCGACGAATTCAACGGCGACAATTTCGACCACGCCCAGCTGGGTTTCGTCGGTGGCGGCTATATGGGCGCGGTGCAGACGAATGGCCGGCCCATCCTTGGAACGATGACGCCGAAAGGCACGCCCAAATGGGGCGCGGCGTGGAAGGAAGCCGTGGCAAAGAATTATCTCAGCAGCTACGCGGCCTCGACGCATGGCAGCTGCTACAGCTACCGCGACGCGTATCTGGATCTCGACCCGACCTACACCGACCCTCTCGGCCGCAAGCTGATGCGTCTGACGTTCGATTTCCACGAGAATGAACTCAAGATGTCGCAGTTCCTCACCGATCGGTTGGGTGACATCGTTCAGAAGATGGGACCGCGGCAGATCGAGAAGAGCCCTCGCAAGGGTCCTTACGATGTCTCGGTTTACCAGACGACCCACACCTGCGGCGGGGCGGTCATGGGCACTGACCCCAAGACCAGCGCCTTGAACCGGTATCTTCAACACTGGGACGTGCCCAATCTGTTCGTGACGGGAGCGACGGTTTTTCCGCAGAACGCCGGCTACAACCCGACGGGAACGATTGGCGCACTCACCTATTGGGCGGCGGACGCGATCATTAACCAGTATCTGAAGGCGCCCGGCCCCCTGGTGCAGAGCTAAGGAGGGACGGGCGATGAAACATGTCGTCGGCGTCCTCCTGTTGCTCGGCGCGTTGCTCGGTACATTCACGGCCACCGCCGCCGCGGATGACCAAGTATACAGCGCGATCGCGCGCGGCCGCTATCTGGCAGCCGTCGGCGATTGCACCGCCTGTCACACCAAGCCGGGCGGCAAGCCCTTTGCCGGCGGGCTGACGATCGAGACCCCATTCGGCAATCTGGTCTCCGCCAACATCACGCCCGACCCCAAGGCCGGCATCGGCGACTGGAGCGACGATGATTTCGTGCGCTCCATGCAGCAGGGGATCGCGCCGGGCGGCAAGCATCTTTATCCGGCCGAGCCCTATCCCGCCTTTACCCATGTGACGCGCGAGGATCTGCTG
>DASRLC010000438.1:0-3301 GCA_035648655.1 Polyangia bacterium
GCCTTTCCCTCCAAGATCGCGGGACCCGCATATGGCTCGGCCAGCGGCGCGCGGCGCAGCGCCTTGAGGTCGGCAATGATCGCATCGGCCGCGCCCTCCATCTGGCCATCGCCACCGAGATCGCCCATCGCGTCGGCGTCGAAGCTCTCGAAGCGCTCCAGCTCCATGCCGTCGTCGGCGCGCGCGCTGGCCTCGACGAAGACCCGCACGTAGTCGCGCCCGGTCTGCACGGCGGTCCCTTCGGAGTTGAGGACCCAGCGCGTGAGACTGCTGGCTTGCAGGCTCACATCGGAGTCGAGGATCTCGCTCTGCCCGCGGAACCGCGCCGACAGCCGCCGCAGCCGCGCCTCCCACCCCGCCACGTCGATCGCCACGCTGGCCGGCGGCCCGAAGTAGGTGACCGGCTTTTCCCGCGAGAAATCGTCGGAGGGATCGTCTTCCGCCACTTTCAATGTGCGCTGGGTCCGGATCTTGACCAGCCGCTCGGCGGCCTCTTCGTAGCGGCGATCGGTCTCCAACCAGGCCACCGCGCGCAGGGCCGTCGCATCGTCGGACAGCGGCAGCGCGACCGGGTGGCCACCGATCACCGACGAGATGTCGAAGTCGTTCGAGCGAATGGCATGCGTCGAATCGAGGTGGTAGTCGCCCACCCGCACGTCGGTGTCGAGGATGCGCGTGCGGCGGTTGGTCGACTGCACCAGCGCGCCGTAGCTGGCCATGATGGTGGTCTCGTTTCGATCCTGGACCTCGTACCCGATGAAGTACGGCGGCGGCTTGCCCTTGGCCGACAGATCGCGCATCCCGCGCTGCAGCTCCAGCTCGAGGGCGTCAAACCCGGGCGGCCGCGCCGCGCCCCCGCCCGCGAGCGGATCGACCCGGACAGTCCGCGGCAGCGACGCGGCAACCCCCGGTGTCGCGGCGCCCGACGCCGCGCTCTTCGCGGACGGCCCCCGCGCCGCGCAACCCAAGAGGCCGACGCCGGCGGCCAGCGCCCAGGTGGTCACCGAGACGGCGGGCCAAGCGGCGCGCGCGCGCGAACGGACGGGGGACGGTTCGGTCACGGGGTGCCCTGGGGCGTATAGCATATCGTTGCGCAGCCGAGGATCGGCGGCCGTGTTGGCTGTGCTACCTTCCGCCGCCATGCTGCACCCGAAACGACGGATTCGTCCGGCCCCGCTGGACCACGGATCGGCCGACGTCGCCGCGCTCATCGACACTTACTACAACGCCTACAACGCGGCCCGGCTGCGCGAAGCCTGTCAGACCTTCGCCCGCATGATCGACGGCGGCGCCACCATCGGCGTCTCGATCGCGGGCGCGCTGACGCCGGCCGGCCTGTCGTCGGTGCTGGTGCCGCTCATGCGCGCCGGCTTCATCGACTACATCTCGTCGACGGGCGCCAACCTCTATCACGACCTGCACTTCGATCTCGGGTTGCCGCTCTACCGCGGGATGCCGGAAGTGGCTTCGGGCGCGCACGACGTGGCGCTGCGCAAGGATGGCATCATCCGGGTCTACGACGTCCTGTTCCCGGCCGACGTCCTCTACAAGACCGACGAGTGGCTGTACCGCGTGATGATGGCGCCCGAGTTCGGCAAGCGGATGTCGGGCTCCGACCTCCACCACCTGATCGGCAAGTACGCGCTGGCGACCGCGCAGAAGACCGGCGTCACCAAGCCGTCGCTGCTGGCGGTGGCGCACCAGCTGGAGCTGCCGATTTGGGTGGCCTCGCCGGGCGATTCGACCATCGGCCTCAACCTCTCGGCGATCTACACCGCGGACCCCGAGCGCGGCCCGCACCTCGATCCCGCGGCCGACGTGATGGAGATGTCGGCGCTGGTGCTGGACGCCAAGCGCAAGGCCAAGGGGCTGTCGGGCGTGCTCATCTTCGGCGGCGGCGCGCCCAAGAACTTCCTGCTCCAGACCGAGCCGCAGCTGCAGGAGATCCTGGGGGTGGCCGAGAAGGGTCACGACTACTTCATCCAGATCACCGACGCCCGCCCCGACACCGGCGGCCTCTCGGGCGCCACGCCGGCCGAGGCGGTCTCCTGGGGCAAGATCGATCCCGAGAAGCTGCCCGACACGGTGGTGGCCTACCTAGACTCGACGGTGGCGATGCCGCTCATGGCATCGTACGTACTGGCGCGCTGCAAACCGCGCAAACCGCGGCGCCTATACAACCGCCTGCCCGAGATGGTGGCCGCGCTGCGCACTGAGTACCGCAAGACCGATCTCTACGCGCGCTACTGGGGCAAACCGGCTGAGGCATCCGGCTCGAAAACCAAGACCAAAACCCAGCCGACTGGGAAGGCGACGCCTTCGCCCGCCCAAGGCCGCGCCGGCAAGCGGCGATAGACCGCGCAACGCGGATGAGCTAAGAAGCTGCCATGTTCGCCGACCCGTCTTCGCTATTGGCGGTTCTTCTCCGCTTCGCCCACATCATGTTCGGGATTATCTGGCTGGGGCACCTGTTCTTCTTCAATCTGGTGAATGTCCCCTTCCAGGCCGACCTGGACAAGGAGCTCAAGCTCAAGATCAACCCCAAGCTGCTGCTGCGCGCCTTTTATTGGTTCCGCTGGGGCGCGATGTACACCTTCCTCTTCGGCTGGGCGCTCTTCTTCTACAAATACGTCGATCAGGGATTGCTCATGGACCATGGGCACCTGAGCAACCGGGCCGCCTGGATCCTCTTCGGCGGCCTGATCGGAACCATCATGTGGTTCAACGTCTGGTTCGTGATCTGGCCGCGTCAGAAGAAGATCCTGGGCAGCCTGGCCGCCGGGGCGCCCCACCCCGACGCCGCCATGCTGGCGGTCGCGTCGGGCAAGGCCTCGCGGTTCAACACCTACGCCTCGGGTCCGCTGCTGTTCGGCATGATTGTCCCCAACAACTACGCCGGCTGGAGCCATGCCGGCATGGGCCTGGCGCTGATCGTCGGCGTCGGCTTCTGGTTCGGCCTCATCAAGCGCTCGTTCAAGATCAAGACCACGGTCTGAGCGGCGCCGCACGGCAGAGCTGGCCGAAACTAAATTGACCCTGGCCGGCCCGGGGGGACAATTCGGGCATGCCCCGCTGGAACTGCCGGACCGCGCTGGTTTCCTTGGTCACGTTGCTCGCGCTCGGGCGCGTGGCTTCGGCCGGCGAGACGCCGCTGGTTCACCCGATCTTCGCGCACTTGCCCGACGCCCCCGAGGACGGCAACGCCCTCCAGGCGTTCACCGCCGCCACCGAGCGCTATCGGCTGCGCCCGCTCGAAGTCGTCGACGTTGCGGCCCCGCCCGCCCCGCGCGCGCCCGACGCC
>DASRLC010000439.1:0-3136 GCA_035648655.1 Polyangia bacterium
GGCCCCGTCTCAATTGCAGCTACCCGAACAGGGGATGAACGTACCGGTGGTGGCCTGGATGGTCGCCGAGCTGCCGGTGAGCCCAGCCGCCGACGCCGTCACGGTGATCGTCCCGGCGCCGGTGGCTTGAACGATCGCGAACGCCAGCCCCTGATAGGCGTTGCGCACGTTCCCGCGGAACGGCTCCTGCGTCATGCTCGCGCTGTCGACGGCGACGATGGCGCCCGGGCCGGTGATCGCGAAGGTCACCGTCGCCGACGACCCGGTCACGACGCCGCCCGAGGCGTCGGAGATCGCCGCCTTGACGAACGACACGTCGTTGCCGTCGGTCACCACGCTGGTGTGATCGGCGGTGAGGACCACCTTGCTGGCCATCGTCCCGGTGGCCGCGGGCGACGTCTTGGCCGCCCCCCAGGTGGTCTGCCACGAATACCCCAGGCTCTTGACCGTGCCGAGCTCGTCGACGATGCCCGCGGTCGAGCCCACGGTCGGCCATTCGCCGTCGGCCTCGCCCAGGTAGTCGACCCCCGTCCACATGAACTCGCCCGTCAGCGCCGGTGTGCTCTTGATGAGGTTCCAGGTGCTGGTCTCGGTGCCCATCTCGGTCAACACCGAGGCCAGCGGCGGCGTGGCCTTGGTGGCCGCGACCGCCGAGGTGGTGTCGTAGTTGTTGCCCCACACGTCGACGGGGTATTCCACGGTGTCGGTGGTCGTGTCGATGTCGCCCGACGTCGCCGGATCGAGCAGCGCCTGCGTGTCCTTGCGCGACGGATCGAGCGTGTGGCTGAGCGCGATCATCTTGGTGACGATCGGCAGCCGGGTGGCGTGCGAGTCGTGGATCTCGTTCCCCAGGCTGTAGAGCGCAACGCTGGGGTGGTTGCGATCCCGCATCATCCAGCCGGTGAAGTCGGCCTGCCACCAGGTGGCCCCCGTCGCCACCGAGGGGACCGCCGGCATGCCGGTCGGGTTGGTGGCGGTCTGGTTGAAGTAGGCGGCGTAGTCGCCGACGTCGGTGTACTTGTGCGCGGTCCAGACGTCGGTGAACTCGTCGAGCACCAGGAAGCCCATGCGATCGGTCAGATCGAGAAAATCCGGGCTGGGCGGGTTGTGCGCCGTGCGGATGGCGTTCACGCCCAAGAGCTTGAGCTGCGCCAGCCGCCGCTGGACCGCCCGTTGCGGCGCGGCCAGGCCCAGCGCGTGGAAGTCCTGGTGGTTGGCGACGCCCTGGAACTTGACGCTCTTGCCGTTGAGGCTGAGCCCGGTCTGACCGTCGAACACCAGGCTGCGAATGCCGAACGCCGTGACGTCATCGTCGACCGTGGCCCCGCCGACCTGCACGTTCGTCAGCAGCTGATACATGTTGGGCGCGGTGAGATCCCAGAGCTTGGGACTGCTCACCGGCACGTCGAGGGTGAAGGCGGCCGAGGCCCCAGCCGCGATGCTCTGGGCCGCCGCCGCCACGGGCGCCAGCGCGGCGCCGCTCGGATCGCTCACGATCCCCTGCACGGCCACGCTCTGCGCGGTCGTTCCGCTGTTGACCACCGTGGTCGTCACGTGCACGGTCGCTGCGGTCGTCGTGGGGGTGGGGGTCGTGACGAAGGTGGCCCACTGATCCACGTGCACGGGATTGGTCACGATGACCCGCACGTGCCGGTAGATTCCGGCGCCCGCGTAGTAACGCTCGGCCGGCTGGGTGGTGGTGTCCGTCTTGACCGCGATGACGTTGTCAGCGGTCCCGAACATCACGCTCGACGTGAGGTCGTAGCGAAAGCTCACCCAGCCGTAGGGGTGGTGCCCGAGGTGGGTGCCATTGATGTACACGTCGCTGTTCTCCATGATGCCGTCGAACTCGACGTAGACCCGTTGGCCCGCCAAGCTCTGCGGGAGCGTGAAGTGCTTGCGGTACCAGGCGATCCCCGCGGGCACATAGCCGCCCCGCCCCGTGGTGGTGGCGGTCTGCGAGAACGGCCCCTCGATGGCCCAGTCGTGCGGGACGTTCAGGGCGCGCCAGGCGCTGTCCGCGAAGGCGACCTGGTCGGCCCCCGTCGCGTCCCCCTTGAAGAACAGCCAACCGGCGTCGAAGGGCAGGATGTCCCGCACCCGGGCGCCCGCCACGCCGCCACCGCCCGCACCCGCCGCTCCGCCACCGGTCGTCCCGGCCGTGCCGCTCACGCCCGCCGCTCCGCCGTGCGCCGCTCCGCCGGCGCTCCCCCCGTTGACCCCGGCCGAGCCGCCGCCCGTCGAACCTGCCGTACCCGCGGTGACCCCGCTGGTTCCCGCGCTCCCCGGACCGCCGGTGCCGGCCGAACCCTGGGCGCCCGCCGCGCCCGATCCGGCGGTGCCGGCGGTCCCGCCACCGCAGCCCGCCAAGACGGCTGCTAATGATAGGCCGATGCCCACGCCGCAGGCGACTCGCCCGAACGCTCGGCGGTCGCGCCCACAAACATCCATTATCAAGAGGGCTCCCATTAGGTTGGTCGTCTGAAATCTCGACGATGGCGGATCGTTATGTAAAGGGCAGTGTCGACAGGGGTTGGTGCAATACGCGCGAAACCATGGTGAGAAAATTGGGAGCCGGACCGCTAACCAATTTTGCAGTTCTCGACCCTTGCCTAGATGCGCCACGCTTCAAGCGCCGCTCGATCGGTCTTCCCCACCTCCAGTCTCGCTGCCACGAATCCGCCGACGCTCAACTTGGTTACGGCCGCGACACAAGTGGGCATTCGAGCGTGCGTGAGAATGAGTGGGTCGGTGGCGGGCTTGAGGGTTCGGTACAGGGGGTGGTGGATAGATGCGCATGAAGCGGCAACTACGACTTCTGCGGGGAGGACCCGCGGGCCCTCTACAAGGGCGGTATTGGGTCGACACTTCGCCGCTTGTCCGACTGACTATCGCCCAAACGTGTCTGGTGGCCTTGACGAGCTAACAATTTATGCGGAGATCGACGCACCTACGGGAGGGCGAGGAAGCGCAGGAAGGCTTAAGAGGTCACTCTCCTAGCAGCCTGTGGACAATGTCCCGCGGTGACCTGAACACCTGATCAAGATCGACGGCGGATCTCGGGTCGTGCACGATGCGGCCATGGCATTGGGAAAGCGCGGCGACGAGCAGGAAGATCTCTTCGTCACTCACCAGC
>DASRLC010000440.1:0-7285 GCA_035648655.1 Polyangia bacterium
ATGATCCCGTTCTTGTATCCGAAGCGGGTGACGATCTTCCCCGACGGCAGCGACATCACGAAGTACGCCGTGAAGAACGCGAACTGGACCAGCATCGCCTTGGCGTAGCTCAGCTCGAAGACCGCCTTGAGGTGCGGGATGATGATGTCGTTGAGGCAGGTCAGGAACCCCCACATGAAGAAGAGGGTCGTGAGCACCGCCAGCGGCGCCGTGTACTTGGTCTCGCCGTCGTACGGGCGCGCGCCGGCGCTGGCGCCGCGACTCTCGAGCGGGACGATGGGGACGGTTCCAGCCATGGTGTCTCCGGGCGCAAGGGGCTCGCGCGGTCGCCGACCATAGCCGGCGGTCGCCGGTGGGTCAAACCGCCCTGGCCAGCCGGCGCGACCGACTGGCGCGCTTAGATGCTGACGGTGTGCGAGAGCCGCGGGGGCGGCGGAGGCGGCGAATCGGGGAGCACGATGTTGAGCTCGAGGACCTCGCAGCCGCCGCTCTTGTCGAGGTTCACCGTCACGTTGGCGAGATCGATGGTCTCGTATCGGGCAATGACCGCCAGCAGCTCCTGCTGCAGCGCCGGCAGATAGTCGGGTCCGCTGCGGGTGCCGGTGCGCTCGCGCGCCACGATGATCGACAAACGATCCTTCGCCAGCGCCGCCGATTTGGGCGCCCGTTTGAAGTAGTCGAAAAACGCCATGATTGACCTCACCGCTTTGGGACGGTTATCCGAACAGGCGGCCCAAGAAGCTGCGCTTCTCTTCTTCGATGAAACGGTGTTGGCGCTCCTGCCCGAGGTACCGGAACACCACGTCGAGATAGGCCTGCGCCACGTCGGTCGTCTCGTCGAGGATGGCGGGCGTGCCCTTGTTGGAGGACTGCAGGACCGCCTTCGACTCCGGGATCACGCCCAAGAGCGGGATGCCGAGCAGCTCGAGCACGTCGCCCACGCTCAGCATCTCGCCGCGCTTGACCATCAGGGGTGAATAGCGCGTGAGCAGGAGGTGGGTGCGGATGGCCGGCCCCCCCATCTCGGCGCGACTGGTCTTGGCGGCCAGGAGGCCGAGCACGCGATCCGAATCGCGCACCGACGACACCTCCGGGTTGGTCACCACGATGGCCTCGTCGGCGAAGTACATCGCCATCTGGGCACCCTTCTCGATCCCGGCCGGCGAGTCGCAGATGATGTACTCGAAGCCCATCTGCTTGAGCTCCTCGATGATCCGGCCGACCCCCTCGGGATCGAGCGCGTCCTTGTCGCGGGTCTGCGACGCGGGAAGGATGTAGAGGCTGTCGACCCGCTTGTCGCGGATCAGCGCCTGCTGCAGCTTGGCCTCATTGCGGATGACGTTGACGAAGTCATAGACCACCCGCCGCTCGCAGCCCATCACGAGGTCCAGGTTGCGCAAGCCCACGTCGAAGTCGATGGCGACCGTCTTCTTGCCCTGCTGGGCGATGCCGGTGGCGATGTTGGCGCTGGTGGTGGTCTTTCCGACTCCACCCTTTCCGGACGTGATTACGACGACTTTAGACACGTGGGCCTCCCTGTGTGGATCCATTCAACGGGTGTTCGGCGACGGTGCCAAATTTTTTGCGACGATTTCTCGCAGAACATCTGGGAAGGCACCTTCACAGCGCGGCGATCTGGCACTCACCGTTCTCCAGGAAGATCTGCACCGCCTTGCCCCGCATCTTGGCGGGGATCTCTTCGGCCATGATGTACGCGCCCGAGATGGCGACCAGCTCGGCCTCCAGCTTCTGACAGAAGATTCGCGCGCCGGGCAGCCCTTGGGCGCCGGCCACGGCACGGCCCCGCAGCGGCGCATAGATGTGCACGTGGCCGTCCGCGATGACTTGGGCGCCGGAGTTGACCGGGGCCAGCACCACCAGATCGTTGTTCTGCGCGTAGACGATCTGTCCGCCGCGGACCGCCTGAGTCACGACCATCGGGCCGGCATGCGACGACCGGGGCAACGCCGACGCGACGGTCGACCCGGGCACGGTCTCGGAGGGTGGCCGCGCGGGGACCACGGATTGCGTCGGAGACGACTCGGCCGGCAAAGTCTCGGAGGGATCACCGTCGCCGTCGCGGCGCGTGCGGCCTGGCGTCGTCGGAGGTCGCCAGACGGCCAGGCCGGCGGCCGTCACCGCGGACCGCAACCCGTCGGGAAGGTTGGCGACCGCGACCGGCACCAGCTTGCACGACTTCAAGGCGCCGACCAGCCCGCTGAAAGAGAGATCCGCCGCCCCGTCGGTCAGCGCGCCCAAATCAATCAGCACCGGGGCGTCCAGGAACAGGTGCGGCAACTGCGCGATCTTGACCCGCAGCTGCCGTTCGATGAGCGCCAGATCGGTGCTACGCAGGCGCAGCACGGTGAGCGACGCCATCATCCCCTTGAGGTCGAAGGCCGGTCGCCGGGAGGCGGCCTTTCCCGCGGTGGGACCAGACGAGGGGAGCGCGGCCGCCGGCGGTGAGGTCATCACCGCCCATTTTGAGGCGCGGAGGCGCGCCGTCAAAAAAACTGCTGAAATCGTCGGCGAGCCCCCATGCGGGCCTTAGAGATATCCCTCAGTCGATGACGAGCGTACAGGTGGCGCTGCAGCCCGAGCCCATCACGCCGTTGTTGGCGCCAAGATCGCAGGCCTCCCCTTCGGAGGCATCGACGATGGCGTCGCCACAGAAGTGCGGCAACGTGCAACCGGGCGTGCACCCGGTGTTGCCGTAATTGGTCGTGTTGTTTGCACTGCCGAGATCGCACTGTTCGGGCCCGTTCATGATCCCGTCGCCGCAGTACGGGCCGTACTTGCAGGCCGTGGTGCACCCGCCGTACGTGGTGTCATTGTTGTTCATGCCGTCGCAAGAAGGATCGGCCGGCGTGATGTTCATGTTCGGCGCCCCGCAGTCGCACTCCTCGCCTCCGGTCGCCACGCCGTCGCCGCAGGCCGCACCGCACTGCGAGATGTTGGTCGTGAAACCGCTCAGCGTGAGCTGAAAGTTTGACTCCGACGGGTGGCCGTCGCGCTCGAACACGGCGATCTCGTAAGTGCTACCCATCGCCAGGCCCAGGTTGTTGAGGGTGCGCGTGCGACAATCGCAGGTGGCACTGTCGCAGTTGTTTGGCTTGGCAGTCGTCGAGAGGGTGTTGAAAGGCACCTTGGTGACCGGATCGACCGCCGCCGGGCTGCCGTCGCAAGGAATGAGATCCCCGACTGCCGCGCCAGCTGGCAGCGCCTCACCTGGCTGATAGACCTCTCCGCCCTCCTGGGTGGTCGCAACACCGGTGGCATCGACGTGGACCTTGCCCGGCAAGCGCTGGTGCACCCCGCCGAGATCGATCACGAGAACACCGTTGATGAACACGAAGGTGTCGTCGTCGCCGTAGAACTGCAGATCGAACGCGCCGTTGAAGGCGAACAGATAGCGCGCCTCGACGGAGAACCAGGAGTCGTGGAACCACCCCTGCATCTTGTCCGCCCAGTCGCCGGTTCCAGGCGTCCAAGTGCCGCCACCCTTGGCCGTCGCGTTGAAGGCGATGCTCGGCGGGAAGAGATATTGATCCCCCACGCAATTGGCGGCTCCGCCGAAGGTCGTCGTGTTGCCGGTGCTGGTCCTATACGGGCTGTACCAGTACGGCCACAGGTTGCAGAGCAGTTGCTCACCCGAGGGCATCATCGTCGTCGTGCCCGGCCCGGCTGTGCTGCCGCCCGCCACTAGTCCGTTGGTGGTCATCTCGGTCGGGGCCGTCGCTTGCAGCAGTGCCGCCGTGTAGTAGAGCGGGAAATTGTTAGCTGGCGGATCGAACGGGAAAAATCCGCCATATACGCTGTTCTGGGCGCTCGAAAAACGAAAGTTGGTGGTGCCGGTCACCGGCGCGAGCTCGATAGTACCGAGCGCGTGCTTGCTGGCGGTGGTACCGTCGGTCTCGTAGGTGCCGTCCTGCCACCACTGGCCGAAGGTGGTCGCGCTGGTCACGACTGGCGCGCAGCCATGGTACATGGGATTGCCGCTCGCGCCCGATACGTAGGTAATACCCTCGGTGGGCGCATAGGCCGCCGTGGTCGAATAATTGGCGACGTGTCCGCCGTTCCCGTTGTTGCTGAAGTCGGTGAACTGGCAGTCGGCCATCAGCGCGGCGCTCGCACCGGTGCCGCAGCCGGCACGGGCGGCATTGAATGCCGGCTTGCCGTTCGTGTCGAGGGTTGCCTGCGCGATGTCCCAAGAACGCGCGGTCGAATCGTTCTGCCGAGCGGGTCCGCTGGAGTTAGGGACGCAATAGCGCTTGTTGAAGGAAATGGATCCGGTCTGACCCTGGACGCCCGCGATGGCCTGATAGCGCGGGTCCGTCGAAGTCCAGGTCGATCCCAAAAAGAAGAAGTCCGGGTGACCGCCGCTCACGCTCTCGTTCTTGAAGTCACGGTACTTGACCGGAAGCTCGAGGCAGTTGCCAGTGTCGCCGAGCTGCGTGCATGGCACCGCGTCGGACTGGGGTGCCGTCGGACACATGAAGCCGGCTTCGATCGTGCAGGTCGGCGAGCAGCCATCCCCCGCGGCATTGTTGCCGTCGTCGCAGGCCTCACCCGCCTCGAGGTTGCCGTTGCCGCAGACCGTGTCACAGGCGTGGGTGGCACCGGTGCCGGTCGTCCCGCGGCAGATCGGCTCCTTGGTGCAGGTCTTCGAGCAGCCGGTGCCGTCACCGTTGAAGAGGCCGTTCGGGCCGGTGCAGCCGGTCGGCAGCTTGGTCGCGTCGGTGCCGCAGTCGCAGGCCTCGTTGCCCTGCTTGATGCCATCGCCGCACACGGCGACCGTACAAACGCTGGGCATCCCGGTGCAGGTCGCGCCCGGCTCGATCCCGCAGGTGGCGGAGCAGCCATCGCCAGAGGTGGTGTTGTGGTCGTCGCACTGTTCGCCGCCGAGGATGATGCCGTCGCCGCAGAGCGGGACGCACTTGCGGCCGGGAACCCGACACTCGTAGCCGGCCTCGACGGTGCAGGTCGAAGAACAACCGTCGCCCGAGGCGGTGTTGCCGTCGTCGCACTGTTCGGGCGACTGCAAGATACCGTCACCGCAGATCTGTGTGCGCGTACAGGCGCCGCCCGCTGGCGGACAGACCCAACCGTCCTCGACCTGGCAGATTGCTGTGCAGCCGTCGTTGCCCAACTTGTTGCCGTCGTCGCACTTCTCGCCCGGGTCGACGACGCCATTGCCGCAGTTGGCGGTGTTGACGACCACGCCGTCGGCTTGGCCACGCGCGTCCTGGCCAGAGCCGTTGCCGGCGCCGCCCCCGCCGCTGGTACCACCGCCGCCAGTGGTCGCCATGGGTTTGACCCCCGCGCAGCCGGCAACAGCGACGATTGCCAACGTCCCAACGACCGAAAAGACTAAGCGATGAGTCATTGCCATGACGCGCACGATAGCTCGCCTAAATTCCCGCGACGTGGAGAAATGATCGTTTGGAAACAAATCGGGAGGACTAGCGACGACATGTGGGGGGTTATCTTCCTGGTTTTCCCCTAATTCTGACAGCGCGGGCAATCGCGGCCCAGCGGCGACCATCGGCGGCCGCGGCTACCTTCTCGTCGCGCGGTAACTTCTTGATCGCACGCTCTATTCGGAGCGCGGTTCCTTGATCGCGGCAGCGGTGCTCTGCCAGTAGTACGAGTGGACCACGCCCCCGGGTGTAGCGTGCCCCCTTGCCAGCGATATGCGCCGCGATGCGCGCATTGACGTCGCGCGCGATCCCACAGTAGAGCGTCCCATCGCCGCAACGGACGAGGTAGACGGACCAGCTCGGCGGTAAGCGCCGCATCGCGCCCGTCAGATGGGCCGCACGGGGATCACGAAACCGGCAGCCCAGTGCTGCCGTACCTGCCACTAGTGTACGCAACGGACATTGTTCGAAGTCGACATGCCAGGAATGGTCACGTTCCCGATCCCGAAGTCGACCACCCACGGTCCCGACGTTCCGGCCTGCGGCGTCGACGACCAGAAATAGTGTATCGGCGTCGATGGAAAGGCGGTGTGATCGATCAATGGACCGCTCACCTGCGAATAGTCGAGGATGGTCTGCAACTCCTTGATGGTAGGGACACGCCAGCCGGCGCCTCCCACGCTCGCCCCCAGACCGGCGCAGTAGCTCGTGGCATTGGCGAAAGAATACGTGGTCGGCGTAACAGTCTGTTGCCAGGTCAGCTTGGTCTTCGTGTCATAGACGGTCCCGCTGCTGGCGGTGTACCGTCCGGCGGGGGCGTCGGCGTATGCGGGCGCGGTGAGCGCAAGCGCGAGGGTCATGATCGATCCGAATAGGCAGAGATAAGGAATCTTCATTTGATTTCTCCTGGTCAACCTGTCCTGGCCGTCGCGCCAATCGCCAGCCTCACCGCACGCAACGAACATTGAGCATGCCTGCCGAGGTATCAACGGTGGTGTTGCTGCCGTCTCCGAAGAGGACCGCCCAAATTTTTGACGAGGAACCGCCCACCGAAGTGGCGGACCAGAAATAGTTCGACGGCGTCGAGGGGAAAGCCACGTTGATAGCGGGACTGACGGCGTCGTAGTCCACAATCGACACCAGCTCAATAGACGAGGGCAAGCGCCAACCGCCGTAATTGCCGACAGTCAACGTCGAGCAATACGTGACCGCGGCGGAGAACGCGTACATCGTCGTCGGAACGGTCTTCTGCCACATGAGCAACGTGACGTTGTCAGTAATCGTACCATCGCCATTGTCCGTGTAGCTCTCTAGGTTGGGTGCGCCGTTGATGTAGGACTGTTCACCGTTTGGCATCGGCCACTCGGCCCAGTTGGGATCGACACAGGCGACGATGCTGTAGCGTTCACAGACCAAACCAGTAGAGCAGGCGGCGGTAGTCAGCGCCGCGCAACCATTTCCTGCGACTCCGCACGTTTGTAGATTCCCACTCGACGTACACTGTGTCGCGCCATTCGTACATGCGTTCGTGCAGCACGAGGCCGCGCCGACCGCGCCGCTGCACGCCCCATTCGCGCATGTCGCGGCGGTCGACTCGTAAAAGCAGGCATCCGCATCCTGTGCGCAGGCTGCGAGCATCGATGCGTTCGCACACGTGTTACCCACTGAGCTACACACCGGATCGACGTTGCACTTGCACGTGGCCGATCCAACTGCACCGTTACAGGTTTGCCGGGGTCCGCACCCGATCGCCACGGCCCACTGCCCATCGGTTCCACACTTCTGGAGGCCGCCGGCAGCACATTGAGTCGTATTGGGTTGGCAGACGGCGGTCGCACCACCAGCTCCGCTGGTCCCCCCTATTC
>DASRLC010000441.1:0-9560 GCA_035648655.1 Polyangia bacterium
GGCGGCGAGCCCGCAGACGTGTCCGCGGACACCTATAGCCCCCTCTCCCCGTCCGACGGCACGGCCTCGCGCTTGTGCGCGGAATAAGCATCGTTCGCGGTCGTGCGCGAGCCCATCAGCGCCGACGACCAACCACAGCGACACTCGACGACGAAGAACCTCGCGCCGGCCGACTTCACCGGGATAGCCAGCCTCACCCGGTGCAACTGATCCGTTGAGACGACTTCCTCGTCCAGTTCCGGCTGCATCACCGGCCACCGTCCTTTCCTCGTTGGCGAAGCCTAGCGTTACGGGCCTCGCGGGACAACCTGTCGTGCTGCTCGAGCTGTTTCTCTATCCACGGGAACGCCGGCAGCATGTCGCGGAGCGCCGACTCGACTGAGGCGCGTTCGACGATCAGGTCGGCGCAGTCGACGCAGCAGGAGTCGCCGTTCAGGAAGCCCTCAGCGAAACGCTCGCGGCACCATTGGCAGAACGGAACCTCCATAGCTCCGATGATAGAAGGTGATAGCGTGTCTGTCAAGCTGCTAGTCCTGCTCGCTGCCACGCCTTCTCGAACTCCTCGCCGGCCAGCGCGGGCGGCATCCCCGCGAACACAACCCGAGCCCCGTCCCTCGCCGGCCGGGGCAGGTAGCGCAACGTCTGCGGCGTCAATAGCTCGATCCACGACGCCCTGGCCTTGCACCGCCACAGGGACGCCGGCGGCGCCGGGGCGGCAGCCTTCAGCCAGAGCCCGTCCGTGTGTGCCGAGACGAGCCTGTCCCCGGCCGCCACCATCTCACCGTACAGCCTCGCCCGGGTCCGTCCTGACACCGTCTCCGCGAGGTCGTGCGCGGGCGGCTGCCCTCCCCGGAACACGAGCCGCCTGGACGACAGCCGGTCGCCCGGGACGTGCCCCTCGCGGGCGGAGCGAATGGTGCGGACACCGAAGCGGGAGTCCATGCAGAACCTGCCCCAGAGAGCGTTGCCGGTCATCTTCGCGAGCACCCCCGCCACCCCGGGCATCTTCCGGCCCTGCTCAACCGCCGCCAACCAGGGCACGAACGGCCGCGTCTCGCTGACGTGGAACCAGTAGTCCCGAAGCTGTAGGACGCGTGCCCCGGCCTCCACGGCCTGTCTGAGCTCCTCCCAGCACCACACCCCGAGGATCCGTCGCCCCACCGGGTACTCGCATCCCAGGGCCATCCTGGCGGCCGCGTTCCACCCGGAACGCGGCCGCCTGGGCAGCGGCCCTAGGCCCAAGCCGTCGGGAACCTGTACGAGCGCTTTCACGAACACCGGGTAGCCCGCCCGTGCCATCCCCTCCATCATCTCGGGCTTCACCGGGCCGATGTCACGGGACGCGTTGTACCAGCGGCCGCCGTAGAGCATCCCGCCGAGCTCCCTCGCGTACGCCGAAGGCATGTCCCACAGCTCCAACCGGCCCGCGAACCGTCCCTGCCCGGCCGGCCCGAGCGCCTGCCTGCCGCCCATCGTCGAGCGGAGCGGCGGACACGACGGGAACGGCTCCGACGTCCGCAGCTCCCCCCTCAACGTGGCCCGGAGCAGCGACCAGGCGGCAGAGCCCGTCGTCCCGGTCGGCGCGGCGCCATAGGATGCGAGCCAGTCACGCCAACGGCACAGCGCCCGCAACGTAAGCAGGTCGTCGTCGCCGTCGGCGAGCTTCAGCACGTGCACGTCGGAGCGGCGAGGCTTCCAGTCGTCCTCGAAGCGTTCGTGCCGCCAATGCAGCTCCTCGCCGTTCCAGCACACCGCCTCCCCGTAGCCGTCGTCGACGAGCCGGCGGACGGTGTCGTACGACATATAGGCTCGGTGCGTCTTCGGGAACTCGTCCAGGAAGACCAGCTCGCCGCGCTCGTCGACGATCCGGCGGTCGGCGGTCATCAGCGCCATCAGAGGCGGCTGCGGCGGACGGCGGTACGGCTCGACGATCACGTTTGCCTGCTTTCGGGTGTGACCCCACCCAACCCAGCGGCCGAGCGAGCGCATTCGTTGAACGGGATCGGCTTGCTGTCCGCACGCATGTAGAGCGGGTGCCTCGGCGCACCGTCCCTCGTCAGACCCAGGCAGTGAAGCGGCCAGCGTCCGTCGTCGGTGATCTGCGCGACGCGCTCGGTCTCCGCGTGGACGCCCCACGCAGCGACGATCAGATCCGAGCCGCCGAAGACGAGCGCGAGCGTGTGGTCGTTCTCCGGCCCAACGATGTCTGTTCCGCTCTCGGCGACTGCTTTGAGCACGTACGGATGCGTGGTGCGGAACGCGTAGAGGTTGACCATCTTGAGCCGCGCATAGCCCCAATCGCGGGCGAACCGGATGCAGCGGCGGATCGTCGGGTCGTCCTGTGTCTCGTCCGCCGTGGATGGGTTGAGGCCGACGAACGCCACGGTGCCCTCGCCGAGCATCGGGTCGACGTCGCGCGTCAGGCAGTAGCGCCACGTGCGGCACGGCGAGAGGTAGGCGCCGCTCATCCCGGTTCTCCCGTAACACCGGAAGCGGCAGCGACGGTCACGGTGTCCAGTCCTTGTAGATCGGCGGGAACCGCCACCACAGCGTGCAGACGCGCCAGCCCGCGAACGGTTGCCGGTGTAGCCACCAGCGCCACGACTCACGGTCGCGCCAGACTCCCCCTTCGCATGTCGGGCAGACGTCCTCCTGGTTGCCGCTCTCGATCATCCCGAAGTCGGCGCAGGTCGAGCATGTGAGGTACCGGCGAGGCCTGCCGATCCACGCGGCGAAGCGATCCAGCAGCCCGATCATGTCGTCTCGTCCGGAACGCTGGAAGCCGCCAGGTCGCAGAGTGCCGCAGTCGCATCGCGCTTACGATCGAACGAGAGCGGGGTAGGAACTGTGATCATCCCCAGTATCGGATGATCGAAGCCAGCGTGCGTCCAAACCTCGCGGCCTGTCTCCTTCTCGACGATCCTCCATGGCCTGACGGAGTAGCCGAGTTTGACGACTTCGAAGGTCACCGCGCCTCCTTTGTCGGTTCGCTGGAAGACACACCCGCCGAGAGAGCGTCTTCGGCTGCCTGCTCACCCACGAGAGCCTTGTTGATCCATCCGACCACCGTGGGCGTACCGGCGTCAAACCGATGCGCGGTGAGGTGGGCGCGCACCTCGCGGAGTAGCCCAACGAGGGCCGCTACCCGAGCCTCCAACTCTGCCTCGATCGCGTACTCGCGCTGCATCTGCTCGCTCAGCTCGCCGCACTCCTTCACGGCCTCGGCGTTCTCACGGGACAGCCGAGACATCTCCGCGAGCACCAATGAGACGTCCGCCCGGAGCACGCGCGGCGCCCAGTCGAAGATCGAACTCTCCTCCAGCCGAACGAGACGAGCACAGGCCTCCTCCACCTCGCGGGCTTGTTCGAGGGCAGCCGGAGAATCAGACATCACGTCGCCTCCGCGATCAGCCTGCGCTGATCCCTGGATGGCGACAGCGTCCACGTCGCGCCGCGCCGCCGTTCCTCCTCGATCAGCGCCGCCATCTCCGGACGGGTGAGCCGGCGAACCCGGAACGTCCGCACCCTGCGCCGGCCCGACGCCGGCAGAACAATCTTGTCGGCCTCCACGAACCTTCCCCTCTCGTCCGTCTCGATCAAACCGATCGGTGTCGCGAGCACGATCACATCCCCTTCCCGCAGCCAGCGCAGCAGGTCGCTTGTTCCCAGGTGCCCACGCAGCCGCTGCCTCGCCTCGCCCTCGGGGCGTGACTGGCCGGCCGGGATAGTCCCGTGCGCGTGGGTTCTGTAGTCGTAGTAGTTGCGGTACCCGAGGGCCTGGGCGGCGCGGTTCCGCCGTTCGTACGGCGTCCCTGCGAGCTTCCCTGGGCGGCGTTGTCTCGGCATCGGATGGTCCCCACCCCGCCGCTAGAGCAGGGTGGGGGCGCTCCGCTCGTCTCAGGCCGCCTTGTTGCCCTCGGGCACACCCACATCCGGGATGGCCGGGTTCGCGAGCGTCCGCTGGCGCTCCTTGACGTCGTCGGGGGTGCGCAGCCACATCGGCCACTTGTTCCCGGCGGTCGGCTTGTCGACCTCCGTCGGGATACGGACAGCGCCGCTCAGGGTGCCGCGCCGCTTCATGTTCGCGAGCTGCCCCATGATGTTCAGCGACCCGGTCGTGCACGCGACCATCTCGCCGTTGTCCATCCTGGTTGCGAGGACGATCACGTACACCGGCGGGCCGTCCTCGAACGACGACGGGCGCCACTCGAAGTCGACGAGCTCGAGCACCACCCCCGGCTGCGGCTTCAGCCCGTCATGGGCGACGAAACGGCGGGCCAGGTCGATCAGGCCGACGGTCTCCGCCTCCAGCTGCTCGTCCGACTCGGCGTTCAGCAGCCGGTCGAGGATCTGCTGCTGGATGACGGCGGGATCCTCGATGATCTCGGGCGGCTCGCCGTCACCGCGCAGATACGACTCGAACTCGTCCAGCCGTGCCAGCTCCGCACCGGCCAGGGGTGCGACAACAGCGATCTCGGTATTAGCCATGCTTATGCTATCCTTTCGTTTGGCTGATCGAAATGAGACTCAACCGGGCCGGTCGTGCGGCCCGGTTGAGTATCCTACACCCTTACTCGAACGGCACCTCCCCGAAGCCCCGGCGTTGTTCAGCCCGCCTCGCTGTCTCTTCGCGCTCGAGCCGCGCATAGGTGCGGCACGCCGGGGAACAGAACGCAGCCCGCGAGGGAGCTCCGATCGGACTGCCGCACTGCGAGCACGGGTGCGTCACCGCGCCACGCCTACGGCCCGTCACGAAGCCCGCCAACGCCGCGAGCACAAGCTGTCCGACGCTCCGGCCGCGTGGAGCCTGAAGGCCCGCCCAGCGGCGGAGCGCGAGCCAGCCGAACCGGATCACGGCCAGGAACAGCAGCCAGCGGAGAACCTCGCCACGGAACAGCCACGCCGCCAACACGAGCCCGCCCACCAGCGTGACAACAGCGGCGGCGGAGAGACGACGGCCCGTGCTCATGTTCCCTCCGTTTCGGCTTCGATGTGCCGGTCGATCGCGATCTCGACCTCCGCGGCGATCTTCCGCTTGTTCTTCTTCGCGATCTTCACCAGCTTCGCCTTCGTGCGGGCGGGCAGACGAACGTACAGCACCGCTGTGTTCGGCTTCGCCGCGGCCGTCACGACCGCACCTTGACGCTGAACTCACGAGCGAGGTAGGTGCGCTCGAACCAGTTATCGAGCGGTCCTTCGACGTCGAGCGACAGCACGTCGCCGACGTCGCGAATCCACGCTTGCCCGACATCCGCCGCGACCATCACAGATCCGCGGTGCAGGGAGACGACGGTTCCGGCTCCGTAGTTGATCCTAACTCTTTGCCCGATCTCGAAATCGACCGGGCTATCCATGTGTGTAGCCATGCCTTAAAGATAGCCGTTGCTAGCGTGTCTGTCAAGGTATCCGCCCGTACATATAGGCACCTATATGTTGAGGCGGCGGGCGCCTGCGAGCACCGCGAGGATGTGCGCCGACCCTGTCCCCCACGTGTCGAACTCCTTCGCGCTCCGGACCACGATCTGCTCCGCCGTGAAGCCGCCCGCCCGCATGTCGGAGACGATGCCGGGGTAGTAGCCGTTACACAACGTGTCTCCGGTGGCTGCGATGCCGGCGGACGCTGACGGGTAGTTCTTGACGCCGACCGAGTTGTAGTTCGTCGCCCCGGGCCACGGCTGCGTCGTGTTCATCGGGTTGAACGCCGCGTCGCCGCCCTCCGCTACCTCCCACGCCGCCAGCAGACGACGGTTCTGCCGGTTCCCCTTCGCCTTGATGGCCCGCAGAACACGGAACTTCCACATGTACGGAAGATGGCTCACGGCTGTCACTGTCCTTTCAGGTTGACTTTGGAGCGGAGCATCATCGGCGGGTGCTCGTGCGGCGCCAGGTACAGCCACTCGTGCGGCTGCAACGTCTCGATCTCCGCCTCCAGCTGCTTCCGGTTCACCCGGCCGCCGATGTCGCGCAGCCGGTCGAGGTCGTCAGGGTCGTTCGTGCCGAACAGGAAAAGATGGGTCGGTGCGGAATACATATCCCTTGGCACCCACGACGGCCGCTGCGTAGCCGCCATCAGCGAGATCCCGGACGACGCCGACTGCTGCCAGAGCCACTTCAGCTCCGGCTCGAGCCGGCACGTCTCCGCGAGATATCTGACCTCGTCGGTGAACAGCGTCCAGTTGCCCGCGCGGGACACGTACTCCATCGCCTCCCGGATCCGGGCGGACTGGTAGGCGCCCATCTGGCGCATCGACCGCCACCCGCGGGTCATCGGGTCGCGGCGGTCTTTCGGCCACAGCGTGATCCGCCGGTACGCCGGATGCGGGATCTGACGGCCCGACTGGTTCTCCACCGTCGGCACGTCGAGCCGTTCCTGCTGCCGGTAGCCGTACCGGTCGAACTGGTCGACTACCTTGTCCTTCGGCTTCGTCGCGATCACGATCACCGACTCCCGCGCCTCCAACAGCTCCCCCGCCAGCGTCGTCTTCCCGGACTGCGTCACTCCGAGGATCGACACGTGCTCGTTCTGCTTCCAGCGGGCGTGGAACCAGTCCCGGAACTCCGGCCAGCCGACCTCGTCCGCCGCCGCAGGAGGCTTCGCAGTCGGCCTCGTCACTGCGATGCGACCTCGCCTTCGTACGGCTGCCGCGCCGCCGCCGCACCGTTCTCGCTGGCGCCGTGCCCGAGGTGGATGTGATGCGTGACGCAGGGGATCGCGATCTGGGTGATGGTGACGATCACGAGCTCCGCCTGCGGGCCGGGCACCAGGAGCCGACGAGCGGTGGCGGGGTACGCTTTGACGAACGCTGCGGCCCACGGGTCGGCGGCGTTCGCGAGGATCACCGCGCACTGTGGGCACCAGAGCGCCTGCACGGCATGGGCGAGGCCGGGGATGACGATCTGGTGCTCGCCGCCGTCAGGCAGCGCAACATTGATCGCCTGGCCGCGCATCATGTCAGCAAGGAACGTCTGCGCCTGCGCCTGCCACCCCGCTAGAGCCCGCGGCCCCTGCACGCGTGGCTTCCGCGTCCGCTTCGTCGCCGGCTCCGGCTCGTCGTCGAGCGGCTGGTCGGACGGGTTCCCGTCCGGCTCCGGCAGCTCGTCCGGCGGCAGCACCGACGCCGCCGGGAATGCTGCCGTCCCGCCCGTCACGGGGGCCTGCTGGCCGTTCTCGTCCCACTCCGATAGGCGTGTCTCCGAGCGGGCCGAGATCTTGTTCTTGCCGGCCTCCATCCTCAGCACGTGGTCTTCGCTGACGCCGAGCACGTCGGCGAGCTCCGCCGCCGTCATGTTGTTCCTGGCCCGCAACTCGCGGAGCTCGTCACCCGTCATGCTTTCATCATCTCCTTGTGTTGATCCATGCTAGCCTCCCGGTTATGCCCACCTACATTCTTCTCGAGCTCGCCGACGACGGTTCCGTGTCGGCCACGGCGCTCACCGACCCGGTGACGCTGACAACCCCGATCACGGTGACGGATGTTCCGCTCGCCGACCTCCTCCCCGTCGCCAAGCCGGTGTCGGCATCGTTCTCGTCCGGCACGAGCAACGTGGCGGCGACGGTCTCGGCCGTCCCTCCTACGCTCTAGTCGCTGAGCCACCACCGCTTCGGCTTCGCCGGATCGGTGCCGCCATCCGGCATGTCGTCACCCTCCTGCGTCGGTGACGGCGCCGGGTGGCGGCCCGGCGGCTTCCTCGCCGCCGGCTTCGTCTTCGCCTTCGGCTTGACGTCGTCGTCGGCATCCGTGTCGTCGGTGTCGGTGTCCGTCGTGGCGCCGAGCTTGTCCTCGAGCTCGACGGCTTCCGCCTCGATCGTCTTCATCTTCTCCTCGAACCACTCGTCGAGGACGCCGCCGTAGCGGGAGCGGAACCTGTGCTTCTCGAGCAGCTCCCTGTCCTCCGCCGGCAGCCGGGCGAGGAGATCCTCCGCGTGGCTGTTGTCGCGCTGGCTGCCGGACGTGAGCGCTGAGGTGACGGCGTCGCCGATCTCCTTCAGCTTCCGCTCGATGCTGCTGAACCTGTCGCCGATCTCGTCAACACCCATCGGTTATTCCTCCGTCTCTTGGTGTCTGATTCTAGAGTCAGTTGTGGCCTCTTCGATGACCCCTTGGTAGAACGAGATCAACGATGCGCCCAGAGCCGAAGCTGTCATCTTCCGTCCAGCCGCATGTCTATCGAACCACTCGAAGAGAGAAGGAGGTAGATAGATCTGTAAGCGGCGAGCCTTTACCATGGAACCCGAGATCCCTTAACCGCTGATTCCATGGCCGCCAGATCTTCCGCCGGCAATTTAGCGAGGAGCTTCTCTACTTCTTTTGACGTCTCCGCTATGTTGTTCCGCACGGTTGCCATCCGCTGAGGCCCCCGCACAGACAACAACTTCTCACGTTGCAGCTCGTACTCTTGACGTTCGAGAAGAATCTCAGCGAATCGCTCGAGCCTGCGCGAACTCAGCCACGGCTCGAACATCGAGTAGAGCTTCACCACGCTCGCTCCACTCGTTTGCCAGACCCAGAGCGGTTTATGATTCGGATTGTGAGATAGCTGAAATCTCACTGTTCCCATCTCGACAACCGAAAAGAAACGGCGGACGGTGTCCTCATCCGTCATTTTCAATCTCGCCACGAGCGACCTACGCTTCGTTTTCCCTCTCTCAGCCGAGATAACAAACGTTCCCTCGCCCTCGAAGAGGCCCGCGGCCCAAGCTGTCCGCTCTCTGCTGCGGTCGAGTCCGAGGGGTAACGTAAGAGTCACTTCGTGCTCAGACTAGCGTAAACGGTTCGCTGTTGTCTATCGTGGTGCACGTGCACCGCATCACCGTCGATCTCCTCTGGCTTGTCGCCGGAACCTACATCGCTCTGGTCGTGCTGCGCGAAGTCTCGCTGCTGACGAAGGACAAGGCCCCGTCGGTCTCCCGCGCGGTCGAGTTCGCGATCGGCACCGGCGGAACCGGCGCCGGCTCCGGCGGCTAACCCCTACTCTCGAAGAGAGGCTCCCACGCATGGCTCAGGCAACGCAGTCGCTCGGCCCACAGACAGCAGGAGCAGCCGGCGGCGTCGTTCCGTTCTGGGCCGCATCGCAGGACGTCATCTTCGACGCCTTCACCTCGGACTCATGGACTCCGGGTGCGGCCGTCGCGAACCTCTTCCAGGGCGCCCTCGCCGACCTGAAGACGTACGGGTACCTGAACCGGCTCTGGCTGAAGTTCGTCGGCACCGGCGGCAACGCCACCGGCGGCACGTTCGCCGCCGACGCACCGATGAACGCGCTCTCGATCCTCCGGATCCAGGATCCCAACGGGCACGCGATCTTCGACGCGGACAGCTTCGGGCTGTACCTGCTGAACAAGTACGGCGGCAACACCCTCGTCGGTGACCCCGCCGACCTCCCGAACGCCTCATATGCGCTCGGCGGCACCACGGGCACCGGCACCCCGCAGTTCTCGATGCTGGTTCCGTTCTGCGTCAACCCGGAGATCGGCCTCGGCGCCCTCTCCGACATGGACGCGTCCGGGCCGTACCAGATCATCGCGCAGGGGAACACGTCGGCGGCGATGTACGCAACGG
>DASRLC010000442.1:0-2984 GCA_035648655.1 Polyangia bacterium
AGGCCCAGTCGTGGGCAGAAAAGGACGGGCGCGCGGTGGTCACCGTCGAGGTGGACGGCAAGGAGGTCACGGTGGAGGCCGACAAGGTGCTGGTGGCGGTCGGACGCCGACCCAATTCGGAAGGCTTGGGGTTGGAAGGGGTCGGCGTGAAGGTCGAGCGTGGCTTTGTCCCCGTCGACCGCCAGCTGCGGACCAACGTGCCCGGTATCTACGCCATCGGCGACGTGGCCGGGCAGCCGATGTTGGCCCACAAGGCCTCGCACGAGGCGGAAGTGGTGGCCGAGGTCATCGCCGGCCACCAGGCCGCGATGGACGTCCGCTGCATCCCGGCCGTCATCTTCAGCGATCCGGAGGTGGCCACGGCGGGTCTGACCGCCGACGAGGCCGGCAAACGCGGGCGCACCGTCAAGGTCGGCAAGTTCCCTTTCGCGGCGCTCGGGCGTGCCATTGCCAACGCCGACACCGACGGCTTCGTGAAGGTGGTCATCGACGCCGCGTCGAAAGAGGTGCTGGGCATCCAGGTGGTCGGCAACGGCGCCTCGGACATCATCGCCGAGGCGGCGTTGGCCATCGAGATGGGTGCCGTGGCCGATGATCTCAGCCTGACCATTCACGCCCACCCGACACTGCCCGAGGCGATCATGGAGGCGGCCAAGGCCAGCCTGGGCGAAGCGATCCATATTCAAAATCGGTGACCAAGATCGACAGAGACGCGATCGATTCCCATCCGGCGCGGGTCATCGATCTGGGGACGCGGGAGTTCGGGGAGGTCTGGGCGCTGCAGCGCGAGATGGTGACGGCGCGCCAGAAGGACGAGATACCGGACACCTTGCTGCTGGTCGAGCACCCGCACGTCATTACCGCCGGACGACGCACCCACCGCGAGAATCTGCTCGCCACCGCGGACATGCCGATCTTCGAGATCGAGCGCGGCGGCGACGTCACCTACCACGGGCCCGGGCAGTTGGTCGGCTACCCGATCTTCTTGCTGCGTCCCGAAGAACGCGATCTGCATGTTTATCTGCGCAACCTGGAAGAGGCCATCATCCGGGCGCTGGCGCGCTTCGATCTGTCGGGGGAGCGCAAGCCGGAGTGGACGGGCGTCTGGACCGCCGGCGGCGCGCGCAAGCTGGCCTCCATCGGTGTGGCGGTCAAGCGCTGGGTGACGCTGCACGGGGTCGCGCTCAACGTCTCGACCGATCTCTCGCGTTTCTCGGCCATCAACCCGTGCGGGCTCGCCGCTTCGGTGATGGCCTCGATGTCGACGGAGCTCGCCCGGCCGGTGGCGATGGACGCGGTCAAGCGCGCCATGACCGACGCGATGGCCGCGGTCTTCGGCCGGGTCTTCGTCTGAAGCTTCCGCCCGGAAGGTCTGCGTGAGTCAGCCGGCCCGTGCGTCCGTCCGGGCGCCATCGGGGGTCGCGTGCCCGTCGGGGTTGGCACCGGCGTCGCGGCCCGCGTCGGGGCTGGCGGTGTCGGTGCCGGCATCGCCGGCTTGACCGGCGTCCAGGACGCCGCAACCGCCATCGGGCTGGGCCGCACCGGCGGGGGCCTCGAAGGAGGTGTTGGTGGTCGCGGCCAGACCGACGCCGAAGGCATCCGGCAGGCCTGCCAGCAAGGTGATCTCGACGGGTCCGCCGGCCGGCCAGCCGCCGAGGCAGTCGACGGGCGAAAGGTAGACGATGGTCGGATCGCTGGGATTGGGCGCCAGCGAGACCGATAGGTCCTGACCGCCGGCGGTGACCTGGACGTACGGCGCCAGCAGGTCGGTCGAAGCCGGGCGGTTCGAGAATTGGATCGGCACCAGGTAGTCGGCCGGCACCGAGATCGATCCGTCGACCGGGGCGGGAAGGCCGAAGCTGGCCGAGAACGGTCCGGTGGTCACCGGGATCTGCGCCGGCCCGGTCATCTGATCGCCGTACGCGCTCGTGAGACCGGTTTTGTCGAGCGAGAAGGTCACCGTTTCAGCGGCGGGAAACCCGATCTGCAGCGGCTGCAGCAGCACGAACGCCGTCGAGCTGCCGAAGAGCGGCTCGCTGTTGTAGAGCACCTGGTCGCCGAATGTCCCCGGCGCCAGGCCGTCCCACCCGACGGTGATGGGGGGCATGGCCTTGGGAACTTCCGTCTGCATACCGTTGACGGTGGTGGTGTCTTCGATCCGGCTGCCGTCGAGACGGCGGTCGAACACGAAGTCGATCTCCTGGCCCGCGGCGGGAACGGTCTTCGCCAGGGTGGGATCGGCGTCCAGCGTCCAGATCAGAAAGCGCTGGCCCGACGCCACCCAGAACGCCTGGATCAAGATCGGCGATCCGTGGGGCTCGCCGGAACCCGAGCAACCGGCGCCGAGCAAACCCGCGGCGAGAAGCAGCGCGGTGTTGCGAAGCATGGCCCGGTTCTATCACGGGCGGCCGGCCGTCCCCCCGGCGATCTGGTCGGGACCCTGAGCGGGTCCCGCGCCCGCCGCGATGGGCTCGGGCCGGCGAAGCCGTCCCTCCCCCGACACGATCGTCTATCCTGACGGTCGCGTGGCCCTTCCGCCGATCGAGATCTCCGACGCAGAGGATCCGCGGGTGGCCGACTACGGCCGCCTGAAAGAGCGCTGGCTCAACGCCGAAGGGGGCCGGTTCGTCGCCGAGAGCGAGCGGGTGGTGCGCCGCCTGATCGAAAGCGGCCTCGATGTCCACTCGGTGCTGCTGACCGCGCCGCGCCTGGCGACGCTGGCCGACGCGCTCGGGGGCCCGTTCCCGGTCTACCTGGCGCCGCAAGAGCTGCTCGATCGCATCGCCGGCTTCCACGTGCACCGCGGTTGCCTGGCGGTCGGCGCGCGTCCGGCCCCGGGCGCGATTCCCGCGGGCGCGCGCCGGCTGGTGATTCTCGAGGATCTCACCGACGTCGACAACCTGGGCGCCATCGCGCGGCACGCGGCGGCCTTCGGCGCCGACGCGCTCGTGCTGAGCCCGCGCTGCGCCGATCCCTTCTACCGC
>DASRLC010000443.1:0-2938 GCA_035648655.1 Polyangia bacterium
CCCCTGGGGCATCGCCACCAGCGCCGACGGCAAGAAGCTCTACACCGCCAACGGCCCGTCGAACGACGTCTCCGTCATCGACCTGGCCAGCGGCAAGGTCGAAAAGAGAATCAAGGTCGGCGGCCTGCCCTGGGGGTTGGTGGTGGCGAAGTAGCGAATGGACGGGGCCGCCAGTGCGCCCAGCGAAGCGTACTTTGTGTCCCACCGCAGCCGAGGGGTTACCCTCTACGGCGGCCTAATTCCGGGCACGCGCCGATCTTGATACAGTCGCGCGATGAAAAGGTCGTCTTTCCCGAAACCGCCTCGGCGTGGATTTTCCGGCGCGTTCGCGCCCATCGGTGCACTCGTTGTCTTGACGCTCATCGTTTCGTTGGGCTGCGGGAGCGCGCAGCTCAAAGGCACAGATAACGACGCCGGCAGCGACGCTTCCGGGAACGGTAGAGGGGGCTCCGGGGGTACGAGTTCCGCTGGCGGAGCCGGCACGGGTGGCAACGGTACAGGGGGAACCGTCGGTGGCACCGCGGGAACCGACGGAGGTACCGCAGGAGGCACCGCGGGAACCGACGGTGGCACGGCGGGGAAGACCGGTGGTACCGCGGGAACCAATGGCGGTACGGCGGGAACCAATGGCGGCACGGCGGGAACCGCGGGCGGCGCGGCGGGAACCGGCGTTGCCGGGACAGACGGCAAAGCTGGTGCCGCGGGAACCGGCGGCAGCGGTGGTGCCGGCGGCGCGCCGACGTCATGCACCGCCGGGACCAGTTGCCCAAGTGGCTTCTGCAACACGATCACGCAAAGGTGCGTCGCGACCCAATGTCAAGACGGCGCCAAAGACGGCTCTGAGACGGATATCGACTGCGGTGGCGCGATCTGCCCGAAGTGTGACGTGAACAAGATCTGCGCTGCAGATGGCGACTGCAAGACGGGCAGCTGCTCGCGTCTTTTTTGCGCCCTCGTCAGCGGGCCACCCAATTGGTTGCCGGGCCCCCCGCTCAACTACGGACGCGGCTTCATCGCCGCAGGAATCGCGCTCGGGAACGGACAGGAGACGTTCTTCGCGATTGGCGGACGTGACGATGTGGACGACTCCGATCCCGCGCTATCGAGCTATGAGGAGCTTTTCACAGGGAGCGGGTTGGCTTGGGGCCCTTACACCGACGGGATGGGGACGTTCGGAGCTACCGCCACGGACGCGGCCGGCGACCTGCTCATTTTTTCTCCTCAGTCGACGTGGAGCCTTTCGGTACCTCACGTTTGGAAGATGCTTTCGACCGTGATGCCGACGCCCCGGACATCGGCAGCCGCGGTCCTGGCGCCGAACGGTCTCGTATATGTGATCGGGGGTAGCGACACCGCGGGCAATGTCAGCGGTGTCATCGAGGCGTACGACCCGGTCATGAACAAATGGACGACCGGACTGCACCTCATGTCGACGCCGCGAACTGATCTGGCGGCCGCATTGGGAACGGATGGACTCATTTACGCCATCGGGGGCCAGACTGACCTCAGCAGCGTCGCGACCGTGGAGGCCTATAACGTCTCTACCAACAGTTGGTCGACTAAGTCGGCGCTTCCAGCCAATGACTTCTTTCTAGCCGCGGTGAGTGGGACCGATGGACGGATCTACGCCCTTGGAGGACTGGCAGGCACTGCCAACGCCTATACACCTGCGACAAACCGATGGACGCCCATCGGGCCACTGTCTGACAACCGCAGCGGCGTCGGCGTGGTCGTTGCGCCGGATGGTCACATTTGGGCGATCGGCGGGACGACCAATCCTGAGGCTACGGGCGAGACGACGGTTGAGCTCTACGGCCCGAACGTAACGGCCAGTCCGCAGACCGGTGCGCCCGGGACCAGCGTCGCGGTGAACGGTAGCAACTTCGCGGCCAACGCCACGGTCAGTGTCTTCTTCGGCTCCGTAATGGGCGCAGCGCTCGCCACCGGCACGACCAACGCGACCGGCGCGCTAACCGCGCCGATCAGCCTCACGGTCCCCAGCTTGGCGGCCGGTGATCAGCCGCTCATCGTGATGGATGATCGTAGCCAGTATCCGATCACGATCGAGTTCCGGGTGCAGTGACGCTCGCCCGACAGGCGCACCCATGGCGTGAACGGGTAGGTCTGAGAGTTCGACGCCACGAAGAAGACCCGACCCTTGGCGACGCCAAACCGAACACCAGATCAGGGCGCCGACCAGGAGCACAGGTGACCGTCGCCGGTGGTCACGATCCTTCCATTGACCGCGATTGGCGACGTCCACTGGCGGACGCCCGAGCAGGTGTTGGAGCTGGTGTAAATAGCCGCGCCGGTGTCGCCGTCGACGCCGCTGAGCTTGCCATTGTTCATGTACCAGACGACCACCTCGCTCGTGCCATCCGTGGTGGTCGAAATCGGGCCGGTGGTCGAGCCGCTGAGAGGCGCGCACCACGCCACCTGCGGCTTCGGCGGGGCGCCGGGCGCAATAAGCACCGAGACGATTGATTTTCCGCTGCCACTTGGGCTCCCTGGGCAGACAGCGCCGGAATCGGTCCCGAACGTCACGTAGCGCCCCTTCGCCGTGGTGTAGGAAGCCACCGCGGTATGAATCGACATCGCGCCGTTGGCGACCATGAAGTCGACCTTTTGACCGCCCATTCCACCGAGAGCGCCAGCGTCGAGGAGATACATGTGCCCATCCTTCGAGACCACCGTCAGAATTTTCGACGGCGTCGAGCAGGGAAGCTCGAAATAGACGGGGTTGCTGGCGCCAAGATCGGCGTCACCGCTGTCCATCGTCTTCCAGGTCGAGGCGTAGAACGAATCGGCGAGCGTGCCGAGCCCGGTGATCCGCACGGCCTCTTCACTGTCGAGGTGGGTCGTGACGCCTGCGGTGTTGTTTCCGGTCAGCGCGAAGACCCCGGTTCCGTCCGACGCCATCCCCGCGGCGCCCCAGATG
>DASRLC010000444.1:0-7470 GCA_035648655.1 Polyangia bacterium
CTTCTCGGCCATGGATGTGGTGCTGGCCCACGCGTCGGCGGACGGACCCGACGAATCGTTGCAGCACCTCGTCGACCGGGTGGATGCCGCCCCCGAGATCAAGGCGCGCTGCCTGGCGCTCGTGACCGGATATCACGCGGCCGATCCGGCCCGCATGAGCGTTCAGGCGCTGCTCAAGAACACCGCCGCCGACGAGCGTCCGGGGGCCAATCGGCAGTTCCGGTTCGCGAACGGGTACGACGGCTTGGTCTCCGCCATCTCCCAGCGCATCGACCACATTCTGTGCGAGGTGCGGCTCGACACCGTGGTCACCGCCGTCGGCTGGGCACGCCGGCGCGTCGTCGTCCGGACGTCCGCGGGCCAGGAATTCGGGGCGCCACAGCTCATCGTGACGGTCCCCCTCGGCGTGCTCAAGGCCGGGGCGATCGGGTTCTCGCCCAGGCTCGCCGACAAGGAGGAGGTCATCGGCCGTCTGGAGATGGGCGACGCGGAGCGGGTGAGCCTGTGTCTCGCCAGCGACGCGTGGGTGGCGCCCGAAAGTTTTCCATCGGGCGGCTTCCTGATGACGGGCGAGCCGCCGTTTCCCGTCTGGTGGGTCAGCCGGCCGCCGCCGTTTCCGGTCGTCACGGGTTGGTCCGGGGGCCGCAACGCGCGGGCGCTGGCCGAGCTGGGCGGCGCCGCGCGCGTCGACGCGGCGGTCGCCGCGCTGGCCGCCGCTTTGGGCGCCGACGCGGGTCGGCTGCGCCAGGATCTGCGCGGCGGCTTCAGTCACAACTGGCTCGAAGATCCGTTCGCGCGCGGCGCCTACAGCTACGCGGGCGTGGGCGGCAGCGACGCGGGGACCGAGCTCGCCGTTCCGATCGACGGGACACTGTTCTTCGCAGGCGAGGCGACCGAATCCGACGGCCAGAACGGGACCGTCCACGGCGCGATCGCCAGCGGCCGGAGGGCGGCGAAACAAGCCCTCGGCCGGTGAAACGCACGATCCCGGCATTCCTGGTGAATACCCTGGTTGCACAAAACCGCAAACAGGGTCAATATGACAAACGGGTTGCGGGAGCCTCTTCGGTCCTGGCGCTACCGCGTCCGGCAAGGGCGCCGGTTCGTGGTGGTGACCTTCCGGTCCGAGTCGTTGACCGTCGTCGTAACCGTCTGGAGGACGAAATGAATCGCACGAAGAAGAGCGCCGAAAATCTTTGCGCCGACTGCGGCGGTCGCGTCGCGCACCGGGTCGAGAACTACCGGCTGCCGCTGGTCGGCGACTGGGGGGTGACCCTAGATCACGTGGAGACCACCTTCTGCGCGAGCTGTGGCGGTAGGGGAGTTTCGATCGACCGTATGGCTCCGCTCCTGCGCGGGATCGCGGCCGCGGTCGTGCGCAAACGCGCGCGCCTGGCGCCTGCGGAGGTGACGTTCCTGCGGAAGCACCTGGACTATACGGGGGCGCGCTTGGCGAAGGCCCTCGGGGTCACCGGACCGACCGTCTCGCGCTGGGAAAGCGGACGGGAGCCGATCGGTCCGTCGGCCGATCGGCTACTGCGCGTCCTGGCGGTCATGCACGACGGGGAAACGGAGCGCTTCGACCCGGCGCAGTTCGAGGCGATCGAAAACGGGAGCGCGCCGCTACGCTTGACCCTCCACCGAGACTCCCACGGGAACTGGGCGGCGGCTGCCTGAGTGACGGCCCGCCAACTAACTTCCTGTGAATCTTCCATCTGGGATGGGGGGATCTTGCAGATCTGTCCCTTTAGTTGACAGAATATTTCTTATCGGACATTTCTCAGTTCGACGCCGCGAAGACCTCGTTGCAGACCTTGCCCATCAATTGGACGTAAGCGACCACGTCGGCCTGTGTGACCGTGAAACCGCCGAGGCCATCGGGCGTCGTCTTCAGGGTCGTGTCCGGTGGATCGTTGGATTCGATGCCGCAGCTTGGAGCCACGCCCGCGCTGGAGTGCGCGACGAGGTTCGGTGACGACACTCCGTCGCCGGCGCTGTCGGTGGTCACCTCGAAATAATACGCCTCGTCCCCGATGCCGGAGATGACGTGATTGAAGGCGCTGGTCGGGTCACCCAGCAGAAAATTGAAATCGCTTTTGTCGGTGTCGGTTGGGTACGTCTGGATCAGGAGCCCGATTCCGCTGTCCGCGACGTTGACGCTGCAACCGATGCCGCCGTTGCTGCCACCGCCGATGATCGTATCGACCGACGTAACGGTCGCCGGGAGAAGCGCTTGAATGTCGCTTCGCGCGATCTTGTCGCACACGCTCGACACGCTGGCGTCACCACCGTCGCCGTTTGGCGAGTTGCCATCTCCTTTGCCGGTGTTCGCGCCGCTGTCGGACGCATCGGGTGAAGCGGAGCCGCTCGAGCAGCCTGCTGCGAGCGCCATCGCCAAGAGCGCGGCGCTGAAACCGCCGAGCGTCGAACCCATTTCGCCGCGCAGATGTCGGCTTGAGCGCTGTGCAGATTTGGAACTCATGACGTCCCCAGAGTGACACCCAGCGTGCGAAGGGTCAATAATGGCCACAGTCAGGCTCACCGACGGCGGCGGCCGGCGCGCGGCGCGTTGACTTTGACCTCCGATTCACCATGATGGACGCATGAGCGACGGCAATGAGCTGCGCGGCGTGGTGCTGGCTGGAGGCACCGGCTCGCGGCTGTTCCCGCTGACCAAGGTGACCAACAAGCACCTGCTGCCGGTCGGGCGCGAGCCCATGATCTTCCATCCGGTGAAGAAGCTGGTCGAGGCCGGCGTCCGCGAGATCCTGATCGTGACCGGCACCGACCACATGGGCGCGGTGGTCGGGCTGCTGGGCAGCGGCAAGGACTTCGGCTGCGAGTTCACCTACCGGGTCCAGGACGAAGCCGGCGGCATCGCGCAGGCGCTGGGGCTGGCGCGCCGTTTCGGGCGCGGCGGACGCTTGGTCGTGATCCTGGGCGACAACATCTTCGAGAGATCCATCGCCGACTTCGCGGCGGCCTATCGCCGGCAGCCGACCGGCGCGAAGATCCTCGTACAGGAGGTCGACGATCCCGGCCGCTATGGCGTCGCGGTCACCGAAGGCAACCGCGTGGTTCGGATCATCGAGAAGCCCAAGGATCCACCCAGCCGCCTGGCGGTAACCGGGATCTATTTTTACGATCAGAGCGTCTACGAGATCATCGACGGCCTGGCGCCATCCAAGCGCGGCGAGCTCGAGATCACCGACGTCAACAACGCCTACATCGCGCGGGGCGATCTGACTTTCGACGTGTTGGCGGGCTGGTGGACCGACGCCGGGACCTTCGAGTCGCTCAAGCACGCCACCGACCTGGTCGAATCGACCACCCCGCGCTAGCCGACTACCCCGACTAGCCGACTTGGGCCATGAAGGCGCGGAGCGCGTCTTGCCAGGTCGGCATGCTGTCGAGGCCACGCAGCTTCAGCGCCCGGTTTTCGAGGATGGCGCGCCGGGGCCGAGGAGCCTTCATCGGCAGCTCGGAGGTCGGGACGCCGGTCGCACGCTCCGCCGGCAGGCCCAGCGCCGCCGCCGCAAATGCCGCGAAGTTGGCCCAGCTGGTCTCGCCCTGCGACGTGCAATGGTAGAGGCCGTAGGAGTCCGTGCCCGCCAGCGCCGCCGAGACGCGCGCCACGTCGCGCACCCAGGTCGGCGAGCCGAGCCGATCGCGGTCGGCGCGCACGGTCTCGCCGGCCCGCAGGCGGCGCACGATCGTCGAGGGAAAGTTGCGGCCACCTTGGCCGTAGAGGCAGCCGACGCGCAGCACGAAGTGGCGGGGGTTGGCGGCCGCCACCGCGGTGTCGCCGGCGATCTTCGAGCGCGCGTAGCTCCCTTGCGGCGATGGCGGATCGCGCTCGTCGTAGGGACGCTCGAGCTCGCCGTCGAACACGAAGTCGGTCGAGTAGTGAACGACCGCCGCGCCGGTCGCGGCCGCGGCGCGGGCCACGGTCTCGGCCCCGGTCGCGTTCACCGCGAAGGCGATCTCCGGCTCGGTCTCGGCGCGATCGACGTCGGTGTAGGCCGCCGCGTTGAAGACCGCCGTGGGGCGCAGGCGCTCGAAGAGCGCGCGCAGCGCGGCCTCGTCGCGGATGTCGCATTCGTTCCGTCCGAGCGCCGCGGCCAGCCGCCACCCGGCGTGCGGCAGCCCGGCGCACAGCGCCGCGCCCAGCGTTCCGCGTCCGCCCAGAACGATCGCGCTCGATTCCGTCGTCACCCGCGGCCTCAAGCGCTGGGCGCCCGGCCCGTCAGGGCCAACCGCACGTCCTCTTCGTCGGCCTTGACCATCATCTCGATGAGCTCTTTGAAGCCGACCTTGGGCTTCCAGCCGAGGGCCTGGCGGGCCTTGCTGGCATCGCCGTGCAGGTGATCGACCTCGGTGGGACGGAAGTAACGCGGATCGATCTCGACGAACTTCTTCCAGTCGAGCCCGAGCGCGCCGAAGGCCACGTCCAGCGCCTCGCGGACCGAGTGCGACTCGCCGGTGGCGACCACGAAGTCGTCGGGCTTATCCTGCTGGAGCATCATCCACATTGCTTCGACGTAATCGCCGGCGAAGCCCCAGTCGCGCTTGGCGTCCAGGTTGCCGAGGTAGAGCTTCTTGTCGAGCCCGTGCTTGATGCGGGCGGCGGCGCGCGTGATCTTGCGGGTCACGAAGGGGATCCCGCGGCGCGGCGACTCGTGGTTGAAAAGGATGCCGCAGGAGATGAACATCCCATAGGCCTCGCGGTAGTTCTGGCAGAGCTGGTGCGCGAACACCTTGGCGCAAGCGTACGGGCTGCGCGGCTCGAAGGCGGTCGCTTCGTTCTGCGGCGGCGCGGCGCCGCCGAACATCTCGCTCGACGAGGCCTGATAGAAACGCACCGACTTGTCGAGGCCCGACTCGCGGATCGCCTCCAGCAAACGCAACGTCCCCAGCGCCACCGTCGACGCCGTGTACTCGGGGACGTCGAAGCTCACGCGCACGTGGCTCTGGGCGCCCAAATTGTAGATCTCGTCGGGCTTGATGGTCCGAATGGCGCGGTTGAGCGAGCTGGCGTCGTCCAGATCGCCGTAGACCAGCCGCAGCCGATAGTCGGCCACGTGGGGGTCCTGGTAGATGCGATCGAGTCGCTCGGTGTTGAACGAGCTCGAGCGTCGGACGAGACCGCACACCTCATATCCCTTGGCGAGCAGCAGCTCCGCCAGATACGACCCATCCTGCCCAGTGATACCGGTGATCAGTGCGCGCTTCATCGACTCTCTATCTCCTTTTGATGTTCTTCGAAGTATCGGACCGTGGCGCCGAGGCCGCGATCGAAAGGCGTCTGGGCCTCGAACCCGAACCGCTCGCGCGCGCGTGACACGTCGAGGCGGCGGCGCGGCTGTCCGTTGGGCTTGCTGGTGTCCCAGGTGATGCGCCCGGCGAAGCGCGCCGCACGGGCCACCTGTGCGGCCAGATCGCGGATGCTGATCTCCTGGCCGTTGCCCAGGTTCACCGGATCACTCGAGTCGTACCGCTCGGACGCCAGCAGGATCCCGTCGGCGGCGTCTTCGACGTACAGGAACTCACGGGTCGGCGTGCCGTCGCCCCACAGCGAGACCTCGGCTTCGCCACGCTCGCGCGCGCCCACGAACTTGCGCACCATGGCCGGGATGACGTGCGACGAGCCGAGATCGAAGTTGTCGCGCGGGCCGTAGAGGTTCACCGGGAAAAGCACCACGCTGTTCATGCCGTATTGCTCGCGGTAGGCCTGGGACTGCACCAACATCATCTTCTTGGCCAGCCCATAGGGGGCGTTGGTCTCTTCCGGGTACCCGTTCCAGAGATCCTCCTCCTTGAAAGGCACCGGCGCGAACTTGGGGTAGGCGCAGATGGTGCCGAGGGCCACCAGCTTGGGCACGCGCGCCAGCCGACACTCCTCGAAAAGTCCCAACCCCATCATGGCGTTGTCGAACAAATAGCGACCGGGGTTGGCGCGGTTGGCGCCAATGCCCCCCACGCGGGCCGCCAGATGAATGACCAGGTCGGGCTGGGCGTCGGCCAGCAGGCGGCGGATGGCCGCGCGATCGACGAGATCGTACTCGGCCGAGCGCGGCACGAATGGGACCGCGCCAGCGGCGCGCAGGCGCTCGACCACGAAGCCGCCGAGAAAGCCGGCGCCGCCCGTCACGACGACGCGGCGGCCATTCCAAAAGGAGCTCATGAGGCCGCGGAAATCTATCCGCAATGGCCTCCGGCCGCTACTGGGCAACGGGACCCGGGCGAAGCCCGTCGGCGCTCACGCGACTACTGGGATAGGGCCGCGCGCAGCGAGAGCTTGCCCGCGGCCACCTGAGCCGCCAAGGCGGTCAGCTCGGGCAGCGCGGCGCCCGCATCGCCGGGGAGCAGGCGCACCCCGCCCGCCCGAACGGTCGCGCCATAGGTGGTGATCACGAAGATCCGGGTGACCTCGGCCCGTTCGGCGGGCAAAGCCCGTCCGTAAGCCTCGACCAGATCGGCGATGTCATGCGGCGGGTGCCCCTCCAGCACGGCCCGTCCCCATGCCGACAGCAGCTTGGCCTGGAAATTCCGGAACGGCCCCAGCACGGCCGCCGGGCTGATCCCGGGGGGGATCCGATCGGTGACGAACGGGGCGTAGACCTCCGGCGGGGCCACCTTGCGGCCCACCGATTTCGACTGCACCAGCCGGTAGAGCACGGTGGCGGCCAGCCCCGGATCGGCCAGCAGATCGGCGGGTGGGCGCGGCGCGCCATCGGCGGTGGTGGCGTATTGGTTTTCGCGGACCGCCGCGAAGAGCGCGCGCTGCTCCCGGGTTCCGGCGTCGGCCGGCAGCGAGCCGGCTGGGCCCTCCCCCACCCGCCACTCGCGCGCGATCACCTCCAGTGACTGCGCGTAGCCGTCGAGCAGGGCCCGTGGTGGCGCCTGATCGCCCGCCACGCGCGCCGCGGCCTGCCGGCCGATGAGGCCGGCCAGCGTCTGCGGCAACGCGCGGTCGTGGTCGGGGTAGCGATCGAGCCCGATCCAGGCCACGGAACGGTAATCGTCGGATCCGCCGAACGTCCCCTTGAGCGCCAGCCCTCGCCCGCCCTTCTCGCCGTCGGTTGCGCCCACCACGAAGGCGGTCGGTTCGGCGGCGGCCGCCCGATCGGCGTCCGGATAGCGATGGCCCCCGACGAGCGCGTCGCGGATGAGCTGCTTGGCCAGGTAATCGGTGCGCAGCACCTCGCCCGCGAAGCCGATCGCCAGCTCCCGGTAGAGCGGCTCGGCGCGCGGATCGGTCGGATCCAGCGCCGAAACCAGCGCCAGCCCGGCCGCGCTGCGCGGAGGCGCGCCGGCCGACCCTTCGAGCGGCGCATAGACGGCAAAGGAGTCGGGTGGGCCGAGCGTCGTGTCCCGGTGGCACCCCACGCCGAACGCCGCGCCGACGGTCACTGCCCAGGTCCAGACTGCCGTCAGATGTGCGCGCTTCATGTGGGGTGTGATTCTGAC
>DASRLC010000445.1:0-15742 GCA_035648655.1 Polyangia bacterium
CGGTGGGTCCGCTCGACGCCGAGGCGGGCGTGCGTCGCTTCGATATCCAGCGCCCGGGCCGCGCCGCCGACGATCAAACGCAGCGCGCCGCCTCCGATGAGCGCCATCCGGGGTTGACGGATTTCTCGCGGGCCGCGGCGCCGCGGGTGGTCGCGTCGGACGATGGTCGTGGACCGGGATCGGCGCCGGGCGCGGTGGCGCGCCCCTCGGCCGGTCTGGCGCCGGCAGAGCTGGGCGCGCGCGCGCCGCAAGCCACCGGTCCCCTGGTCGACGAGCGCACTTTGGATCGCCGCTATCAGCGCTACATTCAGGAGGTGTCGCAGCGGGTGCGCCGGATTCGCGAGTTCCCGAGGGCGCTGGCGTTGCGCCTCGAGCAGGGGGAGACGATCGTGCAGTTCGTGGTGGGGATCGACGGGCGTCTCGGGGAGGGGCCGCGGGTGATGAAGTCTTCGGGCTTCGAGGAGTTCGACGCGGCCGCCGTGCGCGCGGTTCGCCGGGCGGCGCCGTTTCCCCCCATGCCGGATCCCGGATCCGCGCGGCCACTCCCCGTGTCGCTGCGCGTGACCTTTGACAATCCAGTGGTCCGCTAGCCTCTAAAAGCAGGAAATCCTCGGCCGTCGGCGCTAACCTTAGCTGCGCTGGGAAGAAGCGCGAAACATGCTCGGAACCAGCCACCATCGACCGAGATCGTCCGGACGGCGAATCGGTTTCTGGATCGTCATGGCGCTGCTGGTGCACGCCGAGCTGCTCTTGCTGGTGGGCGTGGGGCTCTACCTGTTCGCGCCGCGCAACGCGGATCTGGCCCGCAACCTGTCGGCCGACGAGGCGCCTTCGATCGATGTCGGGATGGTCGACGAGGCGGCCGCCCGCGAGATCGTCGCCGATCTCGATCGCCAGGAAGAAGCGCGCAAGGCCGAGGAGGTCAAAAAGGAAGAAGAAAGCGTGCGGGCCCCCGGGCAGGTGGTCGATTTGCCGGCGCCCCGCGAGGAGAAACGGCCCGACGACGCGCGCTTCGTCGCCGAGCACGACAGCAGCGTCACGCACGAGACCAAGAAGAGCGGTCGCTTTCAGGAGAACGCGCGCCAGGGCGATCTCAATGGAACGGGCGCCGAGTCTCGTCCGGCCGAGCCGCAGGGGGATGGGCGGCTGGCGCTGCGCACCCCCAACCTGGGACGTTTCCTGAGGGAAGCGGGCGCCGCCGGGCCCACCGGCCGCGCCGAGCGCGCGGGCGTCACCTACGGTGCGTCGGATCCGGGGCGTCCGGAGCCGACCGGGGCGGTGCCCGCGCTCGGCGGCGAGGCGCGCCCGCGCCCCGAAGGCGGCGGGACCTCCGGTGGCCTCGGCCCCGCCTTGATGCCGTCCGAACAGCAGCTGGCGCGGGCCATCGGCAGTGGGACGCAGGACGCGCTGCCCGCCGTCGACGATGGCGAAGAGACCGCGCTCAACGCCAAAAAATGGCGCTTCGCCTCCTTCTTCAATCGCGTCAAACGCCAGGTCGCCGAGCACTGGCACCCGCAGGAGACGTATCGGCAGCGCGATCCGACCGGCATGATCTACGGGCGTAAGAACCGCTACACCTCGCTGCGAATCCAGCTCGACCCGGATGGCCGGCTCAACCACGTCGCGATCGAGCAGCCAAGCGGCCTCGACTTTCTCGACGACACCGCCATCGAGGCGTTCAAGGAAGCGGCGCCGTTCCCCAACCCGCCGCGGCAGTTGGTCGAATCGAACGGCCTCATCAATTTCGGCTTCGGCTTCCTGTTCGATCTGAACGGGCCGGCCGAGATGCGCTGGTTCAAATACTGACCGGGTGATCTTCGAGCCGCCGAGAGCCCGGTCACCCCGGCGCGGAAGCCTAGCAAAGCCTAGGACTCGGCGTAGTCACCCGTATCCGGGCAGGTGCAGAACAGCTTGCGGTCGCCGAGCACGTTGTTGAGGCGGCCGACCGAAGGCCAGAACTTGGCGACACGCACGAACGGCAGCGGGTAGGCGGCGCGGGCGCGCGAATAGGGGTGCGGCCATTCGTCCGCCAGCAAGGCGGCCGACGTGTGCGGCGCGTTCTTGAGCAGGTTTCCCTCGCGGGGTGCCGTCCCGGCTTCGATCTCGGCGATCTCCTCGCGGATGGCGACCATCGCGTCGCAGAAGCGATCCAGCTCGGCCTTCGATTCGCTCTCGGTCGGTTCGATCATGAGCGTTCCGGCGATCGGGAAGGACATGGTGGGCGCGTGAAATCCGTAGTCCGTGAGGCGTTTGGCCACGTCGTCGACCTCGATGCCGGCCAGCTTCTTGAGCGGGCGCGCGTCGACGATGCACTCGTGGGCCACCCGCCCACTTGCGCCTTGGTAAACGATCGGGTAGTGCGCTTTGAGCCGCTCGGCGATGTAGTTGGCATTCAGGATCGCGATCGACGTCGCGCGCGTCAGCCCGGCCGCGCCCATGAGCCGGATGTAGGTCCAGGAGATCAGGAGGATGCTGGCGCTGCCCCAAGGCGCCGCCGACACCGGGCCGATGCCGCGCACGCCGCCGGTTTCGATCAGCGGGTGGCGCGGCAGGAACGGCGCCAGGTGCGTCGCGACGCAGATCGGTCCCATCCCCGGGCCGCCGCCGCCGTGCGGGATGCAGAAGGTCTTGTGCAGGTTGATGTGGCAAACGTCGGCGCCCACGTCGGCCGGCCGGCAGAGGCCGACCTGCGCGTTCAGGTTGGCGCCGTCCAGGTAGACCTGGCCGCCGTGGTCGTGGACGATCGACGTGATCTTCGTGATACCCGGCTCGAACACGCCGTGCGTCGACGGGTAGGTCACCATCAGCGCCGCCAGAGCGTCGCGGTGGATGCTGGCCTTGGCGGCCAGATCGGCAAGATCGACGTTGCCGCCGTCGTCGCAGGCCACCACCACCACGCGGTAGCCGGCCATGGCCGCCGAGGCCGGATTGGTGCCGTGGGCCGACGACGGAATCAGGCAGACGTCGCGGTGGCCCTGACCGCGGCTCTCGTGAAAGGCGCGGATCACGAGCAGGCCGGCGTACTCGCCTTGCGAGCCGGCGTTCGGCTGCAGCGACGCCGCTGAAAATCCGGTGATCGCACAGAGCATCCGCTCGAGATCCGAGAAGACCGCCCGGTACCCGGCGGCCTGCGCCGGCGGCGCGAAGGGGTGCAGGCGCCCCCAGGCCGGCCAGGTGACCGGCATCATCTCGACGGTGGCGTTCAGCTTCATCGTGCAGGAGCCGAGCGGGATCATCGAGTGGGTCAGCGAGAGGTCCTTGGCCTCGAGGCGCCGCATGTAGCGCAGCATCTCGGTCTCCGAGTGGTGCGTGTTGAAAACCGGGTGCGTGAGACACGGCGTCCGGCGCGCGGCTTCGGTGCCCCAGGGGAGCTCGGCCTCGCGGGCGAGCGCTTCGACCGAGACGGCGGTCGCGCCGTGGGCGGGCTTGGCGGTCCCAAAGACCTCGAGCAGCGCACCGACGTCCTCGGCCGTGGTGGTCTCGTCCAAAGCGATAGTCAGCGAGTCTTCGGCGAGAAGTCGCAGGTTGATCTGGCGCGCCGCTGCGCCCGCCATCCAGGCCGCGATCTCCTTCGCGGTGCCGTCGACCCGCAGGGTGTCGAAGAAGTGGCGGTGGCGCACCCGGACGCCCAGCCGTTCGAGCCCGCGCGCCAACACCGCCGCCATCCCGCCCACCCGCTCGGCGATGGCGCGCAGCCCGCGCGGCCCGTGGTACACGGCGTACATCCCGGCCATCACCGCCAGCAGCACCTGCGCCGTGCAGATGTTGCTGGTCGCCTTCTCGCGGCGGATGTGCTGCTCACGGGTCTGCAGCGCCATGCGCAGCGCGGTGTTGCCGTGCGCGTCCTGGGAAACGCCGATCAGGCGCCCCGGAAGCTTGCGCGCCCACTCGGTCCGGGTGGCGAAGAAGGCGGCGTGCGGGCCGCCGTAGCCGAGCGGAACCCCGAACCGCTGCGCGCTGCCGATCGCGACGTCGGCGCCGATCTCGCCCGGCGGCGTCAGCACGGTGAGCGCCAGCAGATCGGCGGCCATCGCGACCAGCGCACCGGCGGCGTGTGCCCGTTGGCAAAGCGCGCGAAAATCGGGCAGCGCGCCGTCGGTGGCCGGGTATTGCAGGAGCGCGCCGAATACCTTGCCGGCGCCAAAATCGAAAGCCATCGGATCGCCGACGCGGATCTCGATCGCCAGCGGCAGGGCGCGCGTGCGGAGCACCGCGATGGTCTGCGGGTGGCAGCCCTCGGAGACCAAGAAGACGCCGCCCCGGCTGTCGTCGGCGGTGGCGGGCGCCAGCGCGTGCAACATGTGCATCGCCTCGGCCGCGGCGGTCCCCTCGTCGAGCAAAGAGGCGTTGGCGACCGGCAGCCCGGTCAGATCGGCCACCATGGTTTGAAAATTGAGCAGCGCCTCCAGGCGCCCCTGTGAGATCTCCGCCTGGTAAGGCGTGTATTGCGTGTACCAGCCGGGGTTCTCCAGGATGTTTCGCTGGATCACCGGCGGCGTGAAGCAGTCGGCATAGCCGAGACCGATGAACGATCTCCAGATCTGGTTCTGGTCCGCCAGCCCGCGCAGCTCGCGCAGCACCTCCGCTTCGCCGACCGGCGCCGGCAGCTCGAGCGGCGCGCGCAGGCGGATCTCGGGCGGGACCGTCTCGGCCACCAGCGCTTCGAGCGAAGCGACGCCGAGCGCACGCAGCATCTCGGCTTCTTCGGCCGCGTCGGGACCGATGTGGCGGGCGGCGAACGGATCGTGGGCCTCGAGATCGACGGCCATCGCCGCCTACTCGCCCTGTTCGCGCAAGAAGGCCTGGTAGGCGTTGGCGTCGAGCAGCCCGTCGAACTCCTTCACGTCGCTCACGGCGAGCTGGATCATCCAGCCTTCGTCGTAGGGATCTTCGTTGACGTATTCGGGCGAGTCGGCAAGTGGCGAGTTGACCTTCACCACCTTGCCCGACAGCGGCGCGAACAGATCGGAGACCGCTTTGACCGATTCGACCGAGCCGAACACCTCGGTCTGCTTGACGGTCTCGCCCTCTTTGGGCAGATCGACCTGCGTCACGTCGCCCAGCTGCTCGACGGCGAAGCGGGTCACCCCGATGGTCGCCAGCTTCTGGCCGTCGCGGTCCTCGACCCGCGCCCACTCGTGATCCTTGGTGTAGTAGAGGTCGTCTGGGTATTGCGCGCTCATGCTCTCCCTCGTTTGTAGAAAGGACCTTTGACGATCTCGGCGGCGACGCGTTTGCCGCGGCAGTCGACGGACACCCGCGTCCCGGCCAGATCGAGCTTCACGGGGAGATACCCCATCGCGACGTTCTTCTCCAGCGTGGGCGCCGGGCCGCCCGAGGTCACCCGGCCGCGTTCGTGCCCTTCGGCGTCGAGGATCGCGTATCCGTGGCGGGCCACCCCGCGCTCGAGCATCACGAGGCCGGCCAGCCTTCGCCCGACGCCGGCTGCCTTCTGGGCGCGCAGCGGCCCGCGCCCGATGAAGTCTGCGCCGTCCAGCTTGACCACCCAACCGAGCCCCGCTTCGAGGGGTGTGGTCTCTTCGTCCAGATCGTTGCCGTAAAGCGGAAGCCGCGCCTCGAGCCGCAGTGTATCGCGCGCGCCCAATCCGGCCGGCTTGCCGCCCACCGAAAGCGCCGCTTCGATCAGGCGCTCCCACAGCGCCTCGGTGTCGCGCGCCGCGCAGAAGATCTCGAAGCCGTCCTCGCCGGTGTAACCGGTGCGCGCGAGCGACGCGCCGACGCCGGCGATCTGACAGCTGGCCACGAATCCGAAGCCCGGCACCGCGTCGAGCGGCGTCTTGGTGAGCGGCTGCAGCGCCTGTACGGACGCCGGTCCCTGAAAGGCGATGAGGCCGGTCTCGGCCGACGCGTCGACCACGTCGCAGAGCGCCGACGCCTGCTCGATGAACCAGTTGCGGTCTTTTTGCAGGTTGGCGGCGTTGACGACGGTCAGGTAGTGCTGGTCCGAGATTCGGTAGACGATCAGATCGTCGATGATCCCACCCGACGGGCGACAGGCCACCGTGTAGAGCGCGCGTCCGTCGGTCAGCCGCGCGATGTCGTTGGTGACGAGCCTCTGCACGGCGTCGGCCGCGCGCGCGCCACGAAAATGGATCTCGCCCATGTGGCAGACGTCGAAGACCCCGACCGCGCCGCGGGTCGCGCGGTGCTCGTCGATGATGCCGCCGCTGGCGCCGCCGGTGTAAGCGACCGGCATCGCCCAGCCACCGAAGTCGACCATCTTCGCGCCGAGGCGGAGGTGGGCTTCATAAAGCGGGGTGCGCTGCATGGCGGCGACATCCTGGAAGAAAGGGCGATCGAATTCAAGCCGCGACGATCGGGCGGCAGGTGGTGAAGTAACCAATAAAGCGCCGCGCCGAAAGGATCCCGAAACATTCTGGCGCCATACTGAAATCACGAGAGAGAGCGAACGGCGAGATGGGAGCAGACCGGGCGCGGACGGCGGGGGTCGTCGGCCGCGCCCGGTCGGGGTTTTCGGGAGGGACCCGGGCGGGTTTGGCAGAGCGTTGGCAGGTGGGCTGGGCCGGTTCTCGGCCGGCTCAAAAAGGTCGGTTCGGGAGGAATTTTTTTCGCTAGAATCGATTTTAGCAAGGGTGAGCAACATCGGGGAGGGTACGACCATGCAACTGCGTCACATCAGTCCGCGATCGATTGATTGGATGGATGCAATGGATGAGGGTGCGGGAGGCCGCGGGTGGGAGAAGCTGGCGCCGGAAGAGCGCATCAAGCTGCTCCGCGAGCGGCGCGACGAAGGGGGTGGTTACGCGCGGCAGTTCCAGCGCGCGGGAGGTCAGGGCTTCGAGCTCGGGTCGCCTTCGAGATAGGCCACCAGCAGCTCCGCCGCGCGGTCTTGTGCCCGGCGTGCGTCGTTCGGATTCGCCACGTCGTTGACGATGATGGAAAACACGAGCGGCGAATGTCCGGGCGAGCCCGCGAAGCCCGAAAGACAGCTCACGGTGGCCAAGGTGCCGGTTTTGGCGCGGACGTAGCGCTCTGCTAGGGTTCCACCCATGCGGTGCGCGATCGTTCCATCGGTACCGGCGATGGCGAGCGACGCCACGAACTCGGCCGAAATTCTGAAATCTTGCGCGGTCCCGCGAAGAACAGTCGCGATCTGTTCGGCCGAGAATCGGTTCGAGTCGTAGAGGCCCGAGCCGTTCTTCATCTCGTAGCTGCCGGCCTTGATGCCGAGGCTGTTCAGGTAGCGTGCAACCGCCGCCAGCCCTTTGTCCCAGGTTCCGGGATGACCGCCGATCTCCGCGCCCAAGGTGCGGAGGATCTGTTCGGCCGTGAAGTTGTTGGAGCGTTTGTTGAACTCCTGCACCACCACCGCCAGGGGGGCCGACTCGTGCGTGGCCAGGATTCGCAGACCCTGCGCGGGCGCCACGCCGACGCGTACGTTGCCGCCCAGGGAGATCCCGCGCCGTTCGAGAAGCTGGCGCAACGTATAGCCCAGGAAGAGCGACGGGTTGACCACCCGGCGGTAGATCGTGCGCGGCTCGGCGCCCAGACGGATCCGCCCCGAAACGTTGATGCGGGTGCGGTTTCCATCTTCCTTGGTCTCGACGTTGGGGGCCGCCGGTCCGCTGGCGGCGGTCACGACCCGGCCGGCGATCGTGAAGTAGGGCGAGCTCGGATCGATCACCACCCGGGCCGGGGCGCCGGCAGCCGCGCCGGGGATGACGGTGACCGCTACGACGTTGCCACCCAGCGACGCCGCCGACGAGGGCGCCCGCGAGGCGGTGGACTCGGTCTTTTGATCATAGGCCGGCGCGACGTAACCCCCGGCGAACAAGCTGTCATCGATGACCAGCGATCCGCGCAGCTTGTGGAGGCCGAGCGCCACCAAGTCGTCGATCATCGCCGCCAGATCCTCGGTCGATAGGGTCGGATCGCCGGAGCCGCGCAGATAAAGATCGCCACCCAGCTCGCCGCCGGCCGGCAACGGCGGACCGCCCGGCGGGCCGACCACCGCCAGCGTGGTGCGCCAGCGGTACTCCGGACCGAGCAGCGCCAGCGCCGCCGACGAGGTCACGATCTTCACGTTGGAAGCGGCGTTCAGGGTGGTCTTCTCGGCGTGCGCATAGATCGCCTTGCCGCTGTCGGCCTCCAGCACGATCGCCGAGACCTTGGCTTTACCAAGCGGCGGCGCCGCGAACAGTCCGTCGAGGTGCGTGTCCAGCCAAACCCGCCGGGCGGCCGGATCGCGGGGCGGTGCGGGAGCATCCGGCGCGGGACCCGGACGGGCGCTCGAGCCGAGCGGCGCACGGGCCGCCGAGCGCCCGGGGGAGCTCTCTGACTCGGTCGGCGTAGACGCCGAGGCGGCCGCCGGACCCGGCCTGCCGTGCGACGACTGCGCGGCAGGCCCTTTGGTTTCGCCGGGCGCTGCCCGGAGCCCCCCCGAGGGGGGACCAAAAACGAGCGCCCAGGCGACAAAGCCCAGCGCGAATCGAACGGTGCTCGGCTGCCGCAACTCGGGACGAAGCTAACACCCGGCGTTCAACGGTTCTACTTTGACCCACCTCGATGAGCCCCGCGTTTTCGCCCGCGCCCTCTCGGCCGCCGAGATCGCGGCCGTCTTCCAGTCCGAATCCGGCCACTGTCCGTAGGGTCCTTTTCGGAGGTCGCGCGCTAGACTGCGCGCATGGACCTCTTCGCGCGGGCGGCGGCCAAGGACCGCCGCGGGCAGCCGTTGGCGGAGCGAATGCGGCCGAGCACGCTGGCCGAGTTCGTCGGGCAAGCGCACGTGCTGGGGCCGGGCAAGCTGCTGCGCCGCGCGCTCGAGTCGCGCGAGCTGCCGTCGTTGGTGTTGTGGGGACCGCCGGGAACCGGCAAGACGACGCTGGGCCGACTGCTGGCGGCCGAGGCCGGGGCGCGCTTCGTGGCGCTGTCGGCGGTCATGGCGGGCGTCAAGGATCTGCGGGAGGCGGTGGCCGAGGCCGCCGCGCGCCGCGATGAGCAAGGCGAGCGCACGGTGCTGTTCGTGGACGAGATCCACCGCTTCAACAAGGCCCAACAGGACGCGCTGCTGCCCCACGTCGAGGCGGGGACGGTGGTCCTGGTGGGCGCCACCACCGAGAATCCGTCTTTCGAAGTGAACGCGGCGCTGCTCTCGCGCGCCAAGGTGGTGGTGCTGCGCGCGCTGACCGAGGCGGATCTGCGCCTGCTCATCGATCGCGCGCTCGCGGACGCGGAGCGCGGACTCGGCGGGCGCGATTTGCAGGTCGCGGACGACGTGCGCGATCTCGTCGCCCGCCAGTCCCGCGGCGACGCCCGCCGCGCCCTCACCACGCTGGAGGCGGCGGCCGCGGTGGCCGCGCCGGACGCCGCCGGCCGGCTGGTCGTCACGGCCGCGGTGGTCGAAGAGGCCGCGCAGCAGCGGACGTTGCTCTACGACAAGGCCGGTGACGAGCACTACGGCGTCGTGAGCGCCTTCATCAAGAGCCTGCGCGGCAGCGATCCCGACGCGGCGATCTACTGGATGGCGCGCATGATCGAGGCCGGCGAGGATCCGGTGTTCGTCTTGCGGCGGCTGGTGATCTTCGCCGCCGAGGACGTCGGGGTGGCCGATCCGCGGGCGCTCTCGGTGGCCGTCGCCGCCCTCGACGCGTTTCGGCTGGTCGGCTTGCCCGAGGGGATCCTGCCGATGACGGAGGCGGCGCTCTACCTGGCCACGGCGCCCAAGAGCAACACCGCCGTCACGGCCTACGCGGCCGCCAAGGCCGACATCGAGGCGCACGGCGCGCTGCCGGTGCCGGCCCACCTGCGCAACGCTTCGAGCGGAACCGGCAAGGCGCTGGGGTGGGGCGCCGGGTATCGATACCCGCACGACTTCGAGGGACACCACGTCCGCGAGGAGTATTTGCCCGAGGCCCTGCGGGGGCGCCGCTACTACGCCCCTTCGGACTCCGGCGAGGAGCGCGCGATCGCCGGACGGCTGGCGCAATGGCGCGAGAAGAAGTGAGCGAAAAAGGCATGCCGACCTTCATCGCGATGCTGCGCGGGATCAACGTCAGCGGCCACAAAACCATGAAGATGGAGCGCCTGCGCGCGGCCTTCGAGGGGCTGGGGTTCGGGAACGTCCAGACCTACGTGCAAAGTGGGAACGTCGTGTTCGAGGCGAAGGCGGCGGCGCCGACCGGAATCGCCGCGACGCTCGTCCACCGGATCGAGCGCGACTTCGGATTTTCGGTGCCCGTCACGGTGGTGACTGGGCAGGAGATGGGGCGGATATTCCGGGAGAATCCCTTCGTCAAGGAGGCCGGAGTCGACCTCTCGAAGCTGCACGTCACCTTTCTCGCCGACACACCGGCGGCCGCGGGCTTGGCGAAGATGGGCGCATTGCCGGCAGGACCAGATCGCTTTCATTGGCGCAGCCGGTGTGTCTATCTGCATTGTCCGCACGGCTACGGCAATACGAAGCTCTCCAACAATGCGATCGAGCGGGCGCTGTCGGTGGGTGCCACCACCCGCAATTGGAAGACGGTGACCACGCTGCACCAGATGGCGGTGGGGGCGTGACTGCGCCGCTGCCGTCGCCCGCCCGCGCTTGGCGCAGGTCAACATCGCGCGCGGGCGCGGACCGTCGAGAATCCTCGCGCCTATGTCCATCGAAGCGTTCAGCACGCCTGGCCCACCTCGAGCGACACGCCCCACACCGACGGCTTCACCTTCAAGACGCTCTTCGCGGAAGACGGGCCAAGCCTCAGAGAGGATTTCGCACCGCCAAGGGCGCCATGCGGCTGAAGTCGCGATCGGCCGACAGCAGCTCGCTGGCGCCGTGATGAAGAGCCAACGCGGCGATACGGGCGTCGTGAATCTTGCCTGCGCGAATGTCGTTCGACTTCACCAAAGCCGCCAAGACGGTCCAGTAGCCTTCTTCTTCCGCCAGCAACCGCAAGGTGGGCGATGCCAGCCAGCTTTCGACTTGGCCGAGGGCCACCTCTATCGGCGTCGGCACTTTAAAGATGCGGGGGTTGGTGACGACGGCTAGAAATTCATGGAAACAGGGCCACGGGATGGCCCAAGGGGCTTCTCCTTCGGCCAGCGCCCGCAGGCAGCTCTGCGCGCGCCGGTGAAACGTCGAATCTCGGCGGTGGGCGTAGACGAGGAGGTTGGTGTCGACCGCGATCATCCGCCGCGCCCCTCATAGGAGAGCTCTCGGATTCGATCCCAGTCGGTCTCATCGAGACCCTCGGCGAGGCCGCCTTCGCCATACGACGCGTCACGCAGCGCGAAGGGCGCACGCCGCCGGTGCCGATCCAGGACCGCTTCGAGTCCCTCGATGGCCAGCTCGCGCAAGGTGGTTCCACGGGCATGCGCCAGCCGCTTGGCCTTGGCGAATAGAGCATCGGGCAGATCGAGGCTGGTTCGCATGCATATCAGCATATCAATGAATATGCTGATATGCTAGGCGGGCGATTCGGGTCGGGGGCGCCGGACGCACCGGCATGGCGGCTAGTCCTCGGGATCCGCGACTTCGACCCGGTTGCGCCCCGCCGCCTTGGCCCGATACATCGCGGAGTCGGCTAGGCGCAAGAAGGTGCTTTCGCGGCGGCGCTGGGTGCCCCCCGGCGCCAGGTGCTCGCGATAGGAGGAGATGCCGATCGAGGCCGTGACGCGGGGGAGTGCGGTCGGGGTCTGCCGGTTCTCGGGATCGGAGTCGAAGAAGGCGGCCCCGGCGATGGTGCTGCGCAGGGTCTCGGCGGCTTGCGTGGCGCGCGTCAGGTCGGCGCCCGGAAGAATCACGACGAACTCGTCGCCGCCGTAGCGGGCCACCAACGAGGCCGGCGGCGCGTTGTCGGACAGGAGACGCGCCACCTTGTGCAGCGTCCAGCTGCCGGCCAGGTGGCCGAACAGATCGTTGACCGCCTTGAAACGGTCGAGGTCGATGAACAGCATCGCCAGCTCGGTCCCCTCCCGATCGGCGCGCGTGATCTCCTCGGCCAGCCGGGTATGAAAATAGCGGCTGTTGGCGAGGCCGGTCAGATCGTCCATGCGGGCCTGCGCGCGGGCTCGGATGGCGTCCAGCGCGTTTTGGATCGACGACGACATATAGGCGGCGAAGATGCGCAGCAGCTCCTTGTCGCGCGGCGTATAGGGCGTTCCCGAGCGCCGGTTGGCCAGCTGCAGGATGCCGCAGATCGACTCACCCACCACGATCGGCACCGCGATGAGCGAGCGGATCGGGCCGATCGACCCCATCTCGGGCGTCAGGGCCAGCAGCGGGTCGTCGGGATCGAGGCGGTCGGTCTGCGCCGGCCGGCCGGTCGAATAGACCTTGCCGGAGAAGCCCCGATCGCTCGGGACCCGCTTGCCGATCACGTTCTCGATGCCCGGGCCGAAGGCCGCGATATAGGTCAGCCGCGGGGCCGGCGCGCCGGCCAGCTTGGCGCGCGGATCGTCGAGCAGGATGCCGCCCGTCTCGGAGGGGACGAAGTCGTTGGCGCGTTCGAGGATCTCGCGCAGGGCGGCGTCGAGGCGCACGTCCCAGTGCTCGGTGTCTTGATCGCGGCGCGCGCGCACGAAGAAACGCGCGATCTCCTCGGGCGACAGCGTGAAGATCGGCCCGGGTGGGACCACCGGTGTCGGGACCGACAGCTCTTCCGTTCGGCGGATGGGAATCTCTCGGGGGGCGTCGGGATCGGCCATCGTGGACCTACAAGGTTACACGACGTCGGCGGCCTCGGGATCGAAGGTCGTGCGGTAGGCGGCGCGCAGCCGCACGCGCCGCTCGAGGTCGGCGATCACGATCTCGGCCACGTCGATTCCGTAGAGCGCCACGATGGCGTGGATGCCGCCGGGCGTGAAGACGTTCAGCTCGAGGATCCGGTCGCCGACGATGTCGACCGCCACGAAGGTGAGGCCGTCGGCCAGCAACTTGGGCCGTAAGATGTCGCAGATGCGGGCCTCGACCGGGCCGAAGTCGCACTTGCCGCGCGTCGCCGCCCCGGCCTTGGCGCCGCTCTCGGTGGTGACCGCCCGGCGCCGATAGATCGCGACCCGATCGCCCACCCGGATCGGCTCGGCATTGAGCAGCAACAGGCGCTTTTCGCCCTGCACGGCCTCGGGCAGGTATTCCTGCGCCAGCGCGTAACCCTGTTTGGTGACGGCGCTGATGATCTGGTTGAGGTTCGAGACCTGTCGGCGCCGCAGATAAAAGACGTGCTCGCCGCCGCGGGGCGCCAGCGGCTTGAGGACCGCCGGCCCGTCGAGGCCGCGCAAAAAGGTCTTGAGGCGCGTCTTCGAGCGCGAGACCAGGGTGCGGGTCCGGACGTCGGCGGGGAAGTCGGCCAGGTACATCCGGCTGCCGGCCCGGCGCAGCCCCTCGGGATCGTTGACCACCAGCGTGCCCGCCAGGCGGAGTCGCCACCCGAAGTCGATGAGCGGCGCACCCGGCCGCGACTCACCCTCGCTGATGGGGTTGTAGCGCAGAAAGACCACGTCGAACCCGCCCAGGGTGTCCTCCTCGACGACCGCCTCCGAGGAGGCCAGCGCGCGCGCGTAGGCGGCCGGACCGTCGTAATCACCGTCGCGGACGCGGGTGGTGGTCGCCAGCACGTTGTTGTCGTCGAGGAACGACAGATCGTCGACCGAAACGAAGCGCACCTCGTGGCCGCGGCGGTGCGCGGCCAGCGCCAGATAGACGCTGGTGAAGGTCGCCTGCTGGGCGTGGACGTCGGCGACGACGAAGCAGATACGCATGCTCATTCGGAAGGATCGCGTGAGGGCCCTGCGGGCTTTGCCCGTTGGGCTTCATCGCGGGGGGGCTCGGGGACCCTCTCAGGGTCCCCGATTGAATCAAACGCTTGCCGATATTTACGTAGGATGTCGCTCAGGCGATCGAGGGGCAGGGCGGGCGCGACGTGTCCGGACTGGCCGCGCATCTCGTCGGCGGCGCAGAGCGCGTTGACGATGGCCTCCTCGGTGCACTCGACCACCGCTTCGTAGAGCGGGTCGCAGGCCTCGTCGAGCAGGATCTCCAGCGAGGCGACCATCTTGGAAGTCTGGCGCGGTACCACGTTGGCGGTCGAGAAGGCCACCAGGATCTCACCCGAGCCGTGGGCGGCGAACGAGCCGGTCCGCCCGATGCCCAGCGCCGCCCGCTTACACAGGCGCACCAGCTGCGACGACAGCAGCGGCGTGTCGGTCGCGATGATGGTGATGATCGAGCCGGCGTTGCGCTCCCGGCGCGCTTCGGCGAAGAGCGGCTCCAGCATTTCGCCCACCGGCGCCCCGTCGACGCGCAGCGAGCGCATCACGCCGAAGTTCGACTGCACCAGGATGCCGACCGTGTACTCCGCCCCCGCGATCGCGACGCGGCGTGAGCTGGTGCCGATGCCGGCCTTGAAGTCGCAGGTGATGAGCCCGGTCCCGGCGCCCACCGAGCCCTCCGCGACCCGGCCGGGCGCAGCCTGCTCGATGGCGCGGTAGACGTGCTCCGAGCGAACGTGGCGACCCACGGCGTCGTTGAGCCAGGAGTCGTCGCATTCGCCGACCAGCGGGATCACGACGTCGTCTTCGCCGCCGATGCGGGGCCATTTGCGGGTCATCCACTTGACCGCCGCGTCGGAGACCTTGCCGACCGCCATCGTGTTGGTGAGCAGGATGGGCGTCTCGAGCAGGCCCCACTCCTGCACCTGCGTGATCCCCGATACCTCACCGGCGCCGTTGAGCACGAAGCCGCCGGCCACCACGCGGTGGTCGAAGATGTCGTCGTGCGGGATCACCGCGGTGACCCCCGTGCGCACGGGGCCCTTCCCCACCTCGAGCGGCCCGTCGCCGATGATCACGGTGGTGTGGCCCACACGGACGCCCTCGACGTCGGTGATGGCGTTGTGCGGACCGACCGGGAAGCGGCCGATGGAGAAGCCGAGCTCGCGGAGGCGCGCTCTCATTCCGAGGTTGCCGGGGCCGCCGGGCCCGACGTCGAGGTCGGTGCGCCGGCCGCGACGGTCGGCGCCGGCGTTCGTTCGGCGCCGCTCGCCGCTGGACCGGCGGCGCCGCTATTGATGACGGCACCGCCGTTGGTGGCGGGGCTGGCCCCAGCGCCGCCGTTGGCGGTCGGCCGGTCGGCCGGGGTGCCCGAGATCGGCTTCAGGTCGGTCAGCTTCAGGTCGATCTGCTTCGGATCGGCCGGTTTGGTCTCGGTCTTGGTTTCGGCCTTGGCCTCGCGGCGCTTCTCGCGCAGCCGCTTGAGGCCACCCTCCAGGATTTCGCCGATCAGCGTCCGGTACTCGATCCCCGCCGCGCTCGCGATGAGACAAAGGTCCGAGTAGCCCGGGGTCAGCCCGGGCAGCGGGTTCACTTCGATGACGTAGATGTCCCCCTTGGGCGTCACCCGCAGATCGACGCGCGCGACGTCACGGCAGTCCAGCGCGGCGAAGGTCTCGCGGCAGACCCGCTCGATGGCCTTGAGCTCGCTCGGCGAGAGCTGCGCCGGGCATTGATACGAGACGTGCTTCTCCCACTCCTGCTTGATCTGGAAGTCGTACACCGGTCGCTGGTTGGACTTGTCCTTGAAGAGGATCTCCATCGGCGGCAGCACGCGGGGCCGTCGGTCGCCCAGCAGGCCGACCGTGAACTCCCGCCCCGGGATGTAGACCTCGATGAGCGCCGGTTGCCGGTAGCGATCGATGAGCTCGCGCACCACCGATCGCAGCGCCTCCTCGTCGTCGACCACCGAGGCCGACGCGCTGACGCCCTTGGAGGAGCCCTCCTG
>DASRLC010000446.1:0-2479 GCA_035648655.1 Polyangia bacterium
CTCCCTGGTCGGGTGCGGCCTTCGCGGCGCGGGCCGCGATGCTCGAGCGGCTACGCCAGTCGCGGATCACCCTGACGGCCGGGGCCACGCCTTTCGATTCTCCGGGCGGTGAAGTCGCGGACCTCACGCTCGAGCGCGGCCTGCGGGCGCGACGCCAGCTCCGCACGGGCACCTTGTCGCTGCAGGCCGTCCCGGTGGCGGGGGCCCGCGACGCGATCGATCTGACCGCCACCTTTCGGGCGCGGGCCGGCGCGCCCGACGGCGTCGGGCTGGCGCTGCGGTTCGACGACTGGTCGCGCGACAACTATCTGCTGCTGCCGGGGGCCTGTTATGCCGGCAACCGCTTCGCCTCCCGCTTCGTCGGCTATCCGCCCTTGCTGACCGAGCCAGCCGACATCGGACCCCACGTGCCGCCGATCGTGTCGGACATTCCGCGCCTCAACGTGCACGCCGGGCCGTCGCGGCTCGAGATCGCGCTCGACGATCTGGCGACGCCGGCGGCGGCGATATACCTGCCCGCCTCCGGCCTCGGGATCATCCTGCTCGTCGATCTAACGTCGTCGCCGGCCCGCACCGGCCTGGCCGTATTCGAGAACGACGAACGCACGCGGGCCGGCCTGGTGGTGGGCGCTCCTTTCGCGGCCGCCGGCCAGCGGTCGTCGGACAAACCCTCGGGTGATACGCCGCCCGAGCCGCGTCTACCCCCGCGGCCCACCGCACGTCCGGGCCAGCCGATGGCGCTGCGCGCGCGCCTGTTCGCCTTCGACTGCCGAAACGTCGGACAGCTCTGTGAGCGCCTGTTCGCCGCTCGCAAGAGCCTCTCGGGGCCCACAGCGCGCGTGAACCGGCTGCCGTTCTCGGCCGCCTTCGCGGCGCACGAAGCGCGCGTGAACCGGCGCTGGGTCGAGCGGCCCGGATTTTTAGCCATCGGTGCGCGCGACAGCGCCTATATGACCTGGCAGTCCGGTTGGTGCGGCGGCCTCGCGGGGACCCTGCCGCTACTGGGCGCCGGAGACGCACGATCCCAGGCGCGCGCGCTGCGCACCATCGCCTTCGCGCTGGACGGGGGCCAGTCCCCCGCGGGCCTCTTTCACGGGGTGAGCGACGGCACGACCTGGTTCGACGACGGGTTCACCGCGCCGTTGCCGCCGCCACCGGCCGCGACCGCCCCCGCGCCGGCCTACAATCATCCGCGCTGGCACCTGATCCGCCGCAGCGCCGACACACTGGCGTTTCTGCTCAAGCAACTGGCGCTGCTCGATCGGCGGAGATCGGGCGCGCCGGCCGCCGAAGCCGGACCGGCCGTCGATCCGGGCTGGAGCAAAGCGGCGCGCCTCGGCGCCGACGCGCTGACGCGGCTGTGGGACCGCCACCACCAGCTCGGGCAGTTCGTCGACGTCGAAAGCGGCGAGCTGATCGTGGGCGGCTCGACCTCGGCCGGGCTGGCGCCGGCGGCCCTCGCGCTGGCCGCCGATTACTTCAAGGAGCCGCGCTATCTGCAGACCGCGCGGGCCGTCGCCGAGCATTACTTCGATCGTTACGTTCAGATCGGGTTGACCTGCGGCGGTCCGGGCGACGCGCTCCAGTGTCCCGACAGCGAGTCGGCGGCGGCGCTGCTGGAGTCTTTCGTCACGCTGTTCGAGGTCACGCGCGAGCGGATCTGGGTCGACCGCGCGCGCGCCGCCGGCCACCTGCTGGCGAGCTGGGTGATCTCCTACGACGCCGGCGCCACGCGCGGACGACCGGGGGCGCTGCGAACGTCGGGCGCCGTGCTGACCGACGCCCAGAGCCGGACCGGCCTGCCGGGGTACGTGCTCGCCTCGGGCGATGCGCTCTTGCGCCTCTACCGCGCGACCGGCGAGGTCGCCTGGCTCGATCTCTTGCGCGACACCATCCACAACCTCGGGCAATACCTGGCCCGGCCGGAGGCACCGGCGGATGCGCCGACTAGGCCGTCCAGCCCGGCACCGAACCCGCCCCACCCGCGCGTCGACACCGGCGCCTGGCTCGACGCGGACGGCGGCGTGGTGCCGGTCGACGGTCTCTACGACGCCATCGGCCTGCTGGCGTACACCGAGGTGCCGGGCGTGTACGCGCAGCCCAGCACCGGGTTCGTCTACGCCTTCGACCACGTCGAGGCGCGCCTCGAGGATCGGTTGACCGACCGCCTCATCGTGGCGCTCCACAACCCGACGCCGGTCGAGGCGACGGTGCGGCTCTTCTCCGAGCCGGCGGCCGATACGTCGGAGCCCCTGCCGGCGGGTGCCATCCTGGCGGCGCCCAGCGCCGTGGTGCCGCCGGGGGCGACGATCGAGGTGGCCATGCCGCCGATGGCCGCCGGCCGATAGCCCCCCCATCTGTTAAGCTGCCGGGGTGCGAAAGGGCAGTCCTCTGCTGACCCTGCTGCGGCGGATCCAGCGGCGCCTGCGCCTCTTCGCGGCGCTCGAGGGGGCCATCGTCGGTGGCGCGATCTCTGCGC
>DASRLC010000447.1:0-4120 GCA_035648655.1 Polyangia bacterium
CCAGCGCGCGCCGGGCTCGGGCGCCGCCGCAATCGGCGCACACCCGGTCGAGCCAGACGGCCGGCAGGACGCCGGCGCCCCCGCTGCGCCGATAGCGCCGGACCGATCCCAGGCGCAGATCGGTGATGGCGCGCACCACCAGCTGCAGATCGATCGCCCGACAAAGGCCGTCGTGACAGAGATCGGCCGCCACCGCCGCCGCCAGACCCTTCTCGAAGGGCGTCCCCGACTGCACCGCGCTCCGCTCGAGGATGTCGGCGACCTGCGCCTCCTTGAACGGCGGCAACGTGGTAGTGGCGCGACCGCCGACCTTGGCGCGCAGCGCGGTCCGCAGCGGCTCGAGGCGGGCGAAGACAGCCTCGTCAATCGACAGGACCAGCCGCAGCGACGGGCCGCCCTCGTCGATCACCTGGGTGGCGAGCGCCATCACGTCGGCGGCCCCCTCCGACCCGACGCCGAGCGCCTCCTCGAGGTGATCCAAGATGAGGCACAGACCACCTTTGGCCTCTCGGGCCACGCCGCCGAGGTAGTCGGCCGGATCCTGCCCCGGGACCGGCGGCGCGATCCCCAGCCGGCTCGTCGCGCGCACGAGCTCGCGCTCGAGATCGCGGTAGCCGCCGATCGTCACCACCGCGACGCCCCGGCGGGCCAGCGCCGGCGTGAGCCCGGCCCGCAGCAACGAGGTCTTGCCGACGCCCGAAGGCGCGGTGAGCGCCACGATGTGCGCCTCGCCGGCCAACAGCCGATCGAGGAGCGCGACCTCGTCGTTGCGGCCGAAGAAAGCTTCCGCACCCCGCTCGTCGAACGGCACGAAGCCGCCGAAAACACCGCCGGGGGGGGCGCCGGGTTCGCTCATCACATTGTTCGGGGGTCGCGGCCCCTACCGGGGGCCCGGGCGCGCTCAGCTCTGCCGGATGTCGGACTCGAGCATCTCGGGCTCTTCATCATAGTCGGAGATGATGATCTCTCGATTGTGGGCATCCGTCGAGGACGGCGTGAAAAATCCTTCGACCAGATCGGCCACCTCTTCGTGCAGGGTCCCCCGCTTGACCGTGGCCAGCGCGTAGACCACGTGCCCGTCATCGACGACCGACAGAAATCCGACCCGGCGCCCGTCTTCGACCGACCATAGGTCCCATGATTCGCCGGCCTGGGTGCGGGTGACTCGGGTGGCGTAGAACGTGCGGGGCTCGTGCCGCGTGATGGGCGTGATTTTCGGATCGCGGGGCACTTCAATCTCCGTCGAGGACCAGGATAACGATCAATGCCCGCCGCGGCAAGACGGAGGGTCGGCGCAGAGGTAGGATCGGCGCAAGCAAGATGCAAGGCTAAACAATCGGCAGCTCGGTCCAGAACGTCGCACCCGCGCCGGGTGGGCTATCGACGCCGATGGTGCCGCCGTGCTGCTCGACGATGGCGCGGCAAAGATAGAGGCCGATGCCGAGACCGCTGGTTCCCTCGGCCGCTGCACCGCGCACGAAGCGGCCGAAGATCCGATCGCGATCGCCTGGGCCGATGCCCGGCCCCTGGTCGCGCACCTCGATGCGCGCCGCCGCGCCGACCCGCGCCGCGCCCACCACGATCCGCGACCCGCGGGGCGAATAGCGGGCCGCATTCTCGAGCAGGTTGATCAGCACCTGCAGCAGGCGCCCGGCGTCGACCGCTGCCACCAGCGGCGCGTCCGGCAATTCCAAGGCGACGGCCGCCGCGACGCCGCCGCGACGGAAGACCTCGACCGCCTCGGTCAGCACCCCGCGCAGATCGGCCGGGCACGGGCGAAAGGGGATCTCCCCCAGATCGGCGCGCGTGAGATCCAGCAGATCGTTGACCAGGCTGCCGAGCCGCCGCACCTGCGCGCGAGCGAAGGCCAGATCGGCGGGCGCGATCGGCTGTCCCACGAGCAGCTGTCGCTCCGCGAGCTGCAGCGTCATCCCCAGCGGCCCGAGCGCGTTCTTGATCTCGTGGGCCGCCGCGGCCAGCGCGACGGTCTCGTCACGCGGAGAAGTCGAGCTTGGATCGCGATCGGTCATATCCGCTCGATCACCGCGGCGATCCCCTGACCGACGCCGATGCACATCGTCGCCAACCCGAACCGACCGCCACGTCGTTTGAGCTCGTGCGACAGCGTGGTCAAAAGTCGCGCCCCCGACGATCCCAACGGGTGGCCGATGGCGATCGCGCCGCCGTTGACGTTGACGCGCGCCGGATCGAAGCCGAGCTCGCCGATGCAGGGGAGGGCCTGCGCCGCGAAGGCCTCGTTCAGCTCGACCAGATCGAGGTCGGCGGCCACGATTCCGGCCCGTGCCAGCGCCTTCCGCGCGGCAGGGATGGGGCCGATCCCCATGTACTTGGGCTCGACGCCGGCGACCGCCGAGGTCACCAGGCGCGCCAGCGGCGGCCGGCCGAGCCGCGCGGCCCCCGCCTCCGAGGCCAACACCAGTGCCGCCGCGCCGTCGTTGATCCCGGACGAATTTCCGGCGGTGACGGTGCCGCCCGACTTGCGAAAGATGGGCGCCAGCGCCGCCAGATCGTCCGCGGTGGTCTCGGGACGCGGGTGCTCGTCGACCTCGATCCGCTTGGGCGGGCCCTTGCGCGCCGGCACCTCGACGGCGCACAGCTCGTCGGCAAATCGCCCGGCCGACTGCGCCGCCGCCCAGCGCCGCTGGCTCTGCAGGGCAAAGGCGTCCTGGGCCGCGCGCGAGACGCGGTACTGCTCGGCGACCAGCTCGGCGGTCTCACCCAGCGCGTGGGTGCCGTAGAGTGCCTCCATGCGCGGGTTGACGAACCGCCAGCCCAGCGTGCTGTCGTACGCCGTCACGTCGCCACGCGGAAAAGCCTCGCGCGCCTTGGCCATCACCAACGGCGCGCGCGACATCGATTCGACGCCGCCGGCCACCACCAGCTCCGCGTCTCCCACCGCGATCGCGCGCGCGCCGTCGAGCACCGCCATCAAGCCGGAGCCACACAGCCGGTTGACAGTCCCGCCCGGCACCGTGGGCGGCAACCCGGCCAGCAGCAGGCTCATTCGCGCGACGTTGCGGTTGTCCTCGCCGGCTTGGTTGGCGCACCCGAGCAGCACGTCGTCGACCGCGGCTGGATCGGCGCCGGTGCGCCGGATGATCTCGGCGATCACCAGCGCGCCCAGATCGTCGGGGCGCACTTCGGCCAGCGCGCCACGGTAGCGCCCGACCGGCGTACGAACCGCGTCGACGATGAAGACCTCACGCAGCGCGCGGGACATGGCGGGGATCCTACTAAGAAAAGGACCCTCAGAGGGTCCTTTAGATCCCCGCGCGGACGACCGCCGCCGGGCCGAGCCCAGGGTCAATCACGCGACGACTAAAAGCTGCCCATCGCCGCGAACGCCGGGATCATCCCGCCGTTCGCGCCGCGCATGGGCGCGAAGGTCGCGATCGGCAGACTGGTCGCCGCCGGCTCGCCCGGTGCGGGGGGAGCGTCGTCGTCGAAGTGCCCGGTCAAAACGAGGCCGCCGACCACACCGACCACCCCGCCCGCCAGCGCGGCCCAGGCTGTGATGGCGTGGGCGGTCTCGTCGGGCTGCTGCGCCCGTAGGCAGCCGCCTACGTTGAAGACGCAGCCGAATACGCCGCCTGCCACCGCGCCGGCCCCCGCGGCTACGTCGATGAAGAGCACCCGTTTCCAGCTCGGTCCGTAATGCGACTGATCGGGCAGGTAGGCGCCGAGCAACCCAGCGGCTAGGCCGACGTTGAGCCCGATCAACATCCCAGGCGCGAGATCGAGGAAGCTGCTCGGGTCGCTGAACGCGCACACGGGAGAACTGTTGACGGCGTTCGGCGGAGTCCCGGTAGCGATGAATGGGCAGCTGCCAGGCGTGCCGGGCGGATAGATCGTTCCCATGGCTGCATCGGCCGTCCCATTCGGCTGGCGCACGGAGACCCTCCAATTGGCCCCGTACGGCTTCCAGCGCAAACCCACCTGCACCAGCGCGCCGGTCACCGCGCCGCCGAGCGCCGCGCTCTGGATCAAGGTGACGCGCCCGTAGGTCGGCGCGTGCTTCGCGAACAGCGCGCCACTGGTGAGCCCCAACCCGAGCCCGGTCAGGCTGCCGACAAAGCCGACCTGGAGCTGACTGCCGAGC
>DASRLC010000448.1:0-4847 GCA_035648655.1 Polyangia bacterium
CTCGGTCGGCGCCGAGGCGCCTGCGGCGGGGGCGACCCACTGGCGCAGGAGCTGCCCGTGCGGCGTGTAGAAAAACAGGATCCGCGTCGGGATGGCGGGGGAGGCGGCCCGAGCCCGCGACCCCTTCTTGTGGAGCGACGGCAGGAAATAGGCCGGCCCGAGCAGACCGAGCGTGCGCAGGAGATTTCGGCGGGTCGGATTCATCGGCAGAGCCTCACATCGACACCTGGATTGAACGGAAGTAATCGCTGCGAACGATCGCCACCAACAGCTCGCTGAAGGCCAGCCCCGTCGATTCGAAGGTGGCAGCGACCGCGGCGGCGGCCGGCAGATCGATCTGCGAGCTGTCGAGCCCGAGCGCGTAGCGGAGCCACTCGTAGCTCACGCACTGGGCGACCTGATTGCTCTGCAGCAGCTTCTGGGTGAGCGGCAGGGCGCCCGTGAAGCTGCCGTCGACGTCCGTCCCCGTCAGCGTCGAGCTGGCGTCGACGGGCAGACCGCTGTCGGTGGTCCGCCACGCGCCGACCGCGTCATAGTTCTCGAACGCGAATCCGATCGAGTCCATCTCGGTGTGGCAGGCCGCGCACGAGCCCAAGGCGTGCTCGGTCTCCATCCGCTGGCGGGTCGTCATCGGCGTGCTGGGGTCGAAGGCCGGCGGGGTCGTGTTGACGCCCGCGGGCGGCGGCGGCGGCGCCGCGCACAGGAAGCTGTTGAGGATCAACAGCCCGCGCTGGACCGGCGAGTCGTTCACGGGACCCGCGAGGCCAGCCAGCAGGCCCGCCTGCGTGAGGATGCCCGCCCGCTGCGTGGGATCAACCGAGACCATCTGCAACGTCGACGACCCCACCGGCTGCAGGCCGTAATAGGGCGCGATGCTGTCATTCACGAACGCGTGGGTGTCGGTGAGCATCGCGGCCAGCGAGTCCTGAATCCAGAACGCATAGTCGGCGAACTGCACCGTCGAGTCGTGCAAGGCCTGCGCGATCTGGGGCGTCATCGACGGGAAGGCGGTGGCGTCCTTGGTGAGCCCCTCCATCTTCACCATGTTGAGCCACTGGTAGTTGAAGGTGGCCGCTGCCGCCCGCGCCCGGTCGCCCATGAGCAACCGGCGTGCCTGCGCCTCGACCTCATCGGCGGTCTGCAACAGATTCGCGTCGGCGGCCGCCATGAGCGTGCTGTCCGGCATGCTGTTGTTGAGGAAGTACGACAGCCGGCTGGCCACCTCGTAGGGACCGAGCGGCACCGAGGCGCCGCCGGTCTGCGCGGGCGACGTACTTTGCCCGCCTTCCAGCCGGTAGACGAAGTACGGCGACTGCAAGAACACCTGCACCACCGCCCCCATCGCGACCGGGAAGGTGTCGGAGGCGCGGTCGCTTTGGTAGAAATTGAAGAAGCGCGTCGCCTCGGCGCTCGTGAGCGGACGGCGATAGGCGCTCTTGCCAAACGCGGCGATGAAGCTCTGCGCGCAGCTGTTTTCGTCCGCGGTCGTCGTCGGCGAGCAGCTCAGGAAGCTGCTGGGCGTGGCGGTCAGCGTCTGCGCGATCGCCTCGGCGGCCGACTGATAATCGGAGACCAACAGCGACGTCACGGTCTGTCCGCTGGCGGCGTTGGTGAAGCCGTCGATGACGTTTTCGTTGGGCAACGTGACCGCCGGCAAGGTCGCGCCCGGAAAGAGATCCTGGACCGTGTTCAGGTACTGATTGTTCGTGAGACGAACCATCGCGTAGGCCAGCGTTCCGTTGCCGAGCGCCGCAGCCCCACCACCGCCACCACCGACGGAATTGTCGATCTTGCCGACGCACGCCACACCGGAGAGCAGGCCCACGGCCAACCAGCCCGGAGCCCATCCACGGCTACGCATCGACATATTGCTTTCGGACCATGGCGTTCCTACTCATCGAAGTCTTTCTCATCGAAAAATACCGTCGGAGAGAAGGAGCGGAGACGGCCCAGGAGGTCGCGATTTGAAGCGGCGGTTGTATCACGCGGTACCTACCCCAGCAAGCGACCGGGGGCACAGATCACTCGACAATTTCCCATAAAACTCAACACATACACGTCGCATGGGGTCGTCGGTGTCGGACATGTCGTCCGATCGTCCGTTGCGCGCAACGTTGGTCAAGAATCGGTCAAGCCTGCTCGATTTCATGCAGATGTTGCTCTCGACGGAACGTCGCCGTCGCCTGATAGTTCCTCGGGGTTTCCAGCCATTTTTCGCGCTAGCGCTTGCCTTCAAAGACTGTTTGTTGCTCTACTTCGTCAGAATCTTCGAACGAAGATTGGAACCGTGACGAGACCAGATCGCCTCACCAAGACCGCGCTGCTCTCGTTGTTCGCGCTGTACGTGGGCCTGGCCTGCTCATCCAGCGGTGGCGGTCACACCGACGCGGGTGGCGGCGCCGGCAACAGCGGATCCGCGGGCGCGACCGGGTCGACCGGCGCGGCCGGTCGTGGGCAAACCTCCGACGCCTCCGCCGATGTGGGCCTCCCGGCCACGCACGACGCCTCCAGCGACGGCCCCGACGTGAACGAGGGACCGGGCGTCTTCGTGGCCGTCGGCACCGGCGGCCGCCGAATCCGTTCGATCGACTACGGCGTCACCTGGGTGGACGACGTCCAGCTCGAGGCCAACGGCGGCGACGACATGGACGCGCTGCGCGCCGTGACCTGGGGCAACCAGCAGTTCGTCGCCATCGGCTATCACACCATCACCTCCGCCGACGGCAAGACCTGGACCGACCATGGGGTCAACGCCGTCCAGCAGTGGATCGGCGGCATTGTTTACGCGCAGGGAATTTACGTGGCCATGGGCGGCTATGGGCTCCGCGCCACCAGCACCGACGCGATCGCCTGGCAGAATCACAGCATCGATACGACCGCCAGCCACGCCGGCGATGGGGTGCTCTACGACGCGGCCCATGGCCGTTTCGTGGCCGTGAACGACAACGGTCAACGCAGCAGCTCGGTGAGCGGCAGCACCTGGGCTTACAGCACGGGCGTGACCTCCACCACGACCTCGGAGCTGTCGGCCGGGAACGGCGTCGTGGTGAGCCTGGGCGGCCAGACGGTCGTGCTCTCCAGCGACGGGGGGCAAACCTGGTCGACGGGGCCCACGCTCGGCACGACCTGCCAAGGTTTGATCTTCGCGCAAGGGCACTTCAGCGCTTTCGCCAATGGCCACGTCTTCACCTCCACCGACGGCACGACCTGGACCGACCACCCGTCGGCCAACGCCAACAGCGGCGAGATCGCCTATGGGCACGGCACCTATGTCCTGCTCAAGAGCTTCAACCTCAGCCGCTCCACGGACGGCGTGACCTGGAGTCAGCCGGTCACCGTTCCCGGAACGGCGAACTACCTGCAATGGATTGCGTTCGGTCCCACCGGGTAGTCCGGCCCGCGGTCCCCGTTCGGAAGGGGACGGCGTGAGGGCGGCCGGCACGCTGGTGGGCCTGATCCTGCTGGCGCTTTCGCTCAAGGCCAAGGGCATCGACAAGCGCCTCACGGCCGAGCTGGCTCGATACGGGCGCGCCGGCCGGTCGGCGCCGCGGACGGCGGGCTGGACGCTTGAGCTCACCGGGCCCGGCGTCGCGAGCGTCCGCTACCACAACGTCGAGATCGGGGCCTTTCACTATGCTTTCTGGGGCCCAGGCTGGTCGTGGGCCGACCCACAGGTGCGGGCGGCTGGCCCCGGCACCGGCCGCGGGAAGGATGCCTTCGTCGTCGACGTCCCCGAGCTGAAGACGAAGCTTCGCGGCGCCGTGCATCGGGGCGACCGGGCGCTCACGTTTCAGTATTCGATCGAGACGGCTGCGGCCGCCGACGGCGTCGTCGGAGGCGGTCTGGAGTTCAACCTGAGGCTGGCCTCGCCGGTTCTCGCCGGACAGGCCGACGTGACCCTAAGGCCGGACAACCGCGGGTTCGTCGTGTCGCCCCCCGGCGGTGGCCCTGGCTTCTCGGTGAGCTTCGACGCGCCGCTGGCTTCGGTTCACTTCGAGCGCGGCAACCAGGAACAGATCCGCTGCTTCTTCAGCTCCGGCCGCCTGGAGGCGGGCAAGCGAAACCTCAGCATGACCATTGCGTTGCCGCCCGGCGGGACCATCCAACCCTCGGTCGCCGAGCGATACGGGCGCGACGATCCCTCGACCTGGACGCCCGCCACGGTGGTCTGGGACAAGTGGCCGGTCGACGTGAGCTTCCTCAACGACGGCGAGCGGCCCGCCGGCATTCACGGCCGGGTGCGCGCGCGCGGCGATCAGCTGGTATTCGACGACGGCAAGGTGGCGCGCTTCTGGGGAACCAACGTGGCGGCTTACGCGCTCTACACCGGCACCAAGGCCGAGATCGCCAACCAGGCCAAGCGCATCGCGGCACTGGGCTACAACCTGGTCCGCATCCACCACCACGATTCGGACTGGGTGACCCCCAACGTCTTCGCGCCGGGCGACACCACCCAGCGGCTCAACGACGCCGCGCTGGACGCCATCGATTGGTGGGTCAAATGCCTGCGCGACGAAGGCGTCTACATCTGGCTGGACCTGAAGGTCGGGCGGAAGTTCAAGCCCGGCGACGGCATCCCCGGGTTCTCCGAGCTCGAGCGGACCGATCCGGCCGGGCGGGGCTTCGACTTCATCGATCCGCGCCTGCAGGAGCTGGAGCAGAACTTCGCGAAGCAATACCTGTCGCGGGTCAACCGCTACACCGGCCAATCGTACCTGCGCGATCCGGCGGTCGTGGCCGTGCTCGTCACCAACGAGGACGATTTGACGACCCACTTCGGGAACGAGATGCTGCCCGACCACCACAACCCGGTGCACCAGGCCCTGCTGCACTCGGCGATCGAGACG
>DASRLC010000449.1:0-2873 GCA_035648655.1 Polyangia bacterium
CGCCCACGATCAACCCCCCGGCGGAACAGGAACCATCCGCGCAGTCCTGAGCCCGTCGTCGGCTTTCCGTCCTTCATGGCTCCAATCTGCCCGCCTCCCGTTCAGGTCGGTAGTCCGGGGTCCGTGCATCGGGTACGGCAATTGGCCCCCGTTCCCCGGGGCCCTCACCTGGGCGAGGCTCAGAACAGGTTGTCCTCCCGCCCACCGGCGGCGCGGCGTCCTCCTGCTTCTGCCGTTCGGCGCGGTCCGGGAAACAGCACCTCGTTGGCGATTACCTCGAAGCGTAGCGCTCGACGCCCTACCCCTGTCCGTGAACTTCCGGGAGTGGATGGGACCTCGACGTTGACCAGCGAGCCCTTCTTCAGGTCCTTCGCCGACACCTCGCCGAGGTGCCCCGCGACCACCCGATGCCATTCGGCATGCTCCTGGGCGGGCCCGGCCTTGTCGGTCCAACGCTCCGTGATAGCGAGTGACACGGAAGTTTGGCGAATGGCCGGTCGCTGCTGGGGTACCTCGGCTCGGGGGTCAGCTCCGAGGTAGCCGATGATGTTCATCCCCAAAATCCGAATTTCGGGGTTTGGGAGCCGTCGCGGAAGCGACGGAGGTCTGGCTGTTTCCGGGCTCTTAAATGGGCGCCGGCCGAATTTCCCTCACCGCGGCGCATTAACTGCCGGGGGCAGTGCAACGGGCGATTGACCCCCGTTGCCGGGGGCCCTCACCTTGGCGCTGCTCAGAAGGGGTTGTCCTCCCCACTCACCGGCGGCTCCGCGTCCTCCGGCTTCTGCCGCTCCGCGCGGTCCAGGAACAGCACCTCGAAGGCGATCACCTCAAAGGCGTAGCGCTCGACACCCTCCTTGTCCGTGAACTTCCGCGAGCGGATGGGACCCTCGACGCTGACCAGCGAACCCTTCTTCAGGTACTTCGCCGACACCTCGGCGAGGTTCCCCCAGGCGACCACCCGATGCCACTCGGTGTGCTCCTGGGCCGTCCCGGCCTTGTCGGTCCAGCGCTCCGTCGTGGCGATCCGCAGGTTCGCGACCGGCCGGCCGCTGGTGGTGTACCTCAGCTCGGGGTCCGCTCCGAGGTAGCCGATGATGGTCATCTTGTTCTTCGTGCTCATTGGTCTCTCCTTTTATTGGCCCCTCAATCGGGGCACGGAGACGCAAAGGGCCGAGCTCTCAAACCCCGGGGCGCACATTTTTGGGGCAGGGGCCCCAGAACCCGAAGGGCGACCGAAGGTCGAAGCAGAGCGGGCCGGGGTGCAGGGCGCGAGATAAAGCCCTGCAGCGGTGCCCGAATGAGGGGTCAATAAAAGGAGACGGCCAACGGTGCACGACGACCGTGGTGACGGCCTCGGCCGCCTCGGCGTGAACCAACCGAGACTGAGATTCTTGAGCGGTCGGCCTCGTTCGTTACTTGCGGGCGCCCGATGCTCTGGTCAAACCCGGGACGGACCGAACGCGCCGGGTGACCGCGGGAGGTTGCCGTTGGGAATCGAGCACGGAAATAGCGCGGTCTGAAAGAAGGGCACTCCGGTCAGCGCGTCCTAGCGTTCGAGGTTCAGAATCACGGCGCGACCGAAGGTCTGCGAGGTGAACGCCCGCGGTGCTTCCCGCTGCGCCGCAGAGCGCAGAAAGCCGGCGGACGCTCGCCGGTGCCGGGACGACATCCGGTCTAGGGCGCAGACGGGTGAACGCCCCCAGGAACGGGGCCACCCGGCCAGCGGGCTCGCAGCGCAGCAAAATCTCCCTCCGGCTCGCACGTAGACCGTATCGGGCAGAAACAGTCGGGTGTTTCCGGCCGATAGAGGAACTTAGCGGCGCCGAGATGTGCGGCACCAAAGGGCGAGAAGGGTGGACACCAACAACAACTCAGGAGGCCACGGTCGCGGCCGTTCCCCCCCCACGAAGCTCCTCGATGCCGGTTTTTCTCGGCGCCGCACGCAGTCGCAAGCAGCTTCAAGTCGTGGCGTCCGGGCCGGTTGCGCGGGAGCTCGAGCTTTACACCGACCGGGCGAGCGGCATCGCCTTGATGCCGGAAGACGAGGTACACGAAGCAGGGCGCAGCGATCACGGCGACGTTCGATCGGCTCAGGCTACGGCGCGGTCTGGAACCAGCGGCACTCTGACACCCGGCGACCACATACCGACCACGGGGCCGCCCACTACCTCGGCTATCGGACGCCCGGCGCAATTCGGATTGCGGTTTACCGGCACTGGCTCACGCCGTCTGGCCGGGGGACGCGGCGGACCTGGACGGTTCGCGGCCGTGATCTCGGCGGCCTCGTCCCCCCCATTCCTACCGCCCTCAAGCCCGCGAAACCCGGGGACGACCCCGTAACCCGAAGCATCTCGCCTGCGCGGACCTGCACGTGACATCGGAGGCTCTCTTTCGCCGGTTGGTCCGGGCCGCCGTGCACGAAGAGGTGCGCGTGAAGATCGTCCCGGACGCTCCCTTATCGGAGACCAGCGCTTCGAGTTGCGTGCGCGACAATTGGATGACCCCGGCCGAAGCGGCTCGGAACGTCCATCGAAAACTGGCGGACCTACGCGGCCCGATGCCGGGCCGCGGAAACACTGGGCCTCCAATGTACCGACAAGTGCCAGGGACAGGGTGGCGCTCGCGGCCGAGGTCCAAAGAAAAACATTAAAGCCAGGAGATTTGTGCGGTGAGCGATGCGACCAAAACCACGCCTGCGCCGATCGAGGATGACGACACGCCTGCGCCGACGCTAAGGGGCCGATCAGAAATTACTTGATCAAGCGGCACGACGGATTGAGGGAGCGAATGCGTAGTTCCATTCGCCATGAAAGCTATCGCGCGTAATCTTCAGGCCATCCATCTCCTCGTCGGCGACCTCGACGCCGATCGGA
>DASRLC010000450.1:0-27652 GCA_035648655.1 Polyangia bacterium
CGTCCGGGGGCGCGGGCGCGACCGGGAGCGCGGGCGCGACTGGCAGCGCGGGGACTTCCGGGGGCGCGGGTGGGTCGTCGGGCGGTGCGCAGCCTACCGACGCTGCGGCGGCCGGTTAGACGCCGAAAGCGCTTAACCGAACCTGGCTATCCGAAACGAACTTCCGAGATCTCGTATTCTCGCGTCCCCTTGCCGGTCTTGAGGGTGACCGATTCGCCGCGCTCGCGGCCGATGATGGCGCGGGCCAGCGGCGCCGAGATCGAGATCCGGCCGGCCTTGATGTCGGCTTCGTGGTCGCCCACCACCATGTAGGTCACCTCGTCGCCGCTGTCGGTGTCGATCAGCTTGACGGTGGCGCCGAAGACCACCTTGGTCCCCGACAGCTTGGTCGGATCGATGACCTCGGCCTGCGCCAAGATCGATTCGATGTCGCGCGAGCGACCCTCGATGAACCCTTGCCGCTCCTTGGCGGCGTGGTACTCGGCGTTCTCTTTGAGATCGCCGTGGGCGCGCGCCTCCTCGATGTCGAGCACGTTTTTGGGACGCTCGACTTCGCGGAGCCGCTTCAGCTCTTCCCGTAGGGATTGCTGCCCCTTCGGCGTCATCGGGAACTTCGCCATGGCGACCTCTACCCTCTCTGGTATTCCTGCAGCGAGCGGACCTTCATTTTGCCGGCGCGCAGCGCCGCGATGGCGCCCACCGCGGCGCTCGCCGCCGACAGCGTCGTGTAGTAGGGAATTCCCCGCAAGAGCGCGTTGCGGCGGATCGGGAAGGAATCCTGGATGGCGGCCGGGCCCGAGGTGGTGTTGATGACCAAGTGGATGCCACCGTCGAGGATCCGATCCACGCAATGCGGGCGCCCTTCGCGTACCTTATTGACCCGCTCGACCAGAATCCCTCTGTCGCGCAAAAACTGATACGTCCCAACCGTCGCCAAGATCTCGAAGCCCATCCCGATGAGCCCCTTGGCGACGGCGACCGCGCCCGCCTTGTCGCTGTCCTGCACCGAAATGAACACCGAGCCGCGCGTGGGCAACTTGGTGCCGGCCCCGAGCTGGCTCTTGCCGAAGGCCGCCGCGAAGCTGGTGTCGATCCCCATCACCTCGCCGGTCGAGCGCATCTCGGGTCCCAGGATCGTGTCGACGCCGGCGAATTTGGCAAACGGGAAGACCGCCTCTTTGACCGCCACGTGCTTGGGCGTCACTTCTTTGATGCCCATCTCGCGCAGCGTGCGGCCGACAGAGATCCGCGCTGCCACCTTGGCCAGCGGCACCCCGGTCACCTTGGAGACGAACGGCACCGTCCGCGAAGCGCGCGGGTTCACCTCCAAGATGAAGATCCCGCGACCGTCGCGCGGGACCGCGAACTGGACGTTCATGAGGCCACGCACGTCGAGCTCGCGCGCCAGGGCGCGGGCCTGGATCTTGATGGCCTCCACCGTCGCCGGCTCGAGCGAGTGAGGCGGCAGGCAGCAGGCCGAGTCACCCGAGTGGATGCCGGCCTCCTCGATGTGCTCCATGACGCCGCCCACGATGACGTCGTGGCCGTCGGCCACCACGTCGACGTCGACCTCGATGGCGTCGGGCAAAAACTGATCGATCAGGATGGGCGCGTCCTCCTCGCCGGCGCGCGAGCTGAGGCTCTCGCGGCGCGAGGCCTCCATGGCGTTGGCCACGAAGTGGGCCAGGCCGGATTCGCTGTGGACGATCTCCATGGCGCGGCCGCCCAGCACGTAGGACGGGCGCACCATGACCGGGTAGCCGATCCGTCGGGCGATCTCCTGCGCCTCGCCGAGGCCGCGGGCGGTCCCCCAGGCCGGCGCGCGCAGGTTGAGCTTGGTCAGGAGATCCCCGAAGCGCTTGCGGTCCTCGGCCCGATCGATGGCGTCGGCGCTGGTGCCGAGCAGCCTGACGCCCGCGTTCATGAGCGGCACCGCCAGGCGCAGCGGCGTCTGGCCGCCGAACTGCACGATCACCCCCTCGGGCTTCTCGACGTCGATGATCTCGAGCACATCTTCTCGTGTCAGCGGCTCGAAGTAGAGGCGATCGGAGGTATCGTAGTCGGTTGACACCGTCTCCGGGTTGCAGTTGATCATAATCGTCTCGTAGCCGTCTTCGCGCAGCGCTTGCACGGCGTGGACGCAGCAGTAGTCGAACTCGATCCCCTGGCCGATGCGGTTGGGCCCCCCACCCAGGATGACGATCTTCTTCTTGCCGGTGGGGCGGGCCTCGCTTTCGATGATTGTGGGCGCGCCGACCTGCTCCTCGAAGCCAATCTCGTAGGTCGAATATAGGTAGGGCGTCTGGGCCTCGAACTCGGCCGCGCAGGTGTCGACGCGCTTGAAGACCGGTCGGATGCCGTGCTCGAGGCGGGCCTGGCGGACCTGTTCTTCGGAGGTCCCGGTCAGCTTCATGATCCGGCGATCGGACATCCCCAACCGTTTGCGGTGCGCCAGCCCCGGGCCGTCGTCGAGCAGCGCGGCGCCCTTGGCCGCGCCTTCGATCTCGGTGTCGCGATCGAGGTCGGTCATCTGCTTGAGGTTTCGCAGGAACCACGGATCGATCTTGGTGAGCCGGTGCGCCTCCGCCTCGGAGAGGCCCCCCCGCATCGCTTCGGCCAGCTGCCAGAGGCGGTCCGGGTTGGGGCGCACGATCAGGCGCTCGAGCTCCTCGAGCGACGGCGCGCCATCGAGGTGCAGCCCCCAGCGGCCGATCTCCATCGAGCGCAGCGCCTTGCCCAGGCTCTCCTTGAAGGTCCGGCCGATGGCCATCACCTCGCCGACCGACTTCATCTGCGGGCCAAGCTCGTCGTCGGCGCCGGGGAACTTCTCGAAGGCGAAGCGCGGCACCTTGGTCACCACGTAATCGATGGTCGGCTCGAAGCAGGCCGGCGTCTCGCGGGTGATGTCGTTGGGGATCTCGTCCAGCGTGTAGCCGACGGCCAACTTGGTGGCGATCTTGGCGATCGGAAACCCGGTCGCCTTCGACGCCAGCGCCGAGCTGCGCGAGACGCGCGGGTTCATCTCGATCACGATCATCCGTCCGTTTTCGGGGTTGACCGCGAACTGGATGTTTGACCCGCCGGTCTCGACACCGATCTCGCGGATCACGGCCAGCGCCGCGTCCCGCATGATCTGATACTCCTTGTCGGTCAGGGTCATGGCCGGCGCGACGGTGATCGAGTCGCCGGTGTGAACGCCCATCGGATCGAAGTTCTCGATCGAGCAGATGATGACGGCGTTATCCTTCGTGTCGCGCATCACCTCGAGTTCGTATTCCTTCCAGCCGAGGACCGACTGCTCGACCAGCACCTCGCCGCGCGGGCTCTGCTGCAGGCCCCACTGCATCTTGGCGTCGAACTCCTCGGCGTTCCAGATCACCGCCGCGCCCGAGCCGCCCATCGTGAACGACGGTCGCAACAGCACCGGGTAGCCGACCCCCGTCTCGGCCGCCATGGCGGCCTGGATGCTGCGCCCCTCTTCCAGGCTGTGCGCGTAACCCGACAGCGGCACGTCGAGCCCGATCTTCTGCATCGCCTTTTTGAACAGCTCGCGGTCCTCGGCCTTCTCGATGGCCTCCACCTGGGCGCCGATCAGCTTGATGCCGTAGGCGGCCAGCACACCGGTGCGGTGGAGCTCGAGCGCCAGGTTGAGGGCGGTCTGGCCCCCCAGCGTCGGCAGGATCGCGTCGGGCCGCTCGCGCTCGATCACGCTGGTCAGCACCTCGACCGTCAGCGGCTCGACGTAGGTTCGATCGGCCAGCTCCGGATCGGTCATGATCGTCGCGGGGTTCGAGTTCACCAACACCACCCGGTAGCCCTCTTCCTTGAGCGCCTTGACCCCCTGGGTCCCCGAATAGTCGAACTCGCAGGCTTGACCGATCACGATCGGGCCGGACCCGATGAGCATGACGGTCTTGATGTCGTCGCGTTTGGGCACGCCGTTACTCCTTGGCCGCCGGCTTCTTCTTGATGCGCGACGAGGCCGCGTCCTTGGCCTTGGGATCGCGCGGCTCGATCATGAAGGCCTCCGGCAGCCGCTTCTCGACTGCGGCGCGGTGATCTCCCAGCGTCCACCCCAGGTCGGCGAACCCGTCCGCGATCCGCAGCCGGATGCGCAGGCTGTCCTCTTTGTCCGACTCGAAGTGCTCGAGGAGCGGCAGGCGGGAGGCCGGCCCATCGGCCTGACCGATGAGCGCGTCGACGGCCGCGCAGCGTACGCCTTCGTCCATGTCGGCCAGATACGGCAGCACCAGCGGCGAGACGCGCGGGTGTTTGATCTCCGCCAGGTGGTTCATGAGCTGGATCTTCTTGGTGGGGTCGCGCTCGTAGCCGGGCTCGTGGCGGGCCAAGACCTCCTCGAGCACGGCGATGACCTCCTCTTTGGTCGCGACCACCTTGTCGAGCAGGCGCAGCGGCCAGGTGATGGAGTCTGCGGTCGAGAGGTACTTCTTGAGGGAGGGGAGCACGACGGCGCCCTTTTCCACCAGCACCTCGAACACCCAATCCTTCTCCTGCTCGTCGTCGATGGTCTTGTCGTACATCATCCCAAAACGGCGCAGCAGGCCGTAGAGGGCCTCCGGCGAGCCGTCCTCGGCCAGCGACTGCAGCGCCCTCATGCGGTCGGGCGACTGCGACCATTTGTTGATCGCCCGCGCCACGTTTTTTCTGCGCGCGCGGAGGTCACGGCTATCCTTCGAAAACAGATTGAAAACGCCCATAATCTTTCCGGGCGGGAGTCTATACGGCCGGCGCGGCCGGCTCCATGCGAAAAGAGGTCGTCTCGTCTCAGCGGCCCGTGACAACGCGGCGGAGCGCGTCGACCAGGACCTCGAACTTGAGCGGCTTGGTCAAACACTCGAAGTCCGCGTTCGGAGAGGGAACGGCGGTCAGGCCGATGATCGGGATGTCGGCCAGGGCCGGCTGGCTGCGCTGGAGCGCCCGGAAGGTCAGCCCATCCATCACCGGCATCATGATGTCGAGGACGATGACATCGGGTTGAAAGCCCGCCTGCAGGCGGGCCAAGGCGGTCTCGCCGTTCCAGGCCGCTTCGACGGCGAAGCCCTCGTCACGCAGCAGCTCCCCAAGAATCTCCCGGATTTCGCGATCGTCATCGACGATCAGGACGCGAGTCGCTGGAGGCGCATCGGACATGCCAATCCCTAATTCTCCCCCGGGGTCGAACTTCCCTCGCGCGCGGGCCCGCGTCAATAACCGCCAACCCCACGAGCGCCACTTCCGTCGATTTACGACGCCGGCCGATACCAGGAAAAAGGACCCCGAGAGGGTCTTTGAGATCCCGTCGACGATCGCCGCCCGGCAAAGCCCGTCGGCGGTTACGCGACTACTGGACGCCGGCTCCGTCGGTCGGGGCGGCGGCCCCGTCGTCCGAGACCGGGCCCGTCGTGCAGGTGCCCTGGCCATCGTTTCGGTGACAGAGCCGATCGCCGCGGCAGCTATATCCGGAAGGACAGAGCCCATCCGAGGCACAAGAAAAGGCGCAGCCCGGCTGCTGAGGGTTGAAGCAGGCCGGGAGGCCGGCGGCCGCCAGGAGGCCGAGCAGGATCACCAGGCCGCCGAAACGCCGTCGCCGACGCGCGACCGGCTGCGCGACCCGGCCAGCGACCAAAGGCTGAGGGCGTGCCGTCACCACCGCCACGACCATCCTCCAACGGCGGCCAACCCGGTCCCGGCCGGCGCGAGCGATACCGCCGGCCCGGGTGCGAAGTTGGCGTCGAAGACGAAAAAGAGCGCCGCGACCGCCGCGGTGGCCCCGGCGCCGATGAGCAGCCCCTTGGCGACCCGATCGTCGCGGCGGCCTTCGCTCAGGTCCTGCGTGTACTGCGACGCGATGCTCGAATACGGCAGTGGCGCGCCCGTAATCGGATCACGGAACAGCACCAGCCGATTGATGTTGTCGCGGTCCGAGCCCGCCGATGCGGCGAAGAAGCCGGCCGTGCCCAGCAGTGCCACCGTTACGGCGGTAGCGACGACCGCCGTAACATTGTAACGGTTCCAGCCCGAATCCACCGCTGCAGGCGGGACGGTGGGATGCTCGGCGTCGGCCCGGGGAACCGCGGCGGGTGCGGGCAAGGTGGGCGAGGGTGGGGTCGCCGGCGCGGCTGGCGCCGACCCGGCGGGGGGGCTACCGAATTCGGCCGGCGCCTCGGGGGTTGCTGTCGCCGGCGCCGCTGCCGGCGCGGCGGGTGCCAAGCGCGCCAGCCGCCGCTCGATGTCGGCCCGGTTGGAGGCGTCGGGCGCCTGTTGCAGGTAGCTCCGGTAGCTCGCGGCGGCCAACGCCGGCGCGCCGGCCTTTTCCTGCGCCTCGCCGATGTGGACCAGGAAAGCCGGATCGTGACCGAGTGCGTAACCGGCTTGCCAGGCCTTTTCAGCCCCCGCGGCGTCGCCGGACGAAAAGGCGCGCGTCCCTTCGACGAAGAGCCGTTGCTCATCGGGGGTGGGGATCCGCGCCGGTGGACCCGCGAGCGCGAGCAGCGCGGCGAGCAACGGCAGGGCGTGCATGGCGGCAGCTTACTGTAACCTCTCGTCCATGGTTGGCTCTATTGGAGTGGGACCGGTTTTGGCCGAGGATCGGCGACCGTCAGCCGTCAGCCGTCAGCCACCTTGGCGGCCCACCAAATCCTCCAGCATGCTGCGGCCGAGTCCGAGCGGCGTGCAACCGCCGTGACCGGTGCAGACCACCGAGAGATCGGCGCCCGCCAGTTGCCGATCGAGCGACAAGATCGAGCTTTTGACCTGATCGCTGTTGGTGTCGAAGAAGCGTGGCCCGCGATCGAGCCGCCCCTGCTTCTGCATGATGCTGTCGCCCACGAACAGCACGCCGTCGTACAGGAACGCGTACGAGCCCGGCGTGTGGCCCGGCATCGGGAAGGCCTTGACCGTCTTGCCGTCGCCGACGTCGATGACCTGGACGCCATTGAGCGGATCGCCGACGGAGATCGGTGGTGCCGCGATGACCTTGGCCATCAGGCGGGCGACCGGGCCGTCGGGCGGCGCCTTCCCCTCGGCCAGCGGGACGTCCCCAGAGCCCAGGTGGATGCGCGCTCCGGGCAGGCCGGCAGCGCCGGCGGTGTGGTCGCCGTGGCCGTGCGTGAGGAAGATATCGGAGACGTCGCTGCGTGAGGCGTGCAGCGCGCCGAGCGCGGCGTCGACCGGGGCCCCGGCTGGGTCGGCGCCGGTGTCGAAGAGGATCGCCTTGCCGCCGACGCGCGCCGCATAGACGTAGCTACCGGCGGCGCTGACCGCCATCAGGTTGGGCTTGATCTCTTCCGGGGTGGACGATTTTTGCCGTGCGATGCGCAGCGCCACGACGCCCCCGGCGCCCAACACCGCCACGATGATGACGAAGACGAAAAGGTTCTTCAGGGCGCGCATGGGTCCCTCCCGCGATCGAGGATCCGGCCGCTGGGGCTGGGAATCAAGCGCCGAAACTGGCGGCCAGCTGGCAGGCCGCGCGGACGCTGTCGACCAGTCCGACGCCGCGTAGCGCGTTGCCGATCACCGACAACCCCGGCAGGCGCGCGACGGCGCCGTCGGTGGCCCGAACGCGGGCACGATGCTCGAGATCGTACTGTGGGATGCCGGGGCGGGCGCGCCAGACATCGACGAAATCGGGGGCGCGCCGCAGACCGGTGGCGCGCTGGAGGTCAGCGGCGGCACGGGTGGCCAGCGTGTCGTCGTCGGTGTCGACCGCGGCGGGATCGAAGGTGCCGCCCAAGAGCGCCCGCAGGAGCACGCCGCCGGTCGGCGCGCGGCCCGGGAAGACCGACGAATCGTATTGGCAACCGAGCACCTGCAGCCGCTCGCTGCGTGCGGCCACGAAGCCGTAGGCGTCCAGATCGAGGCCGAGGTCGTGGCCGTCACGGAAGCCCAGGCACACCACGGCGACCGGCGCGTGGGGAATGGCGGTCAGCGCCGCCGCGGCGTCGGGCGCGAGCGGCGCCAGCAGGGCGGCGGTGGCGGCCGCCGGCGTCGCGAGAATCAGCCGCTCGGCTTCGACGGCGGCGCCGGTCGCGGTGATCACCCGCCAGCCGCCGGTCGCGAGCGGTTCGATGGCCACCGCCCGCGCGCCCACCAGCTTCCCCGCCAACGATCGGGCGAGTGCGGCGGGCAGCTCGCCCAGGCCGTCGGGGAACGAGGTGGCCTGGCCGAGCCCCGGACCGCCCCGTCGCCGAAACAGCGCGCGCAGGACACTGCCGTGCTCGTGCTCCATGGCCGCCAGCCGCGGGAGGGCCGCGCGCACCGAAAGTTGCGCGGCGTCGCCGGCATAGATGCCGATCAGCGCCGGCGCGGCCGCCCGCTGGGCCGCCTCGGGCCCGAAGCGGCGGGCGACGAAATCCAGCACCGACTCCTCGCGCGCGCCGTCGGGCGCTGCGCGCTTCACGAACGGCTCGCCGAAGAGGCGCAGCTTGGCGCGCCACCCGAAGAGGTTGGTTTTGACGAGGCCGGGCGGGCTGCTGGGGAACGGGCGCAGCGCGCCATCCACGTAGACGAACCGCCGGCGGGCAGCGGGCGAAGCGACCATCGCGCGCTCGGCGAGGCCGCTCGAGGCCAGCAGAGCGCGGACCTCCGGTGCGCCGTCGAGCAGCGCCTGAGGTCCGCGCTCGCAGAGAAATCCGTCACGGCGGGCGCTGGCGATGAGGCCGCCCGGCGCCGCGCCGTCGTCGATGACGACCACGTCGTGGGCGCGCGCCGCCAGCAGGTGGGCGGCGGTGAGCCCCGAGATGCCGCCGCCGACAATCGCGATCCGCACGCGCGCCCTAGAGCCAGCCCCGACCGCGCGCGGCCGCTTCGACCAGATCGGCCAACGCGCCGATGAAGGCCGGGTGGCACCCCACGGTGCGGGCACGGGCGAAGTGGACGATGCCCGCCCGCTCGGCGCGCTCTTTGTAGAGGATGTCGATCTCCTGCAGCGTCTCGATGTGCTCGCCCGTGAAGGCGATCGGAACCACCACGACGGCTTTGGTTCCGGCGCCGGCCAGGTCGTCGAGCGCCACCTCGGTCGAGGGGCCGAGCCAGCGTTGCGGACCGACGCGGCTCTGAAAGCACAGGCTGGCGCGTGCACCGAGCCCCAGGCGCTGGGTCACCGCGGCGACCGTGACGCGCACGTCGTCGAGGTAGGGATCGCCGCGCTGGATGTAGATCTCCGGTAGCCCGTGCGCCGAGAACAGCACCGGCGCCTGATCGCGATCGCTCGGTGGCAACGTCGCGATGGCCTCCTCGACCCGCTCGGCGACGGCGCGTATGAACCCCGCGGCGTCGGGGTAGCGGCGGATGGCGGCGATCTCGATTCCGCCGCGCCGGGCCCGGGCCGTCTCGAGCTGGCCCAGCGACGAGCCGGTGGTGGTCCTCGACTCGTGCGGGTAGAGCGGCAGCGCGACCGCGCGGGTCACGCCCTGGGCCGCGAGCTCCGCCAGGGCTTGCTTGGCGTCGGGATTCCAGGCGGCCATCGCCACCACCGGGGTGGTCGCGATCCCGCGCTGCCCGAGCACGTCGGCGACCGCCCGCGCCTGCGCTTTGGTCTCCTCGGTGATCGGCGAGCGGCCGCCGATCTGCGCGTAGGCGTCGCGCGAAAACGGCGCCCGCCGCCGGGCGATGAGCCACGCCAGCAGCGGTTGCAACGGCCGCGCCCAGCCGAGCTGGATGACGTCCGGATCGCCGAACAGGCGGCGCAAGAACGGCTCGACCTCGTCGAGGCTTCCCGGTCCGCCCAGGTTGAGCGCCACGATGCCGAGCGGCGCCGCCACGGCGGTTAGGCGCCCCGGACGGCGGCGACCAGCGCCTCGACCGCTTCGATCGGCGCCTCGGGCGTGATCCCATGGCCGAGGTTGAAGATGTGCCCGCGCTTGCCGCCCCGCCTCACGATGTCGCGGGCGCGCCGCTCCATCTCGTTTATCGGGCCGAGCAGCAGCAGCGGATCGAGGTTGCCCTGCACCGCGCGCGCGTCGCCCAGGCGGGCACGGGCTTCGTCGATAGGCAGGCGCCAGTCGACACCGTAGACATCGGCGCCCACGCGCCCGACGCGATCCAAGATCGCGGAGGCGCCGTTGCCGAAGTAGATCACCGGCACGCCGGTCGCCCGCAGCGCGGCCACCAGCGCCACCGTGGGCGGCAGCGCGTAGGTCTCGAAGTCCTCGGCCGACAGCACGCCGACCCACGAATCGAAGAGCTGCACCGCCTGCGCGCCAGCCCGGATCTGCGCCAGCAGATAGTCGCGCGTGGCTTCGCCGATCAGCGCCAGCAAGCGGTGCGCGGTCTCCGGCTCGCGATAGAAGAGCTTCTTGGTCTCGCTGAAGGTCTTGGAGGTTTTTCCTTCGATGGCGTAGGTCGCTACCGTGAACGGCGCGCCGGCGAAGCCGATGAGGGGCGTATCACCTAGCTCGCGCCGGACGCCGGCGATGGTCTCCATCACGAACCCGGTGCGCTTCACCGGATTGAACGTCGAAATTCGCCCGAGATCGGCCGGGGTGCGCACCGGCTGCGGCAGGCGCGGGCCCTCATCGGTGAACTCGACCGCTAGCCCCATGGCTTCGAGCGGCACCAGCAGATCGGAAAACAAGATCGCGGCGTCGAATCCGAAGCGCCGGATCGGCTGCAGCGTCACCTCGATCGCCAGCTTGGGCGTCTTGCACAGCTCGAGGAAGCTGACGCCGGCGCGCACCTTCCGATATTCGGGCAAATACCGCCCGGCTTGGCGCATCAGCCACAGCGGAGGACGTTCGGTGGTCTCGCCTCGACAGGCACGCAGGAACAGCGGGGGCGTCACGGGCACTACTCTACCGCGCCGGCGCGCTCACTTCTTTTGATATACGCGCACGTAGTCGACTTGGTAGGTGATCGGGAAGGTCGTGCCGCTGGGGTCGCCGCCGTTGGCGCCGATGGCCAGGTTGACCAGCACGTAGAACTTCTTGTTGTCGTAAGGGTTGGTCTGGCCCGAGGCATTGGCGGTGGAGACCGCGTAGGTGTTGACCAGCTTGCTGTCGAGGTAAAGGTCGATCTTGGTGGCGTCCCATTCCATGGCCCAGACGTGGAAGTCGTTCGCCCAGTTGCTTCCCAACGAGGCGGGGGATTGGTTGGTGCTGTCCCAGGTGCAGTTGCTGCCGGCCGGCGTGCAGACGTTGGCCAGCACCTTGTTGGCGTAGTACTCCATGATGTCGACCTCGCCCGATTGCGGCCAAGCGGTGCCGCTGCCCAGGATCCAGAAGGCTGGCCAGCTCCCGGTCCGGATGTCGATCTTGGCGCGCATCTCGAAGCGGCCGTACTGCCAGTCGTGTTTGCCCGACGTGGTCATCGACGTCGAGGTGTAGTTGATGGTCTGGCGGTTGGTCTTCCAGTCGCTGCTGCCGGCGACGTAGTTGGGGTTCGGCATGCTGACCTTCTGGGCGGCGATGGTCAGCAGGCCGTTCGAAACCGTCGCATTGCTGGGCTGGTACCACTGCAGCTCTTGGTTGCGCACGAAGCCCATCTCGTAACCCCAGTTGGCGGGGTTGGGCGCGCCGTCGACGTCGAACTCGTCGGACCAGACCAGGCTCCAGGTGCCACCGTCGGTGACCTCGGTCTGCGGCGGTCCGTCGACGCCCGCGTCGACCACGGTGCCCGCCGTGCCCGCGTGTCCGCCGCTGCCGGCGGTCGAGCCCGCCGTGCCCGCGTGTCCGCCGGCGCCGGCGGTGGAACCCGCGGCGCCTGCGTGCCCGCCGCTGCCAGCGGTGGAACCCGCGGCGCCTGCGTGCCCGCCGGCGCCGGTGGAACCCGCCGTGCCAGTACTGGCGCCTGTCCCGGTGGTACCGGCGGCGCCTGTGCCGCCCGTCCCCGCGCCCGCGGTGCCGGCGTTTCCACCGCTGCCGCTGCCCGTCGTCCCGCCTGCCGCCGTGCCGCCCGATCCGCTGCCGGTCGTGCCGGCGCTGCCCGTCGTGCCGGCCGCGCCGCCGCCGGTTCCGGCCGAGCCGATGGTGCCACCGCCGCCAGTAGGGGGTAAGTCGCAACATTTGGAGCCGCCACCGCAGCTCAAGACACCGAGAGAGAAGAGCGCGGTGGCCACCGCGAACAGGCGAGTCTGGGGCATGGGGCTCCTTAGGGACTAGAACTGCGAGAAGAAGGTGGCGATGCCGCTGGCGGCGAAGCTGGGGATGGTGTGCCCCTCACCGGCGACCGGGCACCAGACGACTGGGTAGCCGCTATCGCATCCGCTGTACGAGACGCAGGGGGAGGGGGTGACCGCGGTGGTGGTGGTGCCGCAGTGGTTGTCGGCCAGGAACTGATCGCGCGCCGTCTCGTCGCCCGAGATGTCGACCGTCGTATCGGCGTCGCCGTGCGTGATCCAGGCGGCGATCGGGTGGCTCTTGCAGGCGCCGCCGAAGTTATAGAGCGCGCCCGACATGACGCCGACGGCGCGGAACACGTCGGGCATCTGGCAACCGAGCGTGTCGGACATGATGCCGCCGTAGCTCATACCGGTCGATAGGATGCGCGCCGGGTCGACGCAGAAGTTGGACTCCATCCAAGCGATCATCGCCTTCGCAAACGCGACGTCGCCGCCATTGGTGTTGGGCCAGCCGCTGGTGGTGGCGTCGCCGGGCGTGCTGAGCAGTCCCTGGCCGGCCACGAAGATGGTGTTCGGGAGCAGGGGCTGGATGCCGTAGAAGTTGCCGCCGTACGAGCTGGCGATGAGCGCCGAGGCGCTGCCGCCCGCGTAGTGCCAGGCGAAGACCACCCGCGTGGGCTGGCTCGAATCGTAGCCGGTCGGCAACGAGACATAGAACTGCCGCGCCGTCGTGGTGCCCTTGCTGTCGGTGACGTTGATGGTCAGCGGGTTCGCGGCGCCGACCGCCGGTGGGCTCGCCAGGCCGCAGCCGGCGGTGGTGGCGCCGCTGGTTCCGGCCGCGCCGTTCGTTCCCGCCGCGCCGTTGCTGGTTCCCGCGCCGCCGCTCGTTCCCGCGCCGCCGTTGGTTCCGGCCTGACCGCCGGAGGTTCCGGCGCGGCCCGCCGCGCCAGTGCCCGAGGTACCTGCCGAAGCGCCGGCCTGACCCGCGGTCGTGCCCGCGGCTCCGGCGGTACCGGGCAACTTCGACATGGTGCCGCTCGAGCTGCACGCGGCACTTGCGGCGATCGCCAACGGAACGAGCACGCGGGGGACGCGCATCAGATCCTCCTTGGGCAGCGTAAACCGCCAATCTGGGCCGGGCCACGCCGCCCTGTCAACACCGCGGGATCAAAGGCCCGGGTAGCGGCCGACTTCTAGGTAGCGCCGCTGCGCCGCGTCCCAGGCGAACTGCGCGGCGCCGCCCACCCGATCGGCCTGCACATCGATGACGACATACTCGACCGGGTAACTCGGCTCGCCGTCCATCACTGCGGCGGCCTGATCGGTGTCGCTGAAGTAGGCGCCCACGTCGACGTGGGAATGGTAAATGATCTTGGCGGGCGCCTCGCTCCGCAGGCTCTTCGACAGCTTGAAGAGATCGCCGGCACCCAGGTTGTAGGCGGTGCGGGCGTCGCGCGGGTTGGCGATCGGATCCATGGCGTGCAGGTCGTTCTGCGTGTTGACGCAGGCCACGGCGCGGTCGGCCACCGGCGCGCCCTTCGTGCCGTAGACGATGCCGCAGCATTCGTTGGGATAGTCGCGGCGCGCGTGGGCGTACATCTCGGCCATCGCCTCGGCGCCGAGGGCGGGATGGGGCGGGGCCACGTGGCCGGGCGCGCTCACGGCGTGCGCGCAGTCTTGGGGACCATCGGCGCTTCGAAGTAGCGCTCGGCCCGGTCGGGAAACAGCGTCACGATCACGCCGGGCTGGTGGGCGGCCACCAGGCGCTTGGCGATCCGCAGGCCGCCGGCCAGCGACGCGCCCGAGGAATGCCCGACCAGCAGCCCCTCTTCTTTGGCCAGCCGCTCGGAGACGTTCCAGGCCTCGTCGGTGTCCATCGGCAACACGCCGTTGAGCTCTTCGGGGTGATAGATGGGCGGCACGATCGAGCTCTCCATGTGCTTGAGCCCTTCGAGCCCGTGGAGCGCGTCGTCCGGCTCGACCGCCCAGACCTCGATGTCCCGCCGGTATTCCTTGAGGCGCCGCCCGGTCCCCATCACCGTGCCGGTGGTGCCGATGCCGGTCACGAAGTGGGTGACCCGCCCGTCGGTCTGCTCCCAGATCTCGCGGCCCGTGGTGTTGTAGTGCCCGAGCGGGTTGGAAAGGTTCGAGTACTGGTCGGGATAAAAATACAGGCCCGGGTTCTCCTCGACGATCTTCCGGCACAGGCGGATGGCGCCGTCGGAGCCCTCCATTGGATCGGAGAAGATCAACTTGGTGCCGAAGGCCTCGGTGATCTTGCGCCGCGCCCACGAGACGTTTCCCGGCATCACCAGCGTGACCGGGTAGCCGAGCGCGCCGCCGATGAGCGAGTAGGCCACGCCGGTGTTTCCGCTGGTGGAGTCGATGATGGTTTTGCCTGGCGAGAGCAGTCCGGTGCGGATCGCGTCGCGGATCATCTGGGAGGCGGCGCGATCCTTGACGGAGCCGCCCGGGTTGAGGAACTCGCACTTGGCCCACAGCTCGACGCCGGGCGTGTCGCGTTCGAACGAGGGCAGCCGCACGATCGGTGTGTCGCCGATGAGATCGGTGATCCGCTCGGCGACGCGCAGGCGAGCCCGGCGGATGGGATCGAGCGCCAGGGTCATGGCGCGCCGATTTGCTGGGCGAGCGGCGCGCCGCCGTCGAGCGGCAGGCGGAGATGGCGGGGCGAGGTGCCCGTGGGGATCCCGTTCGCTTCGCGGCTGCGCGCCAGCAGCGTGAGCGTTTCGGCCGCCGCCAGCGTCCCGGCCAAAATTGCTTCGGCGCCGTTTGCCGCCGGCATCGACGGGCGCGGCTGGATCTCCAACGTGGCCGTGGGGGCGGGGTCGCGCCGCGGGAAGGAGATCAGGTCGACCAGCCCGCCGGTCGCGCGCACCACCACCACCGGTAAGCCCAGCTGGGCCGCCGCGCCCAGCATCGCGTCGTCGTCGAAGCCCGAGCGCACCACCACTTCGAAGACCGCCAGTGCCGCCAGCCAGCCGGCGCCGTCGGTCGGCGGTGTCGACTTGTGGACCACCAACCCGACGCCGGCCGCCTCCAGGTACTGCGCCGCCGTCTCGGCGGCCCGATCGCCACCGACCACCAGGACCCGCGCCGCGCAGATGCGCGTCTGGCCGTCGAGCCCGATTTGTGGAAGTGCGATCTGGCGCGCGAAGCGCTGGACGTACTCTGGATTCATAGTCGAATCGCATGGGAACCCTTCGGGCTTTGCCCGATGGGTCCCGTCGCGGGAGGGTTTGGGAACCCTCCCAGTGCCCCCATCCTAACGATCCCCGCCTGCGATGGCGGGGACGATCGAGACCTCGTCGCTGTCTTTCACCGGCGTTTCGAGGTTCTTGAGGAAGCGGATGTCCTCGTCGTTGGCGAAGATGTTGACGAAGCGGCGGACCTGACCACTGTCATCGCAGATGCGCTCCTTGATGCCGGGGAATTGCGACTCCAGGCTGGCGATGATCGCGGCGATGGTGCCGCCCACGGCGGTGACCTCTTCCTTCCCCTGAGTCAGCTTGCGAAGCGGCGTCGGTATACGGATGGTGGCCATGGCGTGATCTCCTTTAGGTCCAGGTCGCGTGTAGATCGTCGAAGTCGTTCAAGCGGGGGCCGATCAGCGCCGGCGTGGGGAGCTTGCCGACCAGCGGATCCTGCGTCTTCATGCCGTTGCCGGTGACGCAGATGATCACCGGCCCGTCGTCCTTGCCGATGCGCCCCTCTTTGATGAGGCGGATCGCGGCGCCCAGCGTGACGCCGCCGGCGGTCTCGGTGAAGATGCCCTCGGTCTCCGCGAGGAGCCGCATGGCGGCGACGATCTCGTCGTCGTCGGGTTTGGCGGCCCAACCGCCCGACCCGATGATGGTCTGGCGCGCGTAAAATCCGTCGGCCGGGTTTCCGATCGCCAGCGACTTGGCGATGCTGGTCGGCGTCTTGACCGGGCGGACCTGGTCGCGCTCCTCGAGCACCATGTCGACGATCGGCGCGCAGCCGGCGGCCTGCGCGCCGTGGATGATCGGCTTGCGGGCCGGCGCCGTGACCAGCCCCAGCTTGTCGAATTCGCTGAAAGCCTTGCCGATCTTGGTCACCAGCGAGCCGCCGGCCATCGGCACCACCACGTGGGCGGGGAGCTTCCAGCCGAGCTGCTCGGCGATCTCGTAGGCATAGCTCTTCGAGCCTTCGGCGTAGAACGGCCGCAGGTTGACGTTGACGAAGCCCCAGCCGTATTTGCCCGCGATCTCCGAGCAGAGCCGGTTGACGTCATCGTACGTTCCTTTGACCCCCACCACGCGCGCGCCGTAGATGCTGGTGCCCAGAATCTTGGCGGGCTCGAGATCGAAGGGAATCAGCACCACCGCCGGCAGTCCCGCCGCCGCGGCCTGGGCGGCGGTGGCGTTGGCGAGGTTCCCCGTCGAGGCGCAGGCCACCGTGCCGAGGCCGAACTCCAGTGCCTTCGAGATCGCGACCGACACCACGCGATCCTTGAACGACAGCGTCGGGTGGCTGACCGCGTCGTTCTTGACCCACACTTCTTTGAGGCCGAGCCGTTTCGCCAACCGCTTGGCCGGTACCAGCGGCGTCATCCCACTGGCCTGTCCCACCGCGGGCGGCCCATCGAGAGGTAAGAGCTCGGCGTAGCGCCACATCGATGGCGCGCGCGACTCGATGAGGGCGCGGGTCAAGACCTTGCCGATGGCGGCGTAGTCGTAGGCGACCTCGAGGGGGCCGAAGCAGAACTCGCAGACGTGGATGGGGGCCTTGTCGTACGCGTTGCCGCATTCGCGGCAGCGCAGCCCTTGCACGAAGGAGGTCTTTTTCTGATGGGCGTTGGCGGGGGCGGTGCTCATAGGGGGGCGCAGTCGGCCGCGGGGTAGTTGGCGGACAGCAGCGCGTGGATGCGCGCCTCCGGGCCGCATACGGCGCAGGCGGGGTTGGGGTTGTAGCGGACGATCCGGACGGACATGGCCTGCGAATCATACTGGACGAGACGGCCCACGAAAGCGGGAGTTTCGTTCCGCAGCAGACGGACCGCCTCGACCCCCTGCAGAGCGCCGATGACGCCCGGGACCGGGCCGAGCACGCCGGCTTCGGCGCACGACGGTCCGACGCCGGGCGTCGGTTGCTCTTCGAAGAGGCAGCGGTAGCAGGGGCGGCCTCCGGCGGGAACGGTGAGAAGCTGGCCGCCCAGCGCCACCGCGGCGCCATGCACCAGCGGCCGGCCCGCCAGCACGGCGGCATCGTTGGCGAGAAACTTGGTCGCGAAGTTGTCGCTGGCGTCGATGATGACGTCGTAGCGCCCGGCGAGATCGCGCGCGCGCTCCGCCTCGAAGCGCACCCCGTGCGTCTCGACGGTGATTCCGGGGTAGCGCCGACCGAGAGCCCGCGCGAACGCCACCACCTTGAGCTCGCCCAGGTCGGCGTCGCCGAACAGGATCTGCCGGTGCAAGTTGGTCGCGTCGACGCGATCGTCGTCCACCACGCCCAGTCGGGTGACGCCGGCCGCCGCCAGCGCGAGCGCCGCGGGGCAGCCCAGTCCGCCCGCACCGATGATGAGCGCCGAGGGGTTCATTCGAAGTAGGCGTCCGACGAGAAATAGCGCTCGCCGGTGTCGCACAGGATGGTCACCACCGTCTTGCCCGGGCCAAGCTCGCGCGCGATGTCGAGCGAGATCTTGACCGACGCGCCAGCCGAGATGCCGACCAGCAGCCCTTCGCGCCGCGCCAGCGCCAGCTTGGTGCGCTGGGCGTCGGCTTCGGAGATGGTGCGAACGTCGGTGATCACCGAGCGATCGAGGATGGCCGGGATGAAGCCGGCGCCGATGCCGTCGATGCGGTGCTCGCCCGGTGGGCCGCCCGAGAGGACCGCGCTCTTCTCGGGCTCGACCGCCACGATGCGCACGTCGGGGCGCAGCGACCGCAGCACCCGGCCGACACCGGTGATGGTGCCGCCGGTGCCGACGCCGTGGACGAAGGCGTCGGGGATGCGGTTGCCCATCTGGGCTACGATCTCCGGGCCGGTGGTCTTGAAGTGCGCGTCGACGTTGGCCGGGTTGTTGAATTGCTGCGGCATGAACGATCGCGGGATCTCTCGCGCCAGCTCGGTCGCGCGCTCGATCGCGCCGCGCATGACGTCGGCGGCGGGCGTGAGGTGCAGCTCGGCGCCGTAGGCCTTGAGCAGCGCGCGCCGTTCGAGCGACATGTTGTCCGGCATGGTGAGAATCAGCCGGTAGCGTTTGGCGGCGGTCACCAGCGCCAGCCCGACGCCGGTGTTGCCGGAGGTCGGCTCGATGATCACCGACTCGCCGGGGGTGATGCGCCCCTCGCGTTCGGCGGCCTCGATCATCGAGAGCGCCACCCGATCTTTGAGCGAGCCGCCCGGGTTGAACTGCTCGCACTTGCAGAAGATGTCGGCCATCGTTGGGTCGACCAGATGGCGCAGCCGCACGAGCGGCGTTCCACCGATCAGATCGAGCATGCTGTTGACGGCGACAGCGGGCATCTCGGGGCGAGCAGCCTAGCAGAGCGCGCGTCTCGTTTGATGGACAAATCACCCCCTCGGTCGTGAGATTGATGCCCGTGCGGCCACGGAATCTCGCCGATGAACGTCTCCGGGTCCTCCGCGAGTCGCCGGACAGCATCGGAGATTATCGGCGCCGGCCCCGAGTCCCAGGCCGCCGTCGCTGGGGGGCAAGCGCCGTTGGGTGCCCAAGCGCCCGGAAGCGCGGCTTTCTGGCGCCTGGGTTAGGGGCGCTCGCCGATGTCGACGATCGAACAGGCAAAGATCGGGTCTAGGCCGAGCGCCTCGGCCCGCGCCAGGAGCTCTTCGCTCTCGGCGCCCGGGTTCACGTAGAGCTCCTTGGCGGCGTTGCTCTTGATGGCCTCCAGCAGCGTCAGGCCAATCGCCGGCGGAACGTAGAGCGAAACCCGATCCATCGCCGGCGGCAAATCGGCCATCGATGGGTAGACGGCCAGCCCTTCGATCGTCTTTTCGGTCGGGTTCACTGGGTAGACGGTCCAGCCCTTCCGTAGGTAGGCGCGCACCGCCTTGTTGCCGAACTTGTGGGGTGCGCTGGAGGCGCCGACGATCGCGACGCTGGGCATCGTCATTCCGCCTTTCGGCCGCATACGCCGCACCGACCGCCGGCTCCCACCAGGCCGACGCAGCTTCCGTCGTCGCACAGCCGTCGCTTGGCGTCGAACCCGGATGCGCTCGCGGTGAACGCGGGCCGGGACGCGGACGGGGAGTCCGGCGCCTCGCCCGAAGGGGCTGCGTCCGCCCGCTCTTCGTCGGTCGATTCTGAAATGTCGTCGCCGCGCGCGGCGGCGTTTTCCGTCCGGCCGCAGACGCTGCACAGGCCGTCTGAGCCGATGACGCCGACGCAAGCGCCATCGGGGCAGAGCCGTCGAGTCGGATCGAAGGAAGTCTCTTCCATGGCCTGGTCTCCTACTGGGATCATCGCTGGGTGTTCTCGGGGGCCGGATGTGCCGACGGCGGCGGATTGGCGCTCGCCCTGGCTTCCTGCCGGTGCATCTCTTCTATGACGAGATCGATCTCGGCGCCAACCGCCCCCAGATCGACGTCTGGCTTCTTGTCGGGCGTGTGCCCTTTGAACACCATGTTGAGAATGGCGGTCACCGGCGCGTCGCTGCGCGCCGCCCGCGGGACCTCGACGGCGAAGGCGCTGTCGCGCAAGCAACTCTCGATCTCCGGGTTGCCGAGCGTCGACGATTCGACCGTCGCGCGCGCGACCTCGCCGCGGACGACGTCGATGGCCAGCCGCACCCGCCCGGCCAGATCGCGCAGCGCGGGGGTGGCGCCGGTCCGGTTGAGGTAACAGGCCCGCGCGCGCGGCATATAGGCCAGCGACAGCACGTTGCGGATCACCATCCGGTCCATCGATCCTCTGGCCTCGGCTTGCCGCGCGGCGGCGGGGTGGACGATGGGCTCGATCAACCCGACGATGGTCGGGGTCACGAGGATGCGGGAACGCGGCGTCGGACCGCCCGCGACGGGGGGCTGCACCCAGGCCGCCGAGATCGCCGTCCGCGCCACGGGCGCCTTGGTCTCCTGTCCGCGCGCCGCCCCTTCGATCGCCAGGGTGCGCGGCGGCTTGCCGTGGACCGTCAGCAGCCCCGAGACGATCGCATCGGGGGCCAAGGCGTCCGCGATGGCGTGGTCGGTCCCGTCGATCACCAGCCGAAGCGCGCCCAGATCGCCGCCGCGGGCCAGATCGGCCAGCAGCGCGGTCACACCGTCGCCAATCTCGCTGGCGCGCAGCTCGCGCGCCACGCCGCCGCGCGCGGTCGCGAAGGCGCGCAGCGCCCGGCGCGCGCTGTCGCCCATCGCTTCGTCGTCGACCGGTCGGATGGTCAGCGCCGCCACCGACAGGTCGAGCTCCGGCGTGGGCCCCAGCGCCCGATCGAGCGCGGCGCCGTCGATCTCGTCCGGCAGCGCACCGTCGGTCACCAGAACCAGCAGCGCGCGCGGCCCGAAGCTGCTCCGCTCCCGCCGCAAGAGCTCGCCGGCCTGCCGCAGGGCGGCCGCCAGGTCGGTACCATTCCGCAAGCGGTCGGGTACCATCTCCGCTTCCAGCGCGTCGATCGCCTCTCGGGTGGCCGGTCGGCCCATCGTGAAGAGGCGCTTGGTGCCGCGATCGAAGAAGAGCGCGTCGAAGCGCGTGCTGGGCGGTAGCGTCTCCAGCAGCTTGCGGCAGAGATCCCGCTCGGCGGAGAGTCCGGGCAGACCGACGCTGCGCGATCGATCGATTAGAAACAGAACGCTTTCGGGAATCTCGACCGGCGGCGCCGCGCGGTTCTTCACTAGGTACGCCAGCGCCGTCTCGGTCGGCGACAGCGCCGCCACCGCCACGCGGGCGTCCAGCGACGGCCCGCGCTGGGCACTCCGGTTGCGGGTGGTCCAGGAGACCTCCCAGTCGGCGCGCATCGAGGCGCGGCCGGTCGCAGTTCCCGTGTCGCCGGTGAAGGTGGTCCGCACGCCGGCGATGTCGAGATCGGATGCACCCCGCACGCGCACCGTCACGTCGGCCGGCGGCGGGAGTCGTTCGGTGGCCGCCGGAAAGCGCAACCGCAGCCGGCCGCCGTCGAAGGTGGGGACCACCGCGAAGCGCAGCCGCACCTCGACCGGGGCGGTGGCCCGTGGGCCGCCGCGCAGGAAGCGCAGCCGGTGGGTCGAGCTGTCGTCGAACGGCTCGACCGCGGGGGTCACGCCGCGCGCCGCGCTCTCGGTGCGGTAGAGATCGGCGGCCTGTCTGGCGCTTCCGGCGGGGGCCGGCTCGAGGGCGCGCCAACGGCCGCCGTCGCGTACCTCGACCGACGACAGGGCCGCGCCGTCGGGCAACGCGACATCGAGCAGCGCCTCGGCCCCTCCGGCCTCGGAGGGCTCGGGCACCAACGTTCGCGTCACCTCCACCAGTGCCAGCGGGCCGCGCGCGTCGATGGCGATGCGGTGCTCGGATGCGGGCGCCGCGCGATCGGCGGCCTGGGCGGATTCCAGGCGCGACGACACCAGACCGGCGGCCAGGGCTACCGCCAATCCGACGTTGGTCATGCCCCGAACGGCCCTGCGCGACGACTTCGACATCGATCTCTCGGCGCCGGCCGGCGCCTGGTCAGGAGCTTAGCACCGTCAGGCGAAACCCTTGCCGGCCAGATAGATCTCGATGCTCTCGCTGCGCGAGCTCTCCGGCTTGATGGTGCGGACGTCGGAGAACCGCACCGCCAGCTTCTTGCGGATGGCCTCCAGATCCGGGCCCTGGAAGATCTTGCCGACGAAGGCGCCGCCCGGGGCCAAGAGGCGCTCGGCGCGCGCCAGCGCCTCCTCGAACAGCGAGGCCGAGCGCGCCTGATCGGTGGCCCGGATGCCGGTCGTGTTGGGCGCCATGTCCGACAGCACCACGTCGAAGGCCGCCAATTTCCCCAGCAGCTCGCCGTCGCTGGTGGTGAAGGCGTCGCCGCACAGGACGCGCGCGCCCGCGATCGGCTGAGGCAGGGGATCGCGATCGATCCCCACCACCGCGCCGTGCGGACCGACCACCTGGAGCGCGTACTGCATCCACGAACCCGGCCGGCAGCCAAGATCCAGCACCCGGTCGCCAGCACGCAAGAGGCGCAGCCGTTTGTCTATCTCCTCCAGCTTATAAACCGCGCGGGCCGCAAAGCCCGCCCCCCGCGCCTTGCGAAAGAACGCGTCGTGGCGGTGGCGCGGATCGCGCAGCTTGGACAGGCGCTACTTCTTGGGCTTCGAGGCGCCGGCGCTGGGCGCGCCCTTCTTGGAGGCCTTCATCGGGTTCTTGGACTCGACCTCTTTGATGGCGCGCGGGACGACGTACTTGCGCACGTCCTTCACGCTGCCCTTGATGAGGACCAAGCCGTTGGCGGCGCCCGGGATGGCGCCCTTGACGAGCACGACGTTCTTGTCGTCGAGGACCTTCACCACCACCAGGTCGGAGGCGGTGTTCTGGACGTTGCCCATCAGGCCCGACATCCGCTTGCCCTTGTGGACGCGGCCCGGGGTGAGGCGGCAGCCGATCGAGCCGCCGTGGCGGAAAAACTCGTGCGTACCGTGGGTGGCCGAGTCGCCGGCCATCCGGTGGCGCTTCATGACGCCCTGGTAGCCCTTGCCCTTGGTGGTGCCGACCACGTCGATGACGTCGCCTTCTTTGAAGACCTCGCTGGCGCGAATCACCTTGCCGACCTCGTACTTGTCGAGCTCCTTCGGCTCGAGGCGCACCTCGCGCAGGTGGCGCGCCGGCTTTTCGACGTTGGCCTTCTTGTAGATGCCGCTTTCGGGGCGGGAGACCAGCCGCAGCGGTCGCTCCTCGAACCCGAGCTGCAGGGCGCTATACCCGTGCTTCTCGGTGGTCCGTTTGGCGACGACCACGCAGGGGCCGACGGTCACGGCGGTCACGCCGAGGGCGGATCCGTCCTCGTGAAAAACTTGAGTCATCCCGACTTTACGGCCCAGCAGGCCCATTTTGAGCGACATGGCGAGTGGCGGCTTATAGTCCGCGGCCTCCGGCTTGTCAACGCGCGCGAAAGCCGTTGACAAGGCCGCCGCCAAAAGTGCGAAGGTGTGGGCGGTGAATGCGGCGGCCCCGGCGCCCAGGGCCAAGTCCCGGGGGCGCATCGACGCAGTGGATTGGCTGCGCGGCTTGGCCGTCGTGCTGATGATCCAGACCCACCTGTACGACGCGTGGTGCAGCCCCGCCGCCAAGGCCACCGCGGCCTATTCGTGGACGCGCTTTCTGGGTGGCATCCCCTCGCGGCTCTTTCTGCTGATCGTCGGCGTCGCGATGGCCATTCGCTACGAGAGCCAGATCGCCAAAGGGGTCGATCGCTCGATCATGGTGAAGACGGCCGCCAAGCGCGGGGCCGAGGTGCTGGTGCTGGCGTATCTGTTTCGCCTGCAGGAGTACGTGCTGGGCGGCTGTTACGACTGGCGTGACCTGTTCCGGATCGACATCTTGAACTGCATCGGGGCGTCGATGATCGCGACGGCCTACATCTCGGCGCCGCGGCGCGGGCGCCCGCAGATCCTGATCACGCTGCTCGCGGCGGCGGCCTGCCTCGCGCTGGGGCCGATCATCGGGCCGGCGCACTTTCCGCATTTTCTGCCCCGTCCGCTGACGTCGTACCTGGGCGGGCAGCGTCCGATGGCGTGGTTTCCGCTCTTCCCGTGGCTGGCCTGGCCGCTGGTGGGGGTGGCGCTCGGTCATTACTGGACGCGGATGAGCCGCGACCCCCGCAGCCAAGCCATCGCCTTCCTGACCACCGGCGTGGTGGGTCTGGCCATGGTCTACGCGACCATCCTGATCCGCCGCCACCATCCGTACATCATTCACTACCCCTCCTATGAGGTGCAGCAGATGGGGCCGGGGACCTTCTTCTTCCGCCTGGGCTACATGGGCCCGCTGGCGCTGGCGGGCTATCTGTCGACGCGCCTCTTCGCGCGGTTTCGCTTTTCGATGATGCGGCAGTTCGGGCAGACCTCGCTGCTGGTCTACTGGATTCACGTCGAGCTCTGTTACGGCCTGCTGTTCAAGCGGCTACACGGACACCTCGGCATGGGCGCCGCGACGGTGGGGTTCGTGCTCATGACCGCCGCCATGCTGGGGGTGTCGCTCCTGCGGACCAAGTACTGGCACGGTTGGCGGGGGCGCAAAACCGAGCGGCCGGGGCTGCCGCACGCCACGGGGGCTTGAGGCTTAACTTGCTCGCGCCGGCCAGTCCTCTATAAATGGCGGTCGTGATGGCGCGCGGTAGCATCGGGGCGGCCTTCCTCGTCGCGGCCCTGCTCGGCCAGCTGGCGGCCCCGGCCGCGCAAGCCCACCGCGCCGCCCGCAAGAAGCCGGTCAAGCGGCACCGGCACGCGATGGTCGAGCGCCACGTGGTGGCCACCCGCGGCGGCCAGCCCAACGTGCAGGCGCTGGGCGCCCTGGTGATCGACGACAGCGGTCGGGTCATCTTCGCGCGCAACCCGGACAAAGAACGTCCGATCGCCTCCATTTCGAAGCTGGCGGCGACGCTGTCGGTGGTCGACAAAGGGATCGAGCTCGAGGGCCTCTCGACCATCAACCGCAGCGATATCGAGGTCGCCAAGGGGGGCGCGCGCTCGCGGCTCCTCGACGGGATGACGCTGTCCAACCGCGATCTGTTGCACTCGGCGCTCATGGGCTCGGACAACCGCGCCATCCCGGCCCTCGGCCGAGCGGTCAAGCTGACGCCGGCCCAGCTCACGACCGCCATGAATGCCAAGGCGCGCGCGCTGGGGCTCAAGAACACGCGCTTTCACGAGCCGACGGGCCTCTCGACCGGGAACGTGTCGACGCCGCGCGAGACCATCGCGTTGCTCAAGGCGGCGATGGCGGATCCGATCCTGTCGGCCATCACGCGGCGGGCGGCCTATGACGCGCACCCGGTCGGCAAGCCGCCCATCCACTACAACAACACCAACCACCCGGCGCAACGGAACAACGTGCAGGTGCTGGGCGGCAAGACCGGTTACAACGACGACGCCCGCTATTGCCTGGTGGTCGCCACCAGGATCGACGGGCGCGTCTATTACATGGCCTTCCTGGGCGACGACGGCAAGATGACCCGCTTCGGCGACGTGGCGCGGGTCGCCGATTGGCTGATCAGCCACCCGCAGAAGCGCGCGCCCGAGGTGGTGGCGGCGCGCTCCCTCGATCCCAGAACGCCGGCCCGTCCGCCGATCCCGTTGCCGGTCGGCGTGGCCGCGCCCGAGACGATCGCCGCCGCGCCCGAGGCCGCCGCCGCGCCCGCGCCGACCATCGGTCCCGCCGCGCCCAGCCAGCCGAACGGCCCGCCCGCGACGGTGGATCCCGCCGGTCACGCGCCAGACGAGACGAGCAAGCCGGCTCAGCCATCCAACACCGCGACCATCGGCGCGGCGGTGGCGGCTCCGGCGCCCGCCGCGCGATCCGCCGTGCAATAATTGGGTCGTGCTGACGATCGGAGACGCGCGCCTGACCATGCTCGACGGCGGAAGCTTCCGTCTGGACGGCGGCGCCATGCACGGCGTGGTGCCCAAGACGCTCTGGTCGAAGCTGGTCTCCTGCGACGCGCTCAACCGCTGTTCGTACAGCACGCGTTGCCTGTTGATCGAGGTCGGCGGGCGCCGTGTGCTGGTCGAGACCGGCAACGGCGACAAATTTTCCCCCAAGCTCAAAGAGATCTACGGCATCGACCACGACCGCGCGATCGGCGCCGCGCTGGCCGAGGTGGGCCTGCGCCCCGACGACATCGACACGGTCGTCATGACCCATCTCCACTTCGATCACAGCGGCGGCACCACGCGCCGGACCGCCTCGGGCGCCTTCGAGCCGGTGTTCAAAAAGGCCCGCCACGTCGTCCAGCGGCGCGAGTGGGACGACGCCACCCACCCGCACGATCGCAACCGCGCCAGCTACCTGCAGGAGAACCTGGGCCCGATTGAAGAGGCGAAGCTTCTGCAATTGGTCGACGGAGCGACCGAGATCGCGCCCGGCGTGCGGGTCATTCCGACGCCCGGACACACCGCCGGCCACCAGTCGATCTTGGTGGGTGCTGCCGATGGTCCCAAGGCGCTGTTCCTGGGCGACGTGGTGCCGACGTCGGTCCACGTGCGGCTGCCGTGGGTGATGAGCTACGACCTCGATCCCGCGCGCACCGTCGAGACCAAACGCGAACTATTTACGCGCGCGGTGTCGGAAGACTGGCTGCTCCTGTGGGGCCACGATCCCGATCACATGGGCGGCCGTCTGGGCGTCGGCAAAGATGGCGCCTTCGTGATCCGCGAGCTGACGACGATCTGACGGGACGGGCGTCCGGATGTGGTCGCCGTCTTTGGAGACAAGAAGATCGTTCTAACGGGCGTGCGAAAGGCGTCGGACGAATCGCGGGTCCGCGCGGCGTTGCCGCGGCCGGCGCGCCGCGGAGCGCTGGCGTCAGCCTGGTCGTGGCGGCTCCACGGGGCCCGCGCTCAGGATGGCGGCGGGCGGGCCCCGGAAGAAACGCCGCACACCCAGCCACCAGGCGGCGAGGAGCACGATCGCGGCGCCGACCGTGACCGTGAGGGCCTGTTGGTTGGGCGGCTGCACGCCGATCCAGATCAGCACGCACACGCCGGCCAGTGAAACGATGGCCAGACCTTTGAACCATCGGTCGCCCAGGCGGAAGGGGCCGAGCTTGGTCCAGGTGCCCCCGAGCGCGAAGAATCCGGCCAGCGTCGGCATCACGTACGACAGGTACAGGAAGATCACGCAGGCCGCCGTCAGCGTCGAGTAGGCCGGCGCGTAGAGCGTCGAGGCGATCGCCAGCGCGGCGGTGGTCCAGATGGCGATGACCGGGGTCCTCCAGCGCGGCGAGACCCGGCGCAGCGCGCGCGAGGCCGGCAGGCCGCCGTCGCGCGCGAAGGCGTACATCATGCGCGAGGTCGAGGTCATGCACGCCAGGCCGCAGAGGTAATTCGCGGCGACGATGCCGACCCACAGCGCCTGGCCCCCGCGGCCCGGCAGCACCGCGGTCATCAACCATTGAAAGACGTTTCCGCCTTGTCGGGCACCGTCGGACACGCTGGGCATGACCAGCACGAGCGCGCCGACCATCAGCCAACCGAATAGGCCGGACAGCGCGACCGAGCGCAGCATCCCCTTGGGGACGTTGGTGGCCGCCTGCACCGTCTCCTCGGAGGTGTGGGCCGAGGCGTCGAAGCCCGTGACCGTGTAGATCGGCCACATGAACGCCAGCAGGGTTGCCGCCAGCAGACCGCTGCGCGGCGGCCAGACGGCGCCGCCGGGCGCGCCGGTCAGGTTGGCAAACTGGAACAGGCGGGCCGGTTCGATCCGCGGCGCCGCGAGCACCATCGCGACCGTCAGCAGCAGCGCGACCGCCAGGATGAGGCTGCCGCTGAAATCGGTGAGCAGCGCCGTGAGGCGGATGCCGAAGTGGTTGAGCAGCGCGTGCGAGACCGAGATCAGCGTGACGCCGACGATCTGGTCGGTCGCCGTCAGCGTGGCCGGATCGATGCCCAGTAGGGGACCGAAGAAACCGACCGCCAGGCTGTAGG
>DASRLC010000451.1:0-5659 GCA_035648655.1 Polyangia bacterium
GTTTTGGGGATACGGCGGTCGCTTCCCGGGCCCCACGTTCGAGGCGCGCAGCGGGCGCGGCATCCTCGTCGAGTGGGTCAACGGGCTGCCCGCCCGACACATTCTCCCTATCGATCACACGCTCTGCGGCGCTGGCGTCGACCGCCCGGACGTCCGCGCGGTGGTCCACGTACACGGCGCCAGGGTCCCCGCGGAGAGCGATGGCTACCCGGAGAGCTGGACCACGCCGGGGCAGTCGCTCGTCTATCACTACCCGAATCATCAGGACGCGACCACGCTCTGGTACCACGACCACGCGATGGGAATCGAACGTCTCAACCAGTACGCCGGCCTGCTCGGAGCCTACCTGATCCGCGACGAAGCCGAGCAGGCCCTCGACCTGCCACGCGGGCACTACGAGCTGCCGCTCATCCTGTGCGACCGGCTGTTCGGTCAGGACGGCCAGCTCCGCTACACGACCTCCGGCTCACCCGAGTCGCCCTGGGTTCCCGAAATCTACTGCGACGCTCACCTCGTGAACGGCAAGCTCTTCCCCTATCTCGAGGTCGAGCCGCGCCGCTATCGTCTTCGGGCGATCAACGCCTCCAATTCGCGCTTCTATTATCTGTCGCTCTCGAACGGCGCGCGGTTTCATCAGATCGGGACCGATCAGGGGCTTCTCTCTTCGCCGGTGGAGCTGGCCACCCTGACGCTCGCCCCCGCCGAGCGCGCCGATCTGATCGTCGATTTCAGCCGCGCCGCCGGCGAGACAATCTTGCTCGAGAGCCAGTCGCTCGAGCTGATGCAATTCCGGGTCGGCGCCGGCCCCACCGCGCGTGCCGCGCCGCTGCCCGCCAAGTTGCGCGTCATCTCGAGGCTCCCAGAAAAGGCAGCGGTGAAAACCCGCACGCTGACGCTCAACGAGTACCACGACCCCCGGAAACATCAGATGCTGATGCTGCTCGATGGAAAGCGCTGGCACGAGCCGGCCACAGAGAAGCCGGAGCTCGACAGCGTGGAGATCTGGCAGCTCATGAATTTGACCGAGGACACGCACCCCATCCACCTGCACCTCGTTCGTTTTCAGATCCTGGGCCGACAACCTTTCGACGCCGACGAGTACCGGACCTCGGGCCAGCTTTTCCTACAAGGAAAGCTGGTGCCGCCCGCCGCAAACGAGGCGGGCTGGAAGGACACCGTGCGCGCCGACCCCGGCATGATCACCCGGATCATCGTCCGCTTCGAGGGCTACACCGGCCGTTACGTCTGGCACTGCCACCTGCTGGAGCACGCGGCCAACGAGATGATGCGCCCCTTCGAGGTCGTCCCGCGGCCCAAGGCCGGACCGGCCTGACGGCGCTAAAGACCGTACTTCTTGAGCTTCTCGTAAAGCGTGGAGGGCGCGATCCCCAGCGCGCGTGCCGCGTGCACCTTGTTACCGCGCGCCGCGATCAACGTCTGACGGATAGCGGCCCGCTCGAGTTGGCCGAGGTTGTGGCCCCCGAGCGGCAGCCGATCGAGCACCGCCTCGTCGGCGGGCGGATCGATGAAACGCAGGTGCCGGGGTTCGAGGGCGCCAGCGCCCGGCTCGACGAAGGCCAACGCGCAGGCCAGTACGTTCTTGAGTTCGCGCACGTTGCCCGGCCAGGGGTGGGCGCGCAGGGCCGAGAACGCCGTCTCGGTGATGACCACCTGCCCGTGGCCGAGATCGCTCAGGAGGCGCGGCGCGAGGATTGGCAGGTCGTCGAGCCGGTCGCGCAAGGGCGGCAGATGGATGACGGCGGCCGCCAACCGAAAGTAAAGATCCGGTCGGAACTGCTTGGCGGCAACCTGCGCGGCCAAATCGCGGTTGGTGGCGGCGACGACGCGCACGTCCACCTTGCGGTCCTTGGTGCCGCCCACCCGCCGCATCGAGTGGTTGTCGAGCACGCGCAGGAGGCGCGGCTGCAGCTCGAGAGGCAGCTCACCGATCTCGTCGAGGAATAGCGTGCCGCCGTCGGCGCGCTCGAAGGCGCCCGGATGCTCGGCGTGCGCGCCTGTAAAGGCGCCGCGTTCGTGGCCGAACAGCTCACTCTCCGCCAGGTTCGGCGGTACGGCGCCGCAGTCGAATACCACGAACGGATCCGCTAGGCGCGGACTGCTTTCGTGGATGAGGTGCGCCAGCACGTCCTTGCCGGTGCCGGTCTCGCCGGTCAGCGTGACGGTGACGGAGGTTGGCGCCAGGCGTTCCACCCAGGTGAACACCTCGTGCATGACGCTCGACGCTGCGAAGGTCTCGCCCAAGCTGCGAATGGACAGGGGCGGAGGCGCAGAAGAAATGGGGCGCAAGGGGCGCAACGGGCCCATGGCGGCCCTCATCGCGGTGCTGGCGAGCTCCATCGTGGTTTCCGCTCCCGGTGATGCGTGTGTGGCTGCAAAACGTTCAACACCCGGCTTATACCGGAGGCGCCGCGGGCGCGATGTGACGATTCGGGAGCTAATCCGTTTCACGGCCCTGGCGCGGCACCGGAACGACGGTCACCGAAAATCGAATACGAGCGACCAGTCTCTGGTAACCGGAAATCGGCGACCGGGGTCTTCCGCCGGGGAGCGCTACAGGAAGTAGTGAATCTGAAAGAACAAGGTGGAGGCGGCGTTGCCGCCGGTCGGGAACTGCAAACGGCCCATCAGCTGTAGCTCGATATGTGCGTAAGGGAACCAATTGACAAGCGCGGTAGCGGCCGTCCAGGCGTCGGGAACCTGGACGTCGACCTGGTTGCGCTCACCCACCAGCGTGACCATGACGCCGGTGATCGGCAAGACGGCGAACCCAGCGGCGCCGACGAGTTGGGTCCGGGTGGTGTTTGCGAGATCGGTATAGATTTGATTCACCAGATCGACCTCACCGAAGAGCTGCGTCCGCAACCGTTCCACGTAAGCTTTTCCGACCACGCCGGTCATGACCTTGGTGATGCCGGGAGACAGTGCGATACGCACCTGACCGGCCAGCGCCGCGTGGTCGTCGTGGAACCGCGTCTCCAGATAGCCGGCGAACCCCTTTTCGTCGCTGCCGATGTGGCGAACAAAATCCGGGGCGAACAGGGTCAGGTGGAGCTCCGCCTCGGGCAGGACGATCCCGCCCGACACGTTGTAGGTCTCTTGCAGCTCGTCGAACCCGAGATCGCGTTCGACGTACAGGACGTGCTCGGCCATCCGCAGTCCGTACGGCGCGTAGAAGCGCCCGACTCGGAGGTAGGGCCCGGTCGCTTCGGGCTCCCACATGAGATAGTGCTCGCGAGAGATGAGCTCGGAGGTCGAGACCGGTTGAAAATTTTGGATCGGCACCAGTAGGTCGGGATCGCGCACCTGTCCGCGCAGGCCGCCGATGGCCGAGATCGAAAATCCTTGGGGCAGCGCGATCCGGCCGCTCAAATCGGCCTGCATGGGGAACACCGCCACCGTCGGACCGGCCGGATCCTGAACGTCATTGTCGACGAAGGCGCCGCGCAAATCGGCGCTCAGCGCCAGCCAAGCCGGCAACCGTACCGCGCCGTGCGCGAAAGCGCCGTTGCCACCGAAGGTCGAGAGCTGCTCTCCGTCGGCGTCGCGGCCGTAGCTGTTGAGGAGGCCACCGCCAGCCGGCGCGTAGTGGCATTGGTTGCAGCGCGTGGCGCCGGATGACAGCTGGAATTGCGGGTAGGCGCGGGCCGGCGCTGCGCCGAACCAGAGCGCGCTCAGCGCGATCGCAAGAAATGCAACCGAACGAAGGCGAGGTGAGCTGCGCGACGGACGGGACATGAAATGGCGCGTCCGCGCATATATCCCGGCGCCCACCGCGCGCGCGTGACGACATCGCAACATGCTGACGTCGGTCAGGCGGCAACCAGCGACGGCGGCCGTTTCGGGGTGACGCCGGCTAGACCGCCAGGCGGCGGCGCTGAGACAGGTGTCGAAATCCCAGCCCCAACAGCGCCGCGATGAGCCCAGCACCGAGAACCAAAAGAACAAATCGGCCCACCATGTGCAGGGTCATCTGGCGCGTCTCCCGTTCCATCTTGGCGACCCCGTCCTTGCCCATTCCCGTCGCGCGCGCCCGGTCGAGGAGCTGCAAGGCCGCGCTCCGGTCGTGCTTCTGAAGCGCCAGCGCCCATTGAAACGAAACCGTCTTGGGATCGTCCGGCGCGGTCCTGCGGAGGGTGTCGGTGCAGGCAGCCAGACTGGGTAGGTCGGCAAAGCGCAGGGCGACCTCGCAACGAAACATCGTGGGGAGTGCTCCGAGCTGAGCCTCGCCGTCCAGATGGGCGATCACGGCGTCGAGTTCTTCCTTCTCACCCGGCGGCAAGTACCCCTTTGTCGCTAGGACCAGCCGCACGAAGTGCAGGTAGTCGCCCGCCGTCGATCCCTGGCGGGTGATCGCGGTGCGGCAGGCGATGATGGCGTTCGGAAGATCTCCCTCTACCTCCAACGCGTCGCACAGCTTGCGAGGACCGAAGCTGGCCACCGGTGCGGCGGCGGTCAAAGTCCGGTAGTAGCGCGCTTCCTTGGCGTGGTCGCCGGCCTTGCCGGCCTTTTCGGCCTTGGCCGCCAGATCCTGTAGGTAATAGCCAAACTCGAGCGGCTTGCTGTTTTGCGCTTCGACGGCAGGGACGCTGGCCTCGGGATCGGCGTCGTCGATCGTGAAGTCACTCAGCTGATCCCGACCGGCGGTCGGCTCCGCCCGCGCCACGCCGGCCCACGATAGAAGGGAGCAGATAGCCAGCAACAGAACCACGGGTTTGGCCGGAACTGGCCGTCGCGGGGGTCGGACCAACCGTTCCCGGCGCAGCAACGCGTCCGTCAGGGTTCCCGCGAAAGCCAGCAAGAAGAGGATCCGGATGATGCGGACGGCGAACGACGCCGGCTGGGTCGCGAAGGCCCGTGCCCGTGTCGTGGCCGCGTGGTTGGGAGCCAAACGCCCCAGATCGGCCAGACAGGTCTCGAGGACATCGGCGTTGCCCAGGCGCCGCGCGATGTCGCAGCGGGCCAGATATCCCCAAGGCTGATTGGAAGCTTTTCGAACGGCCGCCTCCGAGATCAGCGTCGCGACGGCCAGATCGTCCAGCGATGGGCGCGCGCTGGGAGCCATCAACGACGCCACCTCGTTGCGCATGTCTTCGGGCGACCCATCGACGATGAAGGCGCTGTGACAGGGGCCACGGCTCGAGACCTGCGCCGGCTGGCCGCTCTGTTCCAGCGCCAGCGCCGCCGCGCAAGCGCTGCGCGACGTGAGCGCGGGCGGCACGGCGCCCGCGCAGTGGGCGGCCGATGCGACAACCAAAGCCGCCGCGAAGATGAAAGTCGAAAAAATCGCCGGGGTCGCGCCGTGGATCGACGCGCCGCGCTTGCTGAATCGCATGGTCGCCGCTTTATAGGCAAGCGGGTCGATCGTCGATGCAACGATTTAGAAAACAACAGCGCAGGTAGGTTTCAATTTGAGTCCGAAAATCGAACGCAAATGTCGGAAACCGGTCACTCGTTTCGGCGGTGGTCTGTGTTAACAATCCGCCCCGATGGCCGTTCGCCCTCGGTTCCTGCGTGGGCACCGCAATTGCTCGCTGGCTTGGCTCAGCATGGTCGCGCTCGCATCCTGCGGAGGTAACGCGGACGGTCTGCTGCCTCTCACCCAGGGGGGCGCGGGCACCGTCGTCTCGCTGTCTGGGGT
>DASRLC010000452.1:0-13254 GCA_035648655.1 Polyangia bacterium
GGTCTCGAGGATGGTAATGGCCTGATCGTGCAGCGGATCGGAGGGGTTGATCCCCATGACCTGCTCGACCAGCTTGGTCAAGACGCCGTCCCCGTTGGTACACGAGCTGCTGCTGCTCGTGTAAGGCCCTCCGGTCGCGTCGACCACCTGGTTGGCGATGTTCTCGCAAAGCTCCTCGCTCCCCGCGCGGTAAAACAGATCTGGCACGGCCGGCGTGACCGGGGTCTGGGATCCGCGACTGAACTCGTCTGCCGCCACGCTACCGGCAATCGTGAGGGTGGTGCTTTGGGCCGATGTCGGCACCGCAGCCCCCAACGCACACAGATCCGCCAGGCCCATGCGATTCGAGAGCGCCGCACAAAGATGCGCTTGCCGGGCCATGCTGATGGGAACCGTCTCGTTTCCGTTGGTGTCCTGCGGAAACGTGGTCGTGGCGGCCGAGCCGGTCACCAGCGGCGACGAGAAGAGCTCTTTGACCAGCGCGGGGAAGTTGTATTTGCTGCTGACGAAGGTCCCGACGATCCGTCGGAACTCGGGATCGCTGGCGGAGCAGGCGTTCGAATTCGCCCAGAAGCACAGCTGCTGTGCGACCGAGAGCGCGAACAACGGAAGCGGGCCGCCGCTGTCGGTCGTATCCTGATCGGTCGCCTGCAGGAGCAGCGGGCCGAGAGCGGTCATGTCGGTCCCCGTCGCCGGGCTCTGCCAGTTCACGTCGGCGAACGCGAAGGCGGCCAGCGGCGGCGACGGCCTGGGATTTGGCTGAGAGCCGCTGAACGGGTTCTTCACGAAGTCGTTGCGATCATTGAAGTCATACTGATTGCCGAAGAACATACGCATCGGGTCGAGGCTCTTGTGACAGCCGTAGCACTCGCCGGTGGTCGTCGTGTGCGCCGAGGCGAGACCAACCTCGCTGAGCGGCGTGAGGTTGTTGTCGCTCGTGAACGATTGGCCGATCGACGCGAGCAGGGTCTGATTCATCGTGACCCGGTGCTGGTTGCTGTCGTTCGTGTTCCACAGAGCCAAAAATGCCGGCGTCGTGTAGAAACCGACCCGCGGCATCGCGAGCTTGATCGTGCTCAGCCCCCGCAACGAGATCAGGTCGTAGGGCTGAACATACGCGTCGCCGCTCTGCTTGGGGGCGATGGTGACCCACCGCCAATCGGACACGTCGCTGTCGGTCATGTAGGGCTTAGAGGCATGCTCCCAGCAGTCGGGGCCCGCGACGAAGGGATATCGCGGCGTGTATCCGATGAGCCGCTGGAAGAGCTGCGCGTAGCCGCCGGTCGGATTCGTGAAGCCGGTGCTGGTCCCACCGAACTGCACGACAGTCGCGGTCGGGGTGAGCTTGGCGTCGCCGACGCCCTGACAGGTCGGGCTGAGACCGAATCCCGCCTTCACCGTCGGCGGCTCGTCGTCGAATGTCATGTAGTTGGGGCTCTGCGGATTGAGCGCGTCGGTCAGGGGGATGGTGTCGACGTAGTCGAGCTTCCATTGAAGCTTGGCGACCGAGTTTGCGCCGCCGCTGAAATTGTACGGCTCGTCGTCGGGCATCTCGATCTGGGTGTAGAGACTCATGAGGCCGGTGGTCATCACGAACCGCTGAGTCGTCAGCACGTCGCTGAACGGTTCGGTCCCCTCTTGCACCATCTGCCAGGCCGTCAGCGCAAAGCTGGTCTGAAGATTCTGGACCAGCTTGAAGTAGACGTCGTCGCCGACGGCGCCCGTCCCGAAGGGTCCGAAGTCGAACCCGCCGTTCTGCAGGAGCTGGTTCTTGAAGTCCTGGGTGGGCGCGAATCCGACCTGCTGAAACAGGTTCGTGAAGAACGGCAGCATCTTCCCCTTGAACTGCGGCTGGAAAGACGCGCTCGTCATCCAGGTGATGAGCAGCTGCTGCAAGCCCGCCGCCCCCATCGTCTGGACAGTGTTGACGTCGTCGTCGGTGCAGGGCATCCCGACGATGAGATCCTTGATCTTACGACAGGTCGGTCCCGCCAGGGCCGCCGCGAAAGGCGCCGTAGGACCCGTAACCCCGCCGGCGTCGGCGTTGTTACCGCCTCCCCCGCCGACGATCGTCGCGCCGCTGCCGCCCTGATTTCCGCCGCCGTTATTGCCACTCGATCCACTGCCGGTGCCGGTCCCGCTCGCCCCTATCTTGCCGTTGCAGGCGCCGGCGCCAAAGGAGCCAACCAACAGGAGCGCCAAGCTCATTCGCCGGAATTCGATCGTCAACATGTTCCCTCCTGGAGCCCGCGAGCGGCGACGCTCAGTATTCGAGAGACAGCCAGATACCGGGGGGGTGGAAGAAAATTAGCAACACCCGTACCTGTCAACGCAGTGGCGAAGAAAACGGCGAACGGCTCACGAATCTTCACTTTTGAGAAATAATCAGGACCACATGTGCTGAATCTCATGACATTTCCGCCAAGGCGCGAGCCAGGCGCGTCAAAATAACGCGGGCGGTGGCCCGACCGGCGGTTCAGTTTTGACAGGCCCGACCGAGAATCATATCGTCGCGCTGGGGGGAGCCCGACGTCGTCTCGGGCGTGGGCAATACTGTCTTGTCGAACGAATCCCCCAATCCGAAGCCCCTGCGCGCCCTCCTCGTGGAGGACAACGCGGACGACGCCGAGCTGGTGATCCGCGAGCTGCGCCGAGGCGGCTACGATCCAATCACGCACCGGGTGCAGACGGGGCCGGACCTGACGGCGACGTTGACCAACGACAGCTGGGACGTCGTCATCTCGGATTACTCGATGCCCCGGCTCAGCGCCCCGGACGCCTTCGCGATCGTGCGGGGCCTGGGCCTGGATCTCCCGTTCATCATCGTTTCGGGCACGGTCGGCGAAGAGGTCGCGGTCACGGCGATGCGCTCGGGGGTCCACGACTTCCTGCTCAAGGGGCATCTGCGCCGGCTGGTGGCCGCCATCGAGCGCGAGCTGCGAGAGTCTGCGATCCGGTCCGAGCAGCGCAAGATTCAAGAGCAGCTGCTGATCTCGGACCGCATGGCTTCGGTCGGAACGCTGGCCGCAGGCGTGGCGCACGAGATCAACAACCCGCTCTCGGTCGTAGCGGGGAACCTGCAAGTGGTCCGGCAGGACGCAGACGCCATCTTCGCCGAGTTGCAGAGCCTGCGCGGCGCCGTGGGCCCGATCTCCGAGACGCACGCGGCCCGGCTGGCGACCGCGGTGGACTCACTTCGCGCCGCCACCAGCGATGCCGAAGAGGCCGCCGAGCGGGTGCGCATGATCGTGCGGGACCTGCGGGTGTTCTCGCGGCCCGAGGAAGATCGTCGCGAGCCGGTCGACGTTCACAGGGTGATCGAGTCTTCGGTGCGGATGGCACGTAACGAGCTGCGTCACCGGGCCAAGGTGGTCCGCAACTTCGGAACCGTTCCCCTGGTCGAGGCCAACGAGGCGCGGCTCGGTCAGGTCTTCTTGAACCTGCTGGTCAACGCGGCGCAGGCGATTCCGGAGGGCCAGACCGATCACAACAGCATCACGATCACGACCGCCGTCGCGGACGGCATGATCGCGGTCGACATCGCGGACACCGGCGGCGGGATCCCGGCCGACGTCTTGCCGCGCATCTTCGACGTGTTCTTCACCACCAAACCGATCGGCGTGGGGACCGGATTGGGGCTGGCCATCTGCCACCGAATTCTCAGCGCCATGGATGGCCGCATCGACGTCCAGAGCCGAGTCGGTGAAGGGACGACCTTCCGGGTCGCCCTCAAGCGGGCCCGCTCGGGCCGAACCATCGAGATGCCGGCCGTGCGGCCGCGCGTTTCGGAGGGCGGCCGCGTCGCGAACGTGCTCGTGATCGAAGATGAGCCGGCGCTCGGCCGCGTCCTCAAGCGCCTGCTGACGCCGCATCGGGTAACCGTGGTGAACCGCGCCCACGAGGCGCTGACCCGGCTGGCGGCGGGCGACGTCTTCGATCTCATCCTGTGCGATCTCATGATGCCGGAAATGACCGGCATGGATTTTCACGCCGAGCTGAGCCGCACCTCGCCGGAAACCGCGGCCCGAGTGGTCTTCATGAGCGGCGGCGCGTTCACACCCGGGGCGCGCGAGTTTCTGGAGACCACCTCCAACCGCCGAATCGACAAACCGATCGACACCACGCGATTGAGGCGTCTGGTCGAGGAGTCGGTCGCGCAGACCGGCGAAGGCCAACCACAGTAATTTTCCGAGCCGCGGCCGATCCTCTAGACTCGGCGCATGATCACGACAGCGCTCTTGGCGGCGACTCTTTTGGCGGCGGCCGGCCCGGAAACGTCCGCGCCAAGACGGCTCGCGCCGGCGGTGGCCAAGGAAATGACCGAGGCCATCGTGGTGGTCAACAAGGCGCTCGGCCTGGAGAGCTGGCCGATGCGCGGCGCCCAACCCTGCATCGATCGCGGGGGGCAAGGAATCACGGCCAAGGACGTGACCCCCGACGAGACCCGCAAGTGCGCCGCCAGCGTGCTCGACAAAGGCTTCCCCGGACTCGGCAAATCGTATGTGCTCGCCGTCCCCATGGCCTCGGTGGGCCCGGCGACCGTCATCGCGCTGAGCATCGCCGACGGCGCCGGCTGGGCGGCCTATTCCTGCGATCCCGACCGCAAGTGTCTGCCGGTCAAGCTGAGCGCCCCGTCCAAGTGGGGCAAACGGATGGCCGAGCGTCAAGCCAAAGCCTGCGCCGACACCACCACCCTCTGGTTCCCCGCCGACCAACGCGCCTGCCCTCCGGCGCCGACGACGCCCTAGACCAACTAGTCGCTTCGCTCCGTTCGGTTTCGCGCGGGGCGGCGGGGGCCGGGGGAGCTCCTCGGCCTGCGCAACTAAAAGGTTGGAAACCGGTGGGTGCGCAGGCCGGCCGAACGCCCGCCCCACTCGCCCTCGCCGGAGAGCCAAGCGGAGCGCGGCCTCGCGCTAAGAAACCCAGACGCGGGCGTTGCGGAAGATGCGCATCCAGGGGCCGTCCTCACGCCATTCGCGGGGGCGCCAGGAGAATTGGGTCGCGCGGAACACCCGCTCGGGATGGGGCATGAAGAGCGTGGCCCGCCCGTCGGTGGTGGTGACCGCGGTGATCCCGTGGGGCGAGCCATTGGGATTCTCGGGATAGCGCTCGGTCGCGCGCCCCTGGTGGTCAACGAAGCGGGCGGCCACCAGATCGCCCGCCTCGAGCTGGTTGCGGGCGGCGTCGGAGGCGAACTCGACCCGACCCTCGCCGTGCGCGACGACGATCGGAACCCGCGAACCGGCCATCCCCGCCAACAGCATCGACGGGCTCTGGGCCACCTCGATCAGCGACAGCCGCGCCTCGAATTGATCGCTGCGGTTGCGGACGAAGCGGGGCCAGGCGCCCGCGCCGGGGATGATCTCCTTGAGCGCGGACAACATCTGACAGCCGTTGCAGACGCCCAGGCTGAAGGTGTCGGTGCGGGCAAAGAAGGCCGCGAAGAGATCGCGCGCGCGCGGCTGGAATAGGATCGACTTGGCCCAGCCCAGGCCAGCCCCCAGAACGTCGCCGTAGGAAAAGCCGCCGCAGGCCGCGAGGCCCTTGAACCCGCGCAGATCGAGCGCGCCGTCCAGGAGATCGCTCATGTGCACGTCGACCGCCTCGAAGCCGGCCCGGTCGAAGGCGGCGGCCATCTCGATCTGGCCGTTGACCCCCTGCTCGCGCAGGATCGCCACCCGGGGGCGCGCGCCGGCCTTGGCGCGCAACGGGGCGGCCACGTCGTCGTCGAGATCGAAGCCGAGCTCGACCGACAGCCCCGGGTTGTTGGCGCGCACCCGGCCGGCCTGCTCCTCGTCGGCGCAGGTCGGATCGTCGCGCAACGCCTGCATCGCGTGGGTGGTGTCGGACCAGACGCCCCGCAAGAAGCTGCGCCGCTCGTCGAGCACCGCTTTTCCGGCCCGCCGCAGGATGATTCGGTCCTCCAGGCGCGGCGCGCCGAGGGCACGAACCGCCTCTTCGAGGCCGTGGCGCACGAAGACCGCCAGCACGCGCTCGACGTCGGGCGCGCGCACGGCGACGACGGCACCCAGCTCCTCGGAGAACAGCGCGGCGATCGAATCGCCGCTCCCGAGCGCCGCCAGATCGAGATCCAGGCCGACGCCGCTGGCGAAGGCCATCTCGAGCAGCGTGACCAGCAGGCCGCCGTCGCTGCGGTCGTGGTAGGCGCAGAGCAGCTGGGCCTGGTTCAACTGCTGGATGGCGGCGAAGAAGGCGGCCAGCCGCGCCGGATCGTCGAGATCGGGCGGCGTCGATCCGAGCGCGCCGTATACCTGCGCCAGCGCCGAGCCGCCCAAGCGGTTCTTCCCCAGGCCGAGGTCGATGAGCAGCAGCTCGGTCGGACCGATGTCGGGCGGGATCTCCGGCGTCAGCACGCGGCGCACGTCGGTGACCGGCGCGAAGGCGCTCACGATCAGAGAAAGCGGCGAGACCACGCTGCGGGCCTCGTCCCCCTGCCGCCAGGTGGTCGACATCGACATCGAGTCCTTGCCGACCGGAATCGCGATCCCCAGCGCCGGACAGAGCTCGAGCCCGACGGCGCGGACGGCGTCGTAGAGCTGCGCGTCCTCACCCGGGTGGCCCGCGGCGGCCATCCAGTTGGCGGACAGCTTGACGTCGGAGAGGCGCGCGATGGGCACCGAGGCGAGGTTGGTGAGCGCTTCGGCCACCGCCAGGCGCGCCGAGGCCGCCGCATCGAGGAGCGCCACCGGGGCGCGCTCGCCCATCGCCATCGCCTCGCCGGTGTTCGAGTCGAACGAAGTGGACGTCACGGCCGCGTCGGCCACCGGCACCTGCCAACGCCCGACCATCTGGTCGCGCGCGGTGAGGCCGCCGACGCTCCGGTCGCCGATCGTGATCAGGAAGGTCTTATCGGCCACCGTCGGCAACCGCAGCACGCGGCGCACCGCCTCGCCGAGCTCGATGCGCTCGGTCGAAAACGGCGATCCGGCCGCGCCGACGCGCGCGACCTGTCGGGTCATGCGGGGCGGCTTGCCCAGCAACACGGCGAGCGGCATATCGATCGGGCTCCCGTCCGCCGGCGAGTCGGGCTGCGCGTCCTCGACCCGCAACCGTTCGTCGGCGGTGGCGTGGCCCACCACCGCCTGCGGGCAGCGCTCGCGGGCGCAGATCGCCGTGAACGCTGCCAGCCGATCGGGCGCGATGGCCAGCACGTAGCGCTCCTGGGCCTCGTTGCACCACAGCTCGAGCGGCGAGAGACCCGGCTCGGCGCTGGGGATATCGCGTAGCGCGAAGCTCCCGCCCCGATCGCTGCCGTGCACCAGCTCCGGGAGCGCATTCGACAGCCCCCCGGCGCCCACGTCGTGGATGGAGAGAATCGGGCTGTCCGCGCCGAGCGCCGAGCACCGGTCGATGACCTCCTGGCAGCGCCGCTGCATCTCGGCGTTGTCCCGCTGCACCGACGCAAAATCGAACTCCTCGTGCGAAGTGCCCGAGGCCAGCGAAGAGGCCGCGCCACCGCCGAGGCCGATCAACATGGCTGGCCCGCCCAGCACGACGATCGGCGCGCCTACCGGGATCTCTTCCTTGTCCACCAGCTCCGGTCGGACGCTGCCAAAGCCGCCCGCCACCATGATGGGTTTGTGGTAGCCGCGCACCTCGCGGCCCATCGCGCCGTCGACCTCCAGCTCGAAGGTGCGAAAATATCCGCACAGGTTGGGGCGCCCGAACTCGTTGTTGAAAGCCGCCGCGCCGATCGGCCCCTCCAGCATGATCTCGAGCGCGCTCGCGATCCGGTCCGGCTTGCCGAGGTTGCGCTCCCACGGGCGCGGGCCGCCGGGCAGGCGCAGGTTGGAGACCGAGAACCCCGCCAGCCCAGCCTTGGGCCGACCGCCGCGTCCGGTCGCGCCCTCGTCGCGGATCTCGCCGCCCGAGCCGGTGGCCGCGCCCGAGAATGGCGCAATCGCCGTGGGGTGGTTGTGCGTCTCCACCTTCATCAAGATGTGGACCGCCTCGGCGTGCGCGGCGTAGACGCCGGTGGCGGGATCTGGGAAGAACCGCGCCGCCACCGGGCCCTCGATGACGGCCGCGTTGTCGTGGTAGGCGGACAGCACGCCGGCCGGACTGGTCTCGGTGCTGCGGCGGATCATCTGGAACAGCGAAAGCGGCTGGCGCTGGCCATCGACGACGAAGTCGGCGTTGAAGATCTTGTGGCGGCAATGCTCGCTGTTGGCCTGCGCGAACATCATGAGCTCGACGTCGGTCGGATCGCGGCCGAGCGTGGTGTAGGCGTCGAGCAGGTAGGCGACCTCGTCGGGCGACAGCGCCAGGCCGAGGCGCTGGTTGGCGGCGGCCAGCGCGGCGCGGCCGTCGGCGCCGAGCGCGATGCGCCCGAGTGGTCGCGGCGATTCGCGGTCGAAGAGCCGGGTCGCTTCGCTCGGGCGATCGAGCACCGATTCGGTCATCCGATCGTGCAGTGCGCGGGCCAGCGCCGCCTCGTCGGCCACCTCGCCCCCGACGGTGTAGCTGATGCCGCGCTCGATCCGCCGCACGCGCAGCAGGCCGCAGCTGTGCGCGATGTCGGTGGCCTTGGACGACCAAGGGGAGATGGTGCCGAGGCGCGGCACCACGAAGAGCCGGCGCCCCGAGGCCACCGTCTCGCGCCCCACGCTTTCGGCCGTCTCGAGCGGCCCATAGCGCAGCAACTGCTCCAAAAGCCGCGACTCGTCGGGCGTGAGCGTCCCGTCCACGTCGGCGAAGTGGAGGTACGAGCCCGACAGCGCGCGCACCGCCGGGTTGGTCCGGCGGATCGCGGCCAAGCGCTTTTGCAGACGGGTGGGGACCAGCGCGGGGCCGCCGACAATCTCCATGAGGGGCCCTAGGTTACACCCGCTAGCTGGCGCAAGACGTAGTGAAGGATGCCGCCGTGCTGGTAGTAGGCGATCTCCTGGGGCGTGTCGATCCGGACCACCGTGCGCAGCCCGCGGGTCTTGCCCGCCGGATCGGTCGCCCGCACGGTCAGCGTGCGGCCCCCCGCGAACCCCGAAGCCAGCAGCTCGGGCAGCCCCACCGTCTCGAAGATCTCTTCGCCGGTCAGCCCCAGCGACTGGGCGGTCTCGCCCGACGCATACTGCAGCGGCACGATCCCCATCCCGACCAGATTGCTGCGGTGAATGCGCTCGTAGCTCTCGGCGATCACGGCGCGCACGCCCAGCAGGCGCGGCCCCTTGGCGGCCCAGTCGCGCGACGAGCCGGCCCCGTACTCCTTGCCGGCCAGAATGACGAGCGGGACCTTCTCGGCGGCGTAGCGCTCGCTGGCGTCGAAGATCGACATCGGCGTCCCCTCGGGCAGGTGGCGCGTGACGCCGCCTTCGGTCCCCGGCGCGAGCAGGTTCTTGAGCCGAACGTTGGCGAAGGTCCCGCGCACCATCACCTCGTGGTTCCCGCGGCGGGCGCCGTAGCTGTTGAAGTCCTTGGGGTCGACGCCGTGGGCAATCAGGTACTGGCCGGCGGGGACGTCCTTCTTGATGTTGCCGGCGGGCGAGATGTGGTCGGTCGTGACGCTGTCGCCCAAGGCAGCCAGCACGCGCGCGCCGCGCAAGTCGCTGATCGGCGCCGGCTTGGCCGCCATCCCCTCGAAGTAGGGTGGGTGCTTGATGTAGGTCGAGGCCCCCCCCCAGGCGTAGGTGTCTCCGAGTGGCACGTCGAGCTTCTGCCAGCGCTCGTCGCCCTGGAAGACCACGCCGTAAGACTTCTGGAACATCTCCGGCTTGACGGCCTTACCGACGGCGTCGGCGATCTCGCTCGAAGTCGGCCAGATGTCGCGTAGGAAGACCGGCTGGCCGTCGCTGCCTTCGCCGAGCGCCTCCTTGTCGAGGTCGATGTCGATCCGGCCGGCCAGCGCGTAGGCCACCACCAGCGGCGGTGACATCAGATAGTTGGCGCGCACGTCGGGGTGGATGCGTCCCTCGAAGTTGCGGTTGCCGGACAGCACGCTCGCCACCACCAGGTTGCGCGCCTCGATGGCGTCTGAGACCGGCTGCGGCAACGGCCCCGAGTTGCCGATGCAAGTGGTGCACCCGTAGCCGACGGTTTGAAAGCGCAGCTTGTCGAGGTACGGCTGCAGGCCCGCCTCGGCCAGATACTCGGTGACCACCTTCGAGCCGGGGGCCAGCGAGGTCTTCACCCACGGCTTGGTGTCGAGCCCCTTTTCGACCGCCTTCTTGGCGACCAGGCCGGCCGCCACCATCACCGATGGGTTCGAGGTGTTGGTGCAGCTGGTGATGGCCGCGATCACCACCGAGCCGTGCTTGACCTCCGGGGCCACCGGCGCCACCGGCGCGAAGCCGATGTTGGTTGCGCCCGGACTCTCGGCGGTGATGGGCTTCTTCTTCGGCTTGATGAGCCCGGGCAGCGCCTCTTCGAACGACTTGCGCGTCTGGTAGAGGCTGACCCGATCCTGCGGCCGCTTCGGACCGGCCACGCTCGGCTCGACGCTGCCGAGGTCCAGATCGACCACCGCGGTGTACTCGGCGTCCTTGGTGCTCGGGCCGTGGAAGAACCCCTGCTCGCGCGCGTAGGCCTCGACCAGCGCAACCTGGTCGGCGCTCCGCCCCGAAAAGCGCAGGTAGCGCAGGGTCTCGTCGTCGATCGGGAAGATGCCGCAGGTGGCGCCGTACTCGGGCGCCATGTTGGCGATGGTGGCACGATCGGCCAGCGACAGCGCCGCCACGCCCGGCCCGAAGAACTCGACGAACTTCCCGACCACGCCCGCCTTGCGCAGGCTCTGGGTGACCGTCAGGACCAGGTCGGTGGCGGTCGATCCCTCGCGCAGCCGACCGCTCAGTCGAAAGCCGACCACCTGCGGGATCAGCATCGACAGCGGCTGCCCGAGCATGGCCGCCTCGGCCTCGATGCCGCCCACGCCCCAGCCGAGCACGCCCAGGCCATTGACCATGGTGGTGTGCGAGTCGGTTCCCACCAGCGTGTCGGGGTAGGCGCGCGCCGGCGCGTCCTTCGATTCGGCGGTGAAGACCACCCGCGCCAGATACTCGAGGTTCACCTGGTGCACGATGCCGGTGTCCGGCGGCACGACCGCGAAGTTCTGGAAGGCCGATTGCCCCCAGCGCAGGAAGGCGTAGCGCTCCTTGTTGCGCGCGAACTCGATCTGCGCGTTCAGCGACAGCGCGTCGGTGGTGCCGAACTCGTCGACCTGCACCGAGTGATCGATGACCAGCTCGGCCGGCAAGAGCGGGTTGATCTTCTTGGGATCGCCGCCCAGCTTCTGCATGGCGGCGCGCATGGCCGCCAGATCGACCACCGCCGGCACGCCGGTGAAGTCCTGGAGCAGCACCCTGGCCGGCATGAAGGCGATTTCGGCGCTCGGCTCGGCCTTGGGATCCCAGGCGCACAGCGCGCGGATATCGGCTTCCTTGACCGAGAGGCCGTCTTCGTTGCGCAAAAGGTTCTCCAGCAAAATGCGCAGCGAGAACGGCAACCGCGCCGACGAGAGCCCGACCTTTTCCAGCGCCGCCAGTCGGTGGATTTCGAATTTCTGTTTGCCGACCTCGAGGGTGCCGCGACTGCCGAAGCTGTTGGCCATGGCGACATTCTTAGTTGATGGACGCGCGATGTCGAGAGGCTTGAGGCCCCGATTCATCGATGCGGCGGATAAGACAGGAAGGTGCGCCGCCGCAGGTTGTGCGGGCGGGTCTCGCCGGGCGGCGGACTGTCATTTTCGACACAAATAGCGTCGAAGCTCACGATCCGGTCGTTCGGCCGGTGGGTCCGCCGGGGATAGGCCAGGATCCACTCCAAAAACGCCTGGTGGTAGGCGGTCTGGTCCGGGATCCGCACCGAGTAATTGAAGAAGAAGGAGTTGTTGTCGAGGCGGACCGGGATCTCGTCCGCGCCGGGGTACCGATAGCGGCTGGCGACCTCACTGTACGGGTCGACGTGCCGGCCGTCGGCGGTGACCGCCTCGACCACCACCGTCTCGTCGCCCAGAGGCGCATCGGAGGCGAACATCGACCAGGCTTGAATGAGCCGCGGGTAGGCCACCAGCCGCTTGATCCAGCCCGGTTCCTCGAACTTGAGAACGTGCGGGACCGCTTGGTTGATGAACAGCGCCTCGCTGACCAGAACGACGATCATCGCCAGCACGGCCCCCTCGCGCAGCAGCGACCAGAGCCGACGGAAGGCGGTCGCGATCGGTGGGCGCGCCGGGGCGGGCCCCGCGGCGGGCCTCGGCGCGCCCGGCACGCCACAAGCCGCCAACCCCAGCCAAATGGAGATCGTTTGCCGGCGCCGCGAGAAGGCGTCGTAACCCCGGTTGGCCAGCGCGCGCAACCCCGGCAAGCGCAGCGGCAACGACCACAGCCAACCGAAGGGCAACCCGCGCAGGATCTGCGCCACGGCGTCGGCGCGGGTGGTCCGGCGACCGGTCTGCTCGTCCACCGCCACGATGGTCCGCTCCAGCAGCTCGGGCGAGAGCCCGTCCTGCGCCGCGCCGAGGTCGGCGCTCGACAGCAGGCGCAATCGTCCGAGGACGTCCAGGCGGGCGAGCAGCCGTGCGATCTGGAAACAGACGCCACAGCCGGCGTCGAAGTACACGGTGGTGCGCCGACCCCGTCGTGCCGCCAGCCGCGCAAACAGCGACCAATCGGCGGCCGTGAGCAGGAACGGCGTGTAGCCGATCATGGCCCACGAAAAAACGCCCAGGTTGATGAAGCACTGAAACCCGACGTGCAGCCCGATGATGGCCAGCACCGCGATCCGCCGGCTCCAGACCCGTGGCAGCGGCAGCAGCAACAGCGCCGGCAACATCCCCTCGGTCGCCAGCGCCGCGTACGACAGCACACGCGACAGCGCCAGCGTCATGTGCCCGCGCATCCAGACCGCGAACCAGGTCACCATCCGGTTCTGATAGATGACGTAGTGGACCGCCGAGCCGTGCCGCCAGGTCGGCCCCCCCTTCTGGATCGCATTGAAAAAGTAGGACGTCGCGAGCTGCAGGACCAGGGCGAAGGCGGCCAAGGTGACGACGTCGTTCACAAGCTCGGGACCCTGGGAGGGTCCCGAGCCCGACACGACTTCGGGACCCTGGGAGGGTCCCGAGCCCCCCGCGATGGGCTCGGTCGGGCTGAGCCCGCCCTCCCCCGACGCGATTTTGGGCGACGCGATTTTGGGCGACGCGATTTCGGGACTCTTTGAATTGTCGGTGCCGTCGCGGGTTGGTTCGGCGATGCTGGTCAGCTCGGGGGCGATGGACGGGCCCGGGTCGGCGGGGTGCCGATC
>DASRLC010000453.1:0-3238 GCA_035648655.1 Polyangia bacterium
GGCCTCGGTCCGTTGCCGGCCGTTCCCTCGACGGCGTCCTCGCCCGGCAGCGGCGGCATCCACGCCGAGAACGAGTTCTCGCGCGGCGGGCGCACGCCCAAAAGCGGGCCGCACGGCCCGCACGGCGGACGTCCGACGCTCAAGCCGTTGGTGGCCAGCGCAGGCGCAGCATCCTCCGCGCGGCCCGACTCGAACGCGTTCATGTCCGAGCTCGACGCGGGGATCGACGCCCTCTTCGACGCCGAGCTGAACGCGGCGGTCTCGACGCCGGCGCCGGCGCGGCCGCAGAAGTCGGGGCCGATCGCCGCCGGACTGGTGCCCGTGCGGCCGCCGACCAAGGCCGTGGCGCGGGCGGAGCGCCCGCCGCCACCCACCAAGCCGGATTTCGAGAACGAGACGACCAAGAAGGTCCAGGCGGGCTTGCTCGGCGCGGCGCTGCAGGCTTCGGGCGGGGAACGGACCCGGGCGCGCCTTCTGGAAAGGTATGCGCCGGTCGAGGACGGAGACTACTTCGCGGTATTGGGGGTCTCGCGCGACGCGGGACCGGAGGAGCTCCGGCGCGCGCACGCCCGCCTGTTGCAAGAGATCGCGTCCGACGTCGTGGGGCCGCAGCTGGCAGACGAATTGACCGCCCAGATCGTCACCATCCGCCTGGTGGCCGCCGAGGCGCTGCGCGTGCTCACCGATGACCGGCTGCGCCCGCGTTACGCCGCCCACCTGTCGGCGCTCTCGGCCAAGCGGCCGGCCGGCCAGGCGCCCGGGCCGTCGGTGGGTCCGCTTCGGAAATGACCATCGGTCGCCCGCGCGCGGTTTTCTTTGGTTCGCCGACCTTCGCGGTGCCGTCGCTGCGGGTGGCGGCGGCAGAGACTCGGCTCTGCGCGGTGGTCAGCCAACCCGATCGGCCGGCGGGGCGCGGTCGGGCGTCGTCGGCGCCGGCGGTCAAGCTGGCGGCGCAGGCGCTGGGCGTCCCGATCTTTCAGCCCGAAAAAGTCCGCACGCCCGAGACGCTGGCGACGCTGGCGGCCTTCGAGGCGGATATCTTCATCGTGGTCGCCTACGGACGAATCTTGCCGCAGACGTTGCTCGATCTGCCGCGCCTGGGAGCGTTCAACGTGCATGCCTCGTTGCTCCCCAAGCTGCGCGGCGCGGCGCCCATCCAGTGGGCAATCATCAATGGGGAGCACGAGACCGGCGTGTCGATCATGCGGATGGAGGCCGGGCTCGACACCGGCCCAGTCGCGGCGCGGCGCGGGCTGCCAATCGCGGACGACGATACGGCCGGGACGCTCTCGATCAAGCTGGCCGAGCTGGGGGCCCAGCTTCTGGGCGAGACCCTGCCGGCGATCGTGGGCGGCGCCCTGGCGCTCACGCCGCAAAACGAGGCGGCGCACACGCTGGCGCCGTTGCTCTCGAAGACCGACGGACGGCTCGATTTTGGTCAACCGGCGCGGCGCGTGTCGGCCCAGGCGCGCGGCGTCGATCCGTGGCCGGGCGCGACCGCGCTGCTCGACGGCGAGGTGGTCCGTCTGTTCGAGCCGATCGTGCTGCCACCCGCCCCGGGGGGCGCAGGCCGAGATCCGGGGGTCGTGTTGGGCTTGGGCGAGGTCGCGGGCGCGGACCACGGCGCGCCGACCAGCGTCTTGGCGATCGCTTGCGGCGACTCGGACGGCACATCGATCGGATTCGCCGAGCTGCAGCTCCCGGGCCGCCGCCGGTTGCCGGTCGCTGCGGTGCTGGCCGGTCGACCGATTCCGGCTGGGACCCGGCTCGATTCGTGAACGCGCGCGGTGCAGACCAACCGCGCGTGCTATCGGCGCGCGGCCTGGCGCGGACGGTGCTCGATCGCGTCGAGCGCGATGGCGCCTACGCCGGCCGCGCGCTGGCGGCGGCCCTCGATCGCGCACCCGCGCTGTCGCCCGAGGATCGGGCGCTGGCCACCGAGCTGGTCTATGGCGTCCTGCGCCGCCGCGGCCGTCTCGACCGCGCGCTCGACGCGCTGGCGCGCGAGGGGACCGGGCACTTGGATCTCGGCGTCCAGATCGCACTGCGGGTCGCCGCCTATCAGCTCCTCTTCCTCGATCGGGTGCCCGCCTACGCGGCGGTCGACGACGCGGTCGAGGCCTGCAAGAGCGCGCGGGGGCGTGGGCTGCCCGGGTTCGCCAACGCGCTCCTGCGGCGGCTGTCGCGGGTGGGCGAGCCGCCGCTTCCCGCCGCCGCGTCCGATCCGACCGGCTATCTGGAGGCGTCGGCCGGTCTGCCACTCTGGGTGGCGCGGCTGCTGCTGGCGGAGCTTCCGGCCGACCAGGCCATCGCCTTCGCGGACAACCTGGTCATGCCGCCGCCGGTGACGCTGCGGGCGAACACGCTGCGCACCACGCGCGAAGCGCTCGGTGAACGGCTGGCGGGGGAGCGCCCGGGCGCGTCGTTGCCCCCCTCGGCGCTGGCGCCCGACGCGATCCTGGCGCGGCATTTCGAGTCGCCGGCCGGCACGGCGGCCTGGCGGGCCGGGCTGTTCGCGGTGCAGGACGCCGGCGCGCAGATCGTCGCCGAGCTCTGCGGCGCCGCGGCGGGCGAGCGGATCCTGGACGCTTGCGCCGGCAACGGCGGCAAGACCGGGCACCTGCTGGCGTTGGTTGGCGATCGCGCGCAGGTCGACGCGATGGATCTGTCGAAGTCCAAGCTCGACGAAGGCGCGCGCACCTTGCGGCGCCTCGGCGTGGTCTCGGCGCGCGCCATCCCGGCCGATCTCACGCAGCCGCTGGCCGACCCGACGCCGCGCTACCACCGGATCCTCCTGGACGCGCCCTGCAGCGGCCTCGGCGTGCTGCGCCGCCACCCCGAGGCGCTGCTTCGCCGCTCGCCCGACGATCTCCCGACGCTGGCTGCGCAGCAGCTCCGGATGCTCGAAACCGTCGCGCCGGCGCTCTTGCCCGGCGGCCTCCTGACCTACGCCGTCTGCACCTTCGAAAAGCAGGAGTGTGAAGAGGTGGTGGCGGCGTTCCTGGCCGGCCATCCGGGTTTTGCTGTCGAGCCCGCCACGGCGGCCGGCGGGCGCGTCCCCTGGGCCGACCTGATGGACACGTCGGGCGCCGTGCGGACCTGGCCCCAGCGCGACGACGCCGACGCATTTTTTGCCGTGCGCTTGCGCGCGCCGCGCTGACGCTACTCCAGCCTTCCCAGCCCCGGACCTTCGACCACCCGCGCCGCCGCGGCGGCGGCGCGGGTGGTCGAAGGTCCG
>DASRLC010000454.1:0-16390 GCA_035648655.1 Polyangia bacterium
GCCGTGGCTGGTGGTCGGCGGAGCGACGGTCGACGGCGCCGCGCCATCCGTGGGGGTCACGGCCGTCGGCAGGACCCCCTTCGCCGCGGCCTTCGACGCCGGCGGTCACCTTGGTTGGACGCGGAGCACGCCCTCGCGACCTTCTCTACAGACCGACGCCGATGGCAACCTCTTCGCGCTGAGCGTGTCGTACGGGACTTTGCTGGTCGATCGCTGGGACGCGGCGGGGATGGACCTGGCCAACACCAATTTTTCGCCCGAGCCGTCGACGACCGGCGTGCTCGGCCTGGTCAGCGTCTCGGTCGCCGGCGGGATCGTCGTCGCCGGCGATCTCTCCGTCCAGAACGCCCAAGACATCTACTGTGTCCAAAAGCAGCTCTTGTTTCGAATCGACACCGCCGATCTGGCCATCGACCCCCTGACGTTGAAGCTGCCGTGAAAAATGAGGTCGGATGCGCGTGCGCTGCGGAGGGGGCTGCGGCGATTGAACCCTCAAAGCTCGCGTCGGCCGAAGATCGCGCTCCCGACGCGCACCAGGGTAGCCCCTTCGGCGACGGCGATCTCGAAGTCGCCACTCATTCCCATCGACAGATCCTGCAGGTCGACGTTCGGCCGCGCCCGAGCGGCTTCACGGTCGCGAAGAAGGCGCAGGGCCGCAAAGTGCGGGCGCGCCTCTTCGGGGCCGCGGCCGAGCGGCGGGATCAGCATCAGCCCCCCGCAGCGGGCGAAACGCAACGGCGCGAAGCGATCGAGCAGCGCCGGTAGCTCCGCGGGCCCGATACCACGTTTCTGCGGCTCGCCCGCCAGGTTGACTTGAACCAGGCAGGCCTGAGGGACGCCGCGCGCTTCGATGGCCTCCAGCAGCGGCGCCGAGTCGACGGCGTGGATCAGCGCGACCTGCCCCGCGACGTACTTCACCTTGTTGCTCTGCAGCGGACCGATGAAGTGCCACTCGGGTGGTGTTTGATCGCCGGCCAGCGCCGCCCGTTTGTCGCGCAGCTCCTGTCCGTAGCTCTCGCCGAAGATTCGCTGTCCGGCCGCCACCGCCGCGCGCACGTCGTCCCCGCTCATCTTCTTGCTGACCGCCACCAGGCGGACCGAGCCCGCCGGCCGGCCCGCCGCCTGTTCGGCTGCGGCGATGCGCGCGCGGACTTCCGCCAGATTGGCGGCGATCGTCTGGGCGCGGCTCATCGTCTGGTCAATCGGCGCGCTTCATCCCGAAGGCGGGCGCCGGATAGCGGGGCAGGGCCTCCAGCGCCTGCAGATCGGCCAGCACCTCCGCCAACGGCAGTCCGATCACATTGGTCACCGAGCCGCGCAGATCGCTCACGAACGCCGCCGCGATCCCCTGCAGCGCGTACCCGCCGGCCTTACCGCGCCATTCGTCGCAGGCCAGATAGGCCGCGATCTCGGACGGCTGCAGCGCACGCATGGCGACCAGCGTGCGGACCGTGCGCTCGATGCGCCGGGCGCCGAAGCGGATGCTGGTGGCCGTGATGACCTCGTGGCGCCGCCCAGCCAGCCGGGCGAGCATGGCGCGCGCCTCCGCCCCGTCGGCCGGCTTGCCCAGGATCGTGTCATCGACGACCACCGTGGTATCGGCGGCCAGCACCGCCAAGGCCGGCTCGACGGGCTCGGCCGTGACGGCTCCAGGCGCCAAGCCCTCGAACACCTTGTCGCACTTGGCCATCGCGACGCGCCGTACATAGTCGACGGCGCGCTCGTGCGGCTCGACGGTCTCGTCGGCGTCGGCCGGGATGATTCGCAGGACCAGGCCCAGCCGTTCGAGCAGCTCGCGCCGGCGGGGCGACGCCGACGCCAGCACCAGATCGGGATCTTCTTGCTGCGCCATCGGCCGGGCTTTTACCACGTGGACAACCTTCGCGAGCGCGGTCCGACAACTCGGGCGATGCGATCTCTGGCTCCGCTTCTGATCACCGGTGCGCTCGCCGCCTGCGCGCCGCAGACCGATCTGACCAACCTGACGGTATCCGGCGCCACGGCACCGCCGCCCAGCGGCCCGGCGGGCGCCGTGCTGGTCAATCCAGCGGCGGGGACCGCGGAAGTGCCGGTCAATCTGGCGGCCGTGGTGGTCCAGTTCCCCGCGGCCGTCGATTGGAGCTCGGGCGGCCTGGTCATCTGCGACGGTCCGGGCGCGGCGGTGCCGGTCGCTCCGCCGGTGGCGATCCCGTGTGCCGCCGACACCACCGGCGTCTGCTACCAGGCGGCTCTGGACGGCAGCTTACCGGCCAGCGCGTCGTGCTCGGTTTCGCTCTCGGCCGGGGCAATCGACGCCAGCGGCGCTGCGATCGCGCCGGGCGCCATCGGGACCTTTCAAGACGCGGCGGCGCCGGACGTGACGCCGCCCGTGCTGGGCGACGTGTCGGTCGAGGTCTCGGGGCCCTGCCTGGAGGTGAGCTTCTCGACCGACGAGCCGGCGAGCGGCGCGGTGGGCGTCGCGGCGGGCGGCGTCGAGATCGACACGCCCGCGGGCGCCGGACAGACCCGCTTCGATCTGGGGATCCCGCTCGGGTCGCTGCCGCCGGGCGGCGCGGCGACCGTCACCGTGACGGCCATCGATCTGGCCGGGAACAGCGCCGCTTCGGCGCCGTTCGCCTTCACGGCGCCGGCGGCGCTCCCCGACATCGCGATCACCGAGGTGCTGGCCAACCCCGCCGGGCCCGAGCCGCAGCAGGAGTACGTCGAGCTGCGCAACCTGGGCGACGTGGACCTGCCGCTCGCCGGCCTGCGCCTGCAGGACAGCAAGGGGGGCGACGATCTGCCGGCCGAGACGCTGGCGGCGGGCGGCTACGCGCTGGTCGTCACGGCGACCTACGATCCCGACGAGGGGAGCGATCCGGCGCCGCGGGCCGGGACGCTGCTGGTGCGGGTCGACACCCGGCTCGGGGCGGACGGTCTGTCGAACTCGGGCGAGGCGGTGCAGTTGGTGCAGGGCGCGGCGATCGTCTCCAGCTACGGGGGGTGGGTCGACGTCTCGGCCGGGAGCTGGAACGGCAAGGCCGTTCATCGCTTGATTCAAACCGCCTGCGATCGCTCCGATGCCTGGAACCACACGCCGCTGGTGCCGACCCCCGGCTGGGGGCCGCCCTGACGGATGTCCCGGCGCGGCTGCACGGCCCGTCGTCCCGTCGCCCTGTCCTCGGCCGGCGCAGGAAGGTCTCAGGAACCGGCGGATTGTGATAGGAAATAGGCATGTCCGGGCACAACCGGTGGTCGAAGATAAAGCACAAGAAAGAGGCTTCGGACTCCAAGAAGTCCAAGCTTTGGACCAAGGTCATCAAGGAGCTGACGCTGTCGGCCCGCCTCGGTGGCGGAGACGTCAGCGGCAACCCCCGCTTGCGCGCGGCCGCCGATAAGGCGCGCAGCGTGAACATGCCCAACGACACCATCGATCGCGCCATCAAGAAGGGGACTGGCGATCTCGAGGGCGTCAATTACGAAGAGTTCAACTACGAGGTCTTCGGCCCGGGCGGGGCGGCGGTGCTGGTCGAGATCATGACCGACAACCGCAACCGCACCGCCAGCGACATCCGCAGCGTCATCACCCGGCACGGCGGCAACCTGGGGGCCTCCGGCTCGGTCGGCTGGATGTTCAAGAAGCAGGGCCTGATCGTCTACGAGAAGGTGGTCGTCGACGAGGACAAGGTCACCGAGCTGGCGATCGAGCTGGGCGCCGACGACATCCGCGCCGAAGGCGAGTCGTTGGTGGTGGTCACCGAACCCAAACAGTTCGAGGAGATTCGCGACAAGCTCAAAAAATCCGGTCTGCCCGATCCGGTGTCGGCCGAGGTGACGATGGTCCCGCAAAACGTCGTCAAGTTGGTCGGCAAGGACGCCGAGGGCGCGGTCAAGCTGGTGAACGCGCTCGAAGACAACGACGACGTGCAGAACGTCTATTCGAACATGGACGTCGACGACTCCGTGCTGGAGAGCCTCGGCTGACGATCGGGTCGATGCCGCGGGCGACGTCACCGGCGACTGCAGGGGGCGCGCCGCGGACGGCGCCGCGGTCTTCGCCGCGCGCGCCCTTGCGGACACCGCTGCGTATTCTGGGGATCGACCCCGGCACGTTGCGGCTCGGCTACGGCGTGATCGAGTGCGAAGGCGCGGGGACTTCGACGGTCACCTACGTCGAGTGTGGCGTCATCTCGGCCTCGGCGCGGGACACGCGCTCGGTGCGCCTGGGCGAGATCGGCCGTGGGTTGCGCGATCTCATCGAAGAGGTGCGGCCGCACGTCGTGGCGATGGAGGAGGCTTTCTTCGGCGTCAACGTGCAGTCGACGCTGGCGCTCGGCGAGGCGCGCGGCGTGGCGCTCTTCGTGGCGTCCGAATGCGGCCTACTGGTGAGCGGCTATCCGCCGGCGACCGTCAAGAAGACCGTGGTCGGCCACGGCCGCGCCACCAAGGATCAGATCGGGTACTTGGTCCGCGCGTTGCTGTCGTTGCGCCGCACGCCCGAGCCCGACGCGGCCGACGCGCTGGCCATTGCCATCTGCCACGCCCGCTGTCGCGACGCGCGTGGGGGCGATTCGGCTTCGCGGAGTCGACCCCTTCGCGGGAGGAGCGGAACCCTCCCAGGGTTCCGACCAAAATGATCTCCTTTCTGCGGGGACGGATCCTGGAGGCCGACGGCGAGGCGGCGGTGGTCGACGTGGCCGGCGTCGGTTACCAGGTGTTCGTGAGCGCTCAGGCCGCGGCGACGCTGGTGATCTCGCCCGCGGCGGGTGAGACGCTGCTCTTCGTGCACACCCATTTCGTCAAGGACGAGCCGCTGCGGCTCTACGGCTTCACCGACCTCGGTGAGCGGCGCCTGTTTCAGACGCTCATCGGCGTGCAGGGGGTGGGCCCGCGGGTGGCGCTGGCGATCCTGGCCGGGATGGAGGCGGGTGAGATCGTCCGCGCCATCGCGACCGGCGACATCCCGCGCCTCACGCAGATCAAAGGGGTGGGTCGCAAGACCGCCGAGCGCCTGGCGCTCGAGCTGCGCGAGAAGATCCTGACCCTGCCGGCCAGCAAAGGCGTGGCGGTTGCGCCGCCGCCGGCGCAGAGCGATCTGCCGCGCGGCCCACTCGCCGACGTCTACGGCGCGCTGGTCCAGCTCGGGTACAAGCCGGCCGAGATCGAGCCGCTGCTGGAGCGCTTCGATCCGGCCCGTCCGGTGGCCGATCTGGTGCGCGAGGCGCTGGGCGCGTTGCGCAGGTCCTAGTCCATGGCGCGCAGCAAGCACGAGGACGGGACGGCCGACGACGGAACGGTCGCGGTCGTGCCCGCCGAGCGGGTGGTCTCCGCCGGCGCGGGCGCGGTGGCGCGCGATCGCGACGAGGACGCGGCGCTGCGGCCGCACAGCTTCGCCGAGTTCGTCGGACAGCGGAAGGTGGCCGAGAACCTGGCGGTCTACGTCCAGGCGGCGCGCAAACGCGGCGACGCGCTCGACCACGTGCTGCTTTCCGGGCCGCCCGGCCTGGGCAAGACCACCCTGGCCTTTCTGCTGGCGCGCGAGATGGGGTCGGAGGTGCGCATCACCTCGGGGCCGGTGCTGGAGCGCAAGGGCGACCTGGTCGGCATCCTGACCTCGCTCGGCCGCGGCGACGTGCTGTTCATCGACGAGATCCACCGCCTGCAGCCGGTCATCGAGGAGAGCCTCTATCCCGCCATGGAGGACTTTCGCATCGAGCTGGTCACCGGCGCGGGCGCCGGGGCGCGGGCCATCCCATTGCCCATCGAGCGCTTCACGCTGGTGGGCGCCACCACCCGCACCGGACAGCTCGGCTCGCCGTTGCTGTCGCGCTTCGGCATCGTCGAGACCTTCGAGTTCTACTCGCCGGCCGACCTGACCACCATCGTCAAGCGCTCGGCGCGCCTGCTCGGCATTCCGATCGAAGACGCCGGCGCCGAGGAGATCGGCCGCCGGGCCCGGGGAACGCCGCGCATCGCGAACCGCCTCCTGCGTCGGATCCGCGACTTCGCCGACGTGCGCGGCGACGGGCGCGTGACCCGCGATCTGGCGGAGTACGCGCTGGGTCGGCTGGAGGTCGACGCCGCCGGCCTCGACGCGGGCGACCGCAAGATCCTGAGCACCATCGTGCAGCGCTTCGACGGCGGCCCGGTCGGGATCGACTCGCTGGCGGCCTCGCTGGCCGAGGATCGCGACACCCTCGAATTCGTCTACGAGCCCTACCTCATTCAAGAGGGCTTCCTGCTCCGCACGCCGCGCGGCCGCCAGATCACCCGCCGCGCCTACGACCACCTGGGCTTGCCGGTCCCGTCGCGCCCGCAGGGGACGTTGTTCTAGCGGGACCCGCAGAACAACGCTTCGTTCGGTTCATCAGTAGACCCAGCTCTCGTGGCGCAAGGGCAGGCGGTTCAGCTCCGAGCGTTGGATCTGCCAGCTCGGAAAAAATCTGGCCATGAGACGCGTGAACCGGTCGTTGTGGGTCGGTTCCAATAAGTGCAGCAGCTCGTGGACGAGGATGTATTCGAGGCAGGCACGCGGTTTCTTAGCGAGCTCGGTATTGAGGCGGATGTTGCCCGTGCGGGGGTTGCAACTCCCCCATTTAGTTCGCATCCGCTGGACGAAGACCTTGTTCGGTGCGGCATCCACCAGCGCGTTCCACTTGCGCAACAGCGGCGTCAGCGCGCCCCGGATCTGCCGCCGATACCACCCCTCGACCAGGATGGCCTTCTTGGCTGCATCGGTGTCGGGGCGCACCCGAAGCAGCAGGCGGCTGGGCGTGGCTTCGATCCTCGGGGCCGCGTCGCATTCCTCGACCGTGAGAAGATAGCGCCGGCCCCACAGGTAGTGGCTCTCCCCGTTCACGTACTCGCGATGCGCTTCCCGTTCTTGACCCCGGAACGATCTCTGCTGGCGGCGGATCCACGACAGCTTCGAGATAGCCAGAACGCGGATGGCGTCCATCTTCATCCGAGTGGGCGCCGCAATGCGAACCCGGCCGCCCGGCGGGTAGACGCCCAGGTGAACGTTCTTGATATCCTTCAATGTGACGTGAACGGCGACGTCACCGAGGTGTAGGACGGTGCCCGTCAATATTCCGCCTGCGCCTTGATGATGAGGAAGATCCGTTCGACCTCGGCCTCGTTCGCCAGCACCTCGTAAAGTGCCCGCTTGATGACCATTTCCCGCGTCTGTACGTCACGCCAACCGTCGGGCCGAACCCGTTTGATCGCTCGATCGATCGTCAACGCCAGCGCGAGCTGCCGATCCTCCGGGAGGTCGTATTCCGCCGAGCGAGCCGCTTCACCGTCGCCGATCATGCTCCGCCCCGGAGTGACCTCGAGATTGTTGTAGAGCGCGCGTTTTCCAGGGGTGTCGAGCGAGATCGGGGTGTCTTCTTCCTGGCCCGCGCCGACTCTTTTCACCAGATCGGCGATGCGCTCGAGGTACTCCGCGTATTCGTGGGCCCTGGCCTTGCGCGTGGCGATGATCTCGTCCAGCAGCGCCGACATCCTGGCGTAGAACGCCGGATCGTTGAGGTGCTCCTTGAGGATCATCTTGCGAACGTTGTTCTCGATGGTCTCCGCGACGGCGTTCTGGCTGCCCTTGAGGTTGCCGAGACGCGCGGCAATCGCGTTTCCGATTCCGGTCTTCGCGATCAACTCGAGCAAGCTCAGGCCGTCGAAGGGCGACACCGTTCGCGGCTCCTTGGCCTCGATGTACGTATCGATGAGATGCCGCATGTCGGCCTCGTAGGCCTTGAGGTCGAGGCTCTCTCCGCTGGCCTTGCGGATGATCTCGCGGACGTTCAGGTCGTGCTGGAGGCGCTCCTTGATGCGGACAATATCCGCCGCGCCGTAACCGGCCGGCTCCAGCTCGTCGGCGAGGTTGGCGTAGGCGCGCACGAACGCCGCGGTCGCCTTGTACAGGGCCGCGCGCTGGGGCTCCCGATCCTTGAGGTCGGACGGGATCTCGGTGTTGCCGCAGAAATAGTGAATGTGCTCGAGCTCGCCCTTCGGCGGCTCGACCGGCTCGCACAGCAGGAACACCGTCTCCATCCCGCCATCGAGGCGCTCCCGCCCCTTCGCCAGCCGATCCTGCATCAACACCTCGGGCGTCGCGCCCCCGGCCGAGTGGTCCAGCTCGGAGGTGTAGACCTGCAAGGCGCCGGTGCCCTTGTCGTTGACCAGGTTCTTGAATAGGTCCTTGTAGTCGACGATGTAGCCGAAGTCCTTGTCCTCACCGTCGATCCGGTTGGTGCGGCAGATGGCCTGGAACAGGCCGTGATCGCGCATCGACTTGTCGATGTAGAGGTACGTGCAGTGGGGCGCGTCGAAGCCGGTGAGCAGCTTGTCGACCACGACCAGCAGCTTCATGCTCGCCGGCTCGTCGGTGAACATCGCCTTGGCCCATTCCTCGTAGGTCTCGGTCTTCGACATACCGGGCTTGGCGTCGACGTCGGCCAGGAGCGTCGTGTAGGTGTTGAAAACCGTCTGCTTGTCCGAATCGGTGTTGGCCCCAACCTCCTCCTTCGTGACGTCTTTTGCTTGCGGGTCGTACGAGGTCACGACGGCGCACTTCCCACGAAACGGGGTCTTGCCAAACAAGCCGAAGTACTTGCACGCCTCGTAGATGCTGGACGCCACGAGAATGGCATTGCCGCGCTCGCTGGCGAGGCGCGGTTTCACGCTGAAGTCGTATACGATGTCGGCGACGACGCGCTCCATGCGCCCGCGCGAGCTGAGCAGGGTCTGCATGGTGCCCCACCGCTTCTTGAGCTCGTCCTTCTGCCAGTCGTTGAGCCCCTTCGTTTTTGCCTCGAACCAGGCGTCGATCTTGTCTTTGGAGCCGAGATCCTGATCGATGTCGCGAGCCTCGTAGACCAGATCCAGCACGACGTCGTCCTCGACGGCCTCGCTGAACTTGTAGGTATGGATATACCCGCCAAAGACCTCCCGGCTGGTCTTCTTGTCCTTCTGCAAAAGGGGCGTGCCGGTGAACCCGACGAAGGTCGCGTTGGGCATGAGCGCCTTCATGGTCCGGTGCAGCTTGCCGCTCTGGGTGCGGTGGCACTCGTCGACGAACACGAACACGTCGCCGACGGTAGCGCTGGGCCGGGCTTCGAGATCCGCGATGAAGGCATCCAGATCCTTGACGTCCCGGCGTCCGAACTTGTGCAGCAGCGAGCAGAGCAGACGCGGCGTGGCCTTGCCGAGCTGGGTCATCAGGTCGCGGCCGCTGCGCGCGCGATAGATGGTCTCGCCGGAATCCTTGAAGACGCCGGCGATCTGTTTGTCCAGCTCGCTGCGGTCGGTGAGAATGGCGACGCGCGCGTTGGGGTTGTTCTCCAGGATCCATTTGGCCAGCAGCACCATGACGATGCTCTTCCCGCTGCCCTGGGTGTGCCAGATGATGCCGCCCTCGCGCCGCTGGACGTGCTCTTGCGCGGCCTTGATGCCGAAATACTGATGAACGCGTGGCAGCTTCTTGACGCCGCCGTCGAACAGGACGAAATCGTGCAGCAGCTCCAGCAATCGGGGCTTGGCGCAAAGCTTGAGGAGATATTTGTCCAGTTTGAATCGGGTGTTGTCCTGCTCGTCCTCCTTCCAGTTGAGAAAGTACTTCTCCTCGGTGCCGATGGTGCCGTACCGCAACCCCTCCGAGTCGTTGCCGGCCAAGATGAGCTGCACGGTGCTGAAGAACCAGGCGTTGAACTCCGGCTGCTGGTTGGAGAGGCTCTGCCGGATGCCGTCGCCCAGGCTGACGCGACTGTTCTTTAGCTCCAGCACGCCCACGGCGATGCCGTTCACGTAGAGGACCAGATCGGGCCGCCGCTCGTGCCCGCCCTTGAGCGTGACCTCCTCGGCGATCGCGAAGTCGTTGTTCTCTGGTTGGCGCCAGTCGATGAGGTGAACGGTCTCGGTCGGGTTGGCGGCTTCGGTCTTGACGGGCACGCCGTAGCGGAGCAGGGCGTATACGGCCTGGTTGTTGCCGTAGAGATTGCGCCCGTGGTTGGCCGCCTCGGTACGCAGCCGGTGGCGCGCGCCACTGATCTCTTCGGGGGTGCGGCCTTGTTTGGCCAGCCAGGCGGTGACGAGCCCCTCCTCGATGTTGCTGTTGCCCTCGCGGTCGGTCCAGTCGCCGAGGTAACGGTAGCCCAGCTCGTCACGGAAGAGGGCGATCACGCGGCTCTGGGTGGCGCGCTCGGGCTGACCGACGGTCACGTCATGACCTCGACTTGGCCGGTGACTTGGCCGGTGCCTTGGCCGGTGCCTTGGCCGGTGCCTCCAGGACTTCCCAGTAGCCGGCCTTGGTCGGCCCCACGTGGCGGATGATCCCCTCTAATGTCAGTTTCCGCAGGTGATACCGGATGCCGTCACGGGTTAGCCCGAGCTGGGCAGCTAGCGCCCGGCTGGAGACGTGGGGTTGGGTTCTAAGCAGGCCGAGGATCTTTTCTTGGGTAGTTCCCGGGTAGGTGGTGATCTGGGTTTCTGGGGTAGTAGCGCGCGTTTCTGGGGTAGTGATCTGAGTTTCTGGGGTAGTACCACGCGTTTCTTGGGTAGTTTCTGGGGTAGTGGGCTGGGTTTCTGGGGTAGTGATCTGGGTTTCTTGGGTAGTTTTGGGGGTAGTTTCTTGGGTAGTGCCGTTCGCCCCCCCGGTGGCCGCGGCCAGGTGCTGGGGGTTGGCGTGAAAGGTCACCATCAGACCGGACATGCTGAGATCGTAGACGGGCGGCTCGATCCCGTGCTCCTCGCACGCCCGCCGGATTTTCTCGATCCCACGCCCCCACGACTCGATGAACCCGGCCCGAAATAGGGCGTTCGCGAGCAACGGATTGAAGGGCTTCGACGGGTGCTTCCCCAGCAGCTTCTTCAGGGTCCAGTTCTGCGGCAGCTCGCCCGGGTTCCAGAGCACGATCTTGTCTTCATAGACGCTGATCTGGATCGGGATGCCGCTGCTGTAGTCCTTGTGAATGACGGCGTTCAGCAGCGCCTCGCGGACGGCCTCCATCGGGAACAGGTAGGTCTCGAGGCGCTGGAGCCCCTCATAGCTGATGTAGGCCTTGAGGTACTTGCTCTCCAGAACCTTCAGCGTGTTCTCGACCTGCTCGAAGAGGTTGCCGTGGACTTCGTCTTGGTGGCGAAGATCATCGTCGCTGAAAAAGAAGCCCGTCTTGATCCACGCGCCGCTCACGCGGCTCTCGGGGCGGTCCGAAAACAGCAAGCCGGCCGCCCGTTTCAGGTATTGGCCCTCCATCAACTCCAGGTTCTCGAGGACGGCGCCTCGGCCATCTCGGAGAACGGCGCTGTCCATGCGGCCGCTGCGCGTCGCGTTCTTTGCGAACAGGCGAAGGGCCTGCGCACTGCAATCCTTGAGACGCAGGGTCGGATCGGGGACCCCGTCCCAATTTCGGCCCTGCTTGCGCAGCAAGAACGTGTACAGGGCGGCGCCCTTGAGCGCCTGGGTGGTGCTGCCGCTGCGGACGTAGTACTCGCCGCGGTAGCTGATCGGGTTGGGGTACGCCTCGACGACGATCTCCAGGTACTCGCGCGACGAGTGGCCGCGGAGGTTCACCTTCACCACGATGCCGAGCAGATCGCGGATCTTGTTCGGGAGCTCTTCGAGCAGCTTGTGGGCGTTGGCGAGGCCGACGACCTTGCCCTTGTTGTTGCGTCCGATGACGAGGACGCCGCCGTCGGAATTGGCGAACGCGCAGACCGCCTTCAGGAACTCGTCCCGCCAGGACTCCTTCCATTCGACCTGCTGGTTCTCCTTCATACGAGCCGGATCCTCCCGGTGAGCAGCTCCTGCATCATGCCTTGCTTCACCTGGCGGGTCTTGGCGAGCTTGGATTCGAGGGCGGCGATGTCGGCGTCCATGTCGGAGAGGACGGCGGCGATGGCGGTTTGCTCGGTGTCGGATGGCAGTCGAACCTCGACCAACCCGAGGGACTCCTTGTTCAAGGTGTATCCCTTCACCGCCTGCTTGCCGTAAAGCGAGAAGTCCGTCCGAGACAGGACGTAATAGAGAAAATCCGCATCGGCTCGCAGCCTGCTGAAGCTACAAATTGCCTCGTTCGTATAGAGATCGCACCCGGCGAAACACAGCCGACCGATCGAGAGTTTGAAACTCATCAGCAACGTGTTCTTTGGAATGACCTGCATCCCTGCTGCCGCGAGAGCTGTAATCTCCTCCTTCGACGCAGCCACAACCTTGCCGCGTAAGTCGGCAATCGAAAGCCAGACGTGGCCCTGGCCCCAAAATGCCGGGTTGAGACGGGGTGGTGTTCTTCCCATCGCGATCTCACAGATCTCGCCGAGTCGGGTTGTCTTCCACTTCCCGCTGAACCCGGGCAGGCGCTTCTTGCCGGTGAGCAGTTCCTGCATGGCGCCTTGTTTGAGGTGGCGTTTCTTGGCGAGGAGTTGCTCCAGGGATTCGATGAGGGCATCCGCATCGCTCAACGCCCGGGCGATCGCTTCTTGTTCAATCCTGGTGGGCGGGACGACGACGTCAAGTTCATGCAGATCGTTGCGATTGACGCCGGGTACGCCGCTTTTACCGCTGTGTGTTTCGAAATCGATCGTCCGGAGCAAATACGACACAAAGAGGGGATGGTTTCCGTGGAAGTTGCGAACATAGAGCGTTGTGTTTAGGGGCCAGAAGTCATTGGGGACAAAAAATACTTCTCCTATGGTGCCGTAGCGCCCGGTAACCACGCCGGGTCCCCTGACTTTGGCTTCGCTGTGGCGGTCCTCCGTGCCTGAGGAGGTGACTACCGGGATCAGTCCCGGTTTTCGCAGTCGATATGGAAGATCAAAACCGCGCTGGAGGGTCGCGACGTCTCCGAGCGACTTCGTCTTCCATTTCTCGGTCAACACGCGAACCCCATCTTCTCGAGATGTCGGTTCACCGTCGCCTCCAGCTCCGCCACCCGGCGAACCATCTCCGGCATCGGCGTCTCGTACCGCTCCGCCAGCTCCTTCACCCGCCCGGTGAGCGCCTGGCTCACGCGGTCCATCTCACCGTGGATGTCCGAGTCGAGCGCCGCCAGCCATTTGTCGTCGACGACCAACGTCTTCACCTCGGCCTCGCTCAGCTTCGCGTACTGAGCGTACGCCTTGGCGTCGAGCGCCGCCTCGGCGTCCTTGAGCCGCCCCTTCAGCGCCGCCTCTTCGCCGCTCGCCTTCGACCAGGCGCCGAGCGCCGCCGCCTCGTCCCTCGCGTCCGCGTCCCCCGCGATCTCCTTCAACCGTGCCGCGACGTTGGCCTTGTTCACCTTGTCCAGCTCCGAGAACGCACCGTCGTCACCGCCGTGCTCCTCTTCCAGCTCCGCTACCCGCGCCGTCACCGCCTCCAGCGCCGCCGCGATCTCGTCGATCTCCGCCTGCTCTTTCGCGAAGTAGCTCCCCACGATTAGTCCCCTGGGAACCAAATCGCAGGCCCACCCCTTGTCCCGCTCCTTGCCCTTCTTGTCCTTCTCGATGATCCGATACGTCTCGGCCTTCCAGCCGTCCGCCGCGATCAGGTAGCAGTCGTCCTGCATGGTCGCCGCCCAGTAGTCCATCAGGTGCTGATACACGTCGTAGGGATCGATCAGCGCCTTGCCCGCATAGTGCGCCAACAACCCCTCCGCCAGCTCCGTGATCACCTGCTTCGGATGGCACCCCGCGGTCAGCCCCTTGAGCGTCTTCGCGCTCCGCTTCCGCCACACATCGAAGTGCCCGTTCATCTTCCCGATGAACGCCGCGAACTCCGGGTGCTCGTAGATTGTCGACTTGACCGCCGCCTTCTCGACCGCCAGCTCGACGTACCCCGCGCGCCCCTTCTTGAACAACGTCTTCCGGAGACCCGGGCAGACGGCCCAATACCGTTGCAGCGCATCCACATCCGCCACCCGGAATGCCGCCCTGCAGGTGGCCGGCTATATCCTGTAGATCTTCCGGCGTCTGACTGTCGATGTAGCGGGGTAGGTTGAGATTGAAGTCGTTCTTCTCTATCTCCTCCAGCCCGACCATGCGCGCGTACCGGGGGACGTCGCTCTGCTTGTTGAAGGCGTCGACGATCCGGTGGATGTCCTGCGCCCGCAGCCGGTTTTTGGGTCCTTCCTTCATGAAGCCGCCGCTGCCGTCGATCATGAAGATCCCCTTCCGCGCCGCGGCACCGTCCTTGTCGACCACCACGATGCAGGCCGGGATCCCCGTGCCGTAGAACAAGTTCGCCGGCAGCCCGATGATCCCCTTGATGTAGCCACGCCGGACCAGCGCGCGCCGGATGTCCGCTTCGGCGTTGCCGCGGAAGAGAACCCCGTGCGGCAAGATGCAGGCCCCTTTGCCCGTGCTCTTCAGTGATCGGATGATATGAAGGAGGTAGGCGTAGTCACCCTGCTTACCGGGCGGCACACCGAACGCCTTGAAGCGATCGTGCGGATCCTCCGCGGGGTTGAGTCCCGTGCTCCAGCGCTTATCCGAGAAAGGTGGGTTCGCCACCACGTAGTCGAAGATCTTCAACTTGCCGTCTTCGATGAACTTCGGATCCGTCAGCGTGTTGCCCTGGAAGACCAGCGCCTCCGGGTTGTCGTGCAGGTACATGTTCATGCGGGCGAGGGCGCTGGTGGCCGCGTCCTTCTCCTGCCCGTAGAGCGTGACCTTCGTCCCCGCTTCGTCGGCGACCTTGATGAGCAGCGAGCCCGAGCCGCAGGTCGGGTCGTAGACCGTCGTGGCCGCGCTGGTCTTGGCGTTACGAATGCCCAGGCTCTGCGCGATCACCCGGCTGACCTCGGCGGGCGTGTAGAACTGACCCTTGCTCTTGCCACTCTCCGTGGCGAAGTGGCGCATCAGGTACTCGTACGCGTCGCCCAGGATGTCGTCGCCCTCGGCGCGGTTCTTGGAGAAGTCGAGGGCCGGGTTCTCGAAGATGGCGATCAGGTTGGTGAGGCGCTCGACCTTCTCCTTGCCGTCGCCCAGCTTCGTCGCGTCGTTGAAGTCCGGGAAGTCCGAAAGCCTATTGGCGTCCTTCAGCGGCGCCAGGATCTGCTTGTTGATGTCGTCGCCGATGTTCGACGTCCCCTTGAGCGCGACCATGTCTTTGAAACTGGCGCCCTTCGGGATGGTGACCGGCGCGAACTTCTGCTCTGCGTACTTGTCGCTGATGTACTTGATGAAGAGCAACACCAGCACGTAGTCCTTGTATTGGCTGGCGTCCATGCCGCCGCGGAGCGCGTCGCAACTGGACCAGAGCGTGGAGTAGAGCTCGGACTTCTTGAGGGCCATGCGGGGCCCCAGAGTAGGGCGTTCAAGCCGGGATGTCTTGTCGTTCGAGCAGGCGGGCGACGTCGATGGTCGCTTCGAAGACGATGCGCGCCGGGCCGCGCATCACCACGTTGCCGAGGTCCTTGGCGACCGTGATGGTCAGCGTGCCGCCCGGGAGGTGAACCGGCGTTTCGATGCCGGCTGCCAGGCGATCTTCCAGCACGGCGGCGACGACCGTGGCGCAGGCGCCGGTGCCGCAGGCGAGGGTGAGGCCGCTGCCGCGCTCCCACACCACCAGGTCGATCTCGCCGCCGCGCACGCGGGCAAATTCGACGTTGGTCCGGTGCGGGAACCGATCCGCGACCTCCAGCGTCGGACCGTAGGTTTCGGCGAGCGCGCGGAGATCGGCAGCGTCGTCCACGAAGATCACCGTGTGCGGGTTGCCCATCGAGACGGCCGTGAAGCGAAATTCGCGGTCGCGCGCGGTGATCGCTTCGCGCAGGGCGCGCGATGACCCGGCGGGTGCGAGCGGGATTTCGTCGCGCGAAAGACGCGGGCGCCCCATGTCGACCGCCACGTCGCGCACGACACCGGCCGTAGCGGAGAGCGCGCACTCGAGCAGCCCGGCGCCGGTCTCGATGCGCAAGATCGGCCGGCGCATCGCCGGATCGGATTCGTAGAGCACCTTGGCGACGCAGCGGATGCCGTTGCCGCACATCTCGGCCTCGCTGCCGTCGGCGTTGAGCACGCGCATGCGCGCATCGCCCAGCGTGCTCGGCAGGATGGCCAGCACACCGTCGGCACCCACGCCGAAGCGCCGATCGCAGATCGCCCGCACCACCGCCGGGTCTTGCGGCGAAGGTCCGCCCGCCAGCGTGCCCGGCCGACCCGGGCGCAGATCGACGACCGCGAAGTCGTTCCCAATCCCTTCGACTTTGACGAACGGCAGCGACATGGTGTCGCCCAAGCTTAACCGCGGCGGGGCCGCCGGACTACTACGCAAAGGACCCTCGAGGGTCCCTGCTCACGCGAGGACTACCCGCCGGCGGGTGCGGGCGCGGGTGTCGGCGCGGCGGGCGCCGCCGGGGTGTCGTTGCCGGCCGGGGCACCGGTGCCATCCGCGGGCGGCGCGGCGACGTGCTTGCGGCGGCGGGGCGCCGTCGGGGTC
>DASRLC010000455.1:0-24517 GCA_035648655.1 Polyangia bacterium
GCCCTGGCCGGGTACCGTGGGCTGTCGGCGGGCGGGGGTGGGTATGCATTGGGTATGCATGCCCAAAATGGCCCTTCTGGGGGCTCGGGCGAGGCAGCAGGAGCAGAGACGAAAATCGGTCTAACCCATTGACTTGGAAGGACAATAAGGACATAAGACGGTCATCCGCGGGATTAACTCAGTTGGTAGAGTGTCAGCTTCCCAAGCTGAATGTCGTCGGTTCGAACCCGATATCCCGCTCAAGAAAAGCTAAGCGACTGCGGTCGGTTGCAGCCCCGACGCGTTTGACTCCTCCGTTGTCGGGATCGTCTTTCCCACCACTTTCCCACCACTTCGCATCTCACCGGTGGGGCCCCGCAGAAGATCGCGGTATCCGGCCAGCGAGACCACCTTCCCGAGTGCCGCTTCGACCTCCACTTGCGCAACCGAGCTATAGCGCTCGGTCATCTCCTCGGTGAGGTGGCCGCAGATGCTGCGCTGGACCAGGCCATCGACCGCCGCCCGACGGGCAAGGTCTTGGAAGGTCCGGCGCATCGCCTTCGGCGTCACTTTCTTTCCGAGCGAGAGGTGCTGGCAGATGTCCTTGAACGGCTTGTCGAGCACGGTCGGGCTCCGGAACGCGCCGATGTCGGAGGGAAACAGGAGATCGCTCCTCCGCATCGGGTCCGAGGGCAGTTGATCGGCGTGCCAGCGCAGGATCACCATGACCTCTGGAGGCAAGGTCACGCGGAAGCGCGTCGAGTTCTTCGTCGCCTCCATGACCTCGTCGCCGCGAGTCTGTGACCGCCTGGCAAGCACGACGCTCCTGTCCCAGAGCACGTCCGCGGAGGCCCCCTTCCGACGCAGCGGCCGCATCATCGACGGCCGCCACCCGGTCGCGAAGCCGAGCGCCACCATCGCGAAGTGCTGCGGATATCGATCGCGCATCGCGACGAGGAAGGGTTGAACCTCCTCGGGGACCAGCGCGTTCGGCTCCTCCTCCGTGTAGGTGGTATGCGTGCTGGTGTCGAGTCCCTTCACCTTCGTGACGGGGTTCTTCTCCAGCCCGAGCTCGTCGACCGCCTCGTTCATGATGCTCCGCAAGAACCGCAGCCGGTTGTTCACCGTCACCGGTGAACACGCGCCTCTCCGGACCTTCTTCGCCTCCCCCGCCAACCATTCCTCGACGTCGCTCTTCGAGATCGCATCCACGAACGTCTCGCCGAACGCGGGAAAAAGATGGAGCCGCAACATCAGCTCCCAGTTCTCCCGTGTCTGCGCCGACGCGACCTCACCCTTCAGCACCTTTCTTTCGAAGAGCGACGCGGCGTATTCGCTGAAGCGCTTGCTCTGCCGTGTTCCCCTCGCCGCTCCGCTGCGCACCTCGTCGAGCACCTGCTGCAGGAGCCTGTAGGCCCCGGCCGCGTCCGTGTCCTTCACCGCCCTCAGGACTTCGCGTTGTTTTCCCGTTCGAAAGTCCGTGGTCCGACCCCGAACGAGATACCCACCTCCTTTCACGCGCCACACCCCCGGTCGCGAGGGTTTGGCCGCGATCTGATATTTCCATCTCTCGATCCATTTCGTTTCTTCCATGATGTCCTCCAGCGTTCTCCGGAGGCGCACCTGGACGTCCGGACCGAACGATACCACCGCGAGCGCCGGCCAAGAACACGTCGAGCGCCTCGCGAGACCAGATGTACGTGCCCTTTCCCCCGCGCTTGCCGAGCGGGACGAGCCGTCCCTCGCCGAACGCTTTCCTGATCGCCGCCGTGGTCTTGAAACCGCAGTACTGAGCCGCTTGCGCAGTCGTCATCGGTCCATCGCGCAAGCAACTCGGCTCGGCCGCCGTCGATAAGGAAGCGTCCGGGACGCCCAGCGCACGCAGCTCTTCGCGCACGGCGTCCCGGATCAGCTCGCGAAAGTACTCCTCCAGGGTCACGTTCGAATCTCAGGTGACTAATGTCCTCAACTGCTCGTCTGCGACCCCGTCCGACCGTCACGCCCACCCGGCGGTGGGAGTGCGGAGGGCCCGGGCGCGGTCCGGGATACCGGAGACGTGGGAGATGCCGGCGGCGATGCGGAAGGCGCCGGAGGGTTTTCGTCTGTGCTGGGTGGTCGACCGTCGGTTCGCTTGTGCTCATGCCAGCGCTTGTCCCGAGCGAAGAGGTCGCGGATTGCGAAATTGACGGTCTTGGAAACGGCTTCCGCGGACGTCATCTTCGAGGGCGCCGATTCCCTGACCCAGGCAGCGTATTCGCTCAGCTCCTGCGCTGTGTCGGCAGAGATCTCGGTGAGGATCGTCTCTCGTTTTTGAGCGTCTTCCAGGACCAGCGGTCCCTTGCGGGGCTCGGATTTGGGTCTGCCGGCTTTCTTCTTCGTGTTTTCCATGGGTGCGTTCCTTTCTTGGTTGGCGCAGGTCCGTGCTCTCTACACGGCTCAGCGGGAGATCTCTGGACCGGTTCGGATCAAAAGACGGCCGCCGGGGTCACGCGACAGCGTCACGAGCTTTCCGCGCAGCAGCTCAGCTTCCTTGGGCTTGGGAACGAGCGTGAGCTGACGGTGCCGATAGTCGACCACCTGGACGTATTCCGTTCCGGACGGGCCCGACGGCGACGGAGCCAGGCGCCCTTGAAATCGGGGCGGATCGGCCACGAAGGCAAGCCCAAGCCGTTCGGCCGCCGCCTGGCCGAGCGCCAGCCGCTCCCGCTCCGAGTCGGAGATGGCGCCGACAGCGACGTCCCGTTCGGGCGCGCGGGCTTTTTCTATCCGAAGCAGGTGGCGAGGGTGCGTCCGCTCCCGCGACTCCAGCTGAGCAATCAGGTCGGCGGGAACTTGCCAGCGGCCATCGGGCAACTGACTGGCCAGCCGGTAACGAGCGAGGCGCTCGAGACGCACGATATTCGCTCTTACCGAATCGGCCGGCGATCGATCACCAGCATCGACTGGCTTGCGCGGCAGGTTTTCCAGCGCTCGCTGGTGCTGTCGCGGGTCGTAGATGCCGTCATTATCGTGAGCGACCCGGGCGATGATTCGGTCGGCCGGCTTCACCCAGGGCTCGGTCTTGAACCCTACCCGGATCGTTTCGCCCGGGTGCAGGGCCTCCGCGACCTCTGGTCGAAGCGGGACGTAAAAACCCTGGCCGTCAGTTCCCTGGACCGCCGCGAACATCTGGCCGGACAGCTCATCGTGCAGGCCCTTGCCAAGCACGACACCCTCGAAAGTCGATACGGGCAGCTTCGGATCGACGATCTGATAGTCCACCGCCCTTTCACCTACGATGGGATAGAGCCGGTCAATCCGATCGTTCTGCTCGCCCAGACGGGCGAGCGATTCCTTCCACCCTTCGGCCAGCCGCCAAATCCCCGGAGATTTCTCGACCGCCAGCTTGAACTGTTTGAGGGTCTGCAGCCGAGCCACGCAATTCCGACCCTCGGGTCCCGGTCGGGCCAGCAGCTTCCGCAGCGTCACCGTGCCGTCGGGTCCGACGTGCTCACCAAGAAGTCGATCGATCGCGGTCAGACGCTCTGCCCTAATATCCGCTTCGCGCGCCCTGGAATATTCGAGCTCGGTTCTGTGCCCCAGCTCGCGGGTGAGAATTTCCTCCGCCCGCCAACGCATCTGGTACTTGATGTAATCGGCGTCGATTCGAATGTCGTCGCCGTCACTATCGACGCCCCGGACGTCGATGTGGACATGCGGCTTGCCGGTGTTGTGATGGTTCACCGCGGCCCAGTTGAGCCGCCGACCGAGGTCGCTCTCGACCTGGTTCATCAATTGTCTCGCGAATTCTTTCAGATCGAGCGCGTCGCCATCTTCAGGCGAGACGATGAATCGAAATTGCCGCTGCTCGCCGTCCAAGGGGGCACGAAAGGCATCCGCAGAGAACCCGTCGTCGGCTCCGTAAAGACGTCCCGGCGAGCCGTCTCGTTCGACGCCGTCGCGCTCCAGATACCGGAGATGGCGCTTCATTCCGGCGAGACCCTGCTTCCCGATGGGCGCGTAGCTGCTCTTGATCACGCATCGCCGACTACTATCTGCGGGCTTGTTAACTGGTATGCCGGTTGGCCGGGCGGCCTTTCGTGTGCCGCGACGAAATCCACTCCGAGGCGACGGCACACGGTCCGAGTCACGCCGCCGCCTGCCGATGCGAGGGTTGAGGGGTTCCTCGGGTTCGCCGGGCTTCCGGGTGCTCACCGGCCACCTACCCCTTTCCCACCGCCCGCGCCCACCCCCGAACCAGGACGAGGAGGCAGGTCGTCGCCGTTCGCAGGAAAAACCTCGCCGTTCAACCTGCGACCCGCCCTGAACTTGCTCGCCACCCCGCGCATCAACTCCCCGTACACCGTGTCGCCCCGCTGCGACGAGTCCGGCGTGCTGGGTGAGGCGGGTAGGGATCGACACCAGAGCTTGGCGTGGAGCGCCAAGGTCATCCCAAGAAGCTCGAGGGTCGTGTGGAACCGTTCGAGCCCTTGTGTCAGGACGTCGAGGCGCCGAACAACGAGGTCCGGGTTACCGTGCTCGCCAGCGAGGAACCTCTTGTAGGCCTCCTTCGTGAACGCGCTGTGTGTCCATCCCTTGGCCGCTTCATAGGCCCATACTTGGGCAAGGAGCTCGGGATCAACGTAAGATTGCTCGCGAATTTTGTGACGCATGTTTGTTCTCCTGCGTGGTGAAGTCGGGGTCTCTTTTCACTGACCTTCTCGGCAAACGGCCGAAAAACGGACCCCACTTTCTTTGGTTTTCTGACTTTTCCGTTCGCCTCTCTCACTGGGGTTCTCGGCAACCGACCTCCAAAAGCGTCCAACTTTCTTCTGACGCACTGGATCCTCCTTTCGCTTCTCACCGGGGGTTCTCGGCCAACCGCAGAATTTTTGTCCTACTACTCAGGGTTATCGGCCTGACCGTCCGAAACCGACCTCCTTTCTTCGAATTCAAGCGGGGCGCTCAGCGACTGGGTGGGCACGCCGGAGTTGTCGGAGCGAAGCCGACAAAACCGACCTCCTTTCTTTCGATTTCACGGGGCGCTCAGCCACTGGGTGCGCCCGCCGGCCAGTGGTCACCTTCTTGGGGAACCGTTACCGGCTTGTGCGGTTCTCGCAGCGAGACGCCCCGCCGTTGCCCGCGTGCTCGCTCGCTCGGACGGACCGGCGGGTGGCCTTCGAAAAACCGCTGAATTCGCGGTTGCCTCCCGCGAATCCCCAATCGGAACACGGCCTTCGGCGCACGTGAGCGCCAGCTCGAAAGGTCTGCCTCTACACTTTTCCGAGTGAACGCGCCCGCTTAGGGCAGCGTGAACTCTGGCCCTTTATCTTGCAGTCACCCTCTGTGCATACCTCGCCCTTCCGCCGCCATCTCCTCAGGAGGTTTTCGGCGTCGGGTGGGGGAGAACATCCGCGACAACCCAGTGGCGAGGAAGGACGAGATCGACGACGAACGTGGGACGGAAAATCAGGTTGGCCGTTCTGGAGACTGCACGAGAGACTCTGGAGGAAATCCCACCGCGCCGAAGTAGATGAAGGACAGAGACGGGTTTGAAACGCAACGGCTGTAGAGGCGGTAGGGTGAAAAAGGCCGTGCAGTCGGCCTGCACAAGCGTGCCAGCGACCACTTCTTGCATGCCGCTGAATCCCGGGTTGGATTGACGCTCGCGCTTCTAGCCCGGTAGCCTAGCGTAGGCATGCCCACCATCCATCCAGCGAAAAGTCATCGGCAGGGACTGGTGAGCTTCATCTCCTTCATCGATCGCTGGTGGGCCAGTGACGCGGTCCGGGCGTCCAGCCTGCCAGGAGGAGCCAGCCTTCGGAGTACGCTGATCGCGATCGTCGAGGAGATCGACGGCTCGCTCTTCTCCGTTAACCAGAAAGAGTTGTCGACCGACGAGGCGAATGCGCTGTTCTATCTATCGAATGTCTGCGCGATTGATCAGGCACGCGACACGGCCCTTCCGATCGTCGGCCTGTATATCCAAAATCTCGCCGGCCAGGTGAAGTTGCTAGCAATGCCCGATACGCACGTCTCGCCGAACCCCCTGTACCAAACGACGCGATACGCGAAGCGGGTATTTCTGGTGTGCGGTCGTGCCCGCGAGCCGATGTTGGAAATGGAGCGCTGGCTTCGAAGTCTCGGCCTCGAACCGATCGTCCTGGAGACCCAGACTGTGGCGGGTGCACAAGTGATCGCGTCGGCATTGGAAGACAAGGTCGCTGGATGCGGGACGGCGGTGGTGCTGGCAACCCCGGATGACCTGGGCAGGTTGGCTGGCGGCTCCAAGTTTTCGCCGCGTGCCCGCCAGAACGTGATCCTCGAACTCGGGTTGGTTTGGGGCTTGCTCGGAACACGACGGATAGTCGTCGTCATGCACGAAAGCTTGGTGACCGACTTTCCGACCGACACCGCCGGCTTCATGACAATACGGTTCAAGGAACACGTGAACGAATCCTTCGATCGCGTGCGCACGAAGCTCCAAGAGATGGGTGTCATTTCGGTGGCCGTGGGGTCATCACCCTAGCGACGGGTGCCGTCTGCCCTCTCGGGTCTCGTCAGCACGCGCTAAGATTCTGAAGATGAGGCAGCCCAGCCCAGGCGAGGTCGAGTCACGGCTGAGGGACAGTTATGCCCTCGACCATCTATGGGGTGAGACGATGGGCTTACCTGGTGGAAACTCGAAAGAAGTGCCGCTACGGCTTGTGACCAGGCTCCTCGAAACCGCGGGCGTGCCCTACGCCCTGATCGGAGGGGTGGCGATGCAACTCCACTCCCAGGAGCCGCGGAGTGCGCGTGAAATCGTCCTGGCGGTCCGAACGTACGCCGACGTTCCTATCGAGACTCTAACCAGTGCTGGGTTCGAGCACGCCGGTCGGCTCGCTCATGGCAATACCTGGCTCGCGCCTGGGACGGGATCGCCCGAGGAGCGAACTGTGCTGCAATTCTTAGCCGAGGAGGATTCCTTGGTCGGTGCCGTCGAGCGGGCATGCGTCATCGATTTGGACGGGATGCGGCTACGACTGGTCGCCGCCCCGGACTTGATCGCCCTGAAGCTGGCCAACGCCGAGAATCCGAAGGGTCGCCCGAGCGAGCGCCGGCAAGATCTGGCTGACATCCTGACCTTGATCGAAGGGCACCCATACATCGATTCGGTCGTACCAGGGCTGGCGGAACGACTCGAGCTTATCCGCGTCGACACTTCGAACCTCGATTTCGATCGGTGAGAGCCCTGCCTAACCGACGCAAATCCGCTGGTGCGGGCGGGGCCAGCAAGGTGAGGTCGTCAAAGTTCGGCAGCGACCGTCCCCGGGCATCCGCCGTGGTCGTCGCGACCGAGGAACAATCCTTCGCGGAGGTCGTGGAGATGATCCAGGCCGCCCGTGGGCGCGCCTTGACGGCCGTGAATACGACCCTCATCGACCTCTACTGGCAGGTAGGCGAATTCATCAGCCGCCGGATCGGAACGGAAGGCTGGGGCAAGGGTACCGTCGCGGAGCTTTCGGCTTTCGTCCAGAAGCGGCACCCGGGCGTGCGGGGGTTCTCTCCCCAGAATCTCTGGAGAATGCGCCAATTTTTCGACGCCTACGTCGGTCAGCCAGAACTCTCAACACTGTTGAGAGAACTACCCTGGTCTTCGAATCTGCACATCTTGACCAGGTCGAAGCGGCCCGAGGAGCGCGAGTTCTACCTCCGCCTGGCCACGCAACAGCGCTGGCCGGTGCGGGAAGTTGCCCGCCAGATCGACGCCGCCATGTTCGAGCGTGCGGTACTGAATCCGCCAAGAGTCTCAACAGCGTTGAGAGAATCGCGCCCTGGCGCCGAAACGGCCTTCCGCGATGCGTACGTCGTCGAGTTCCTGGAGCTGCCCCACGGCCATCGCGAGGCCGACCTGCACAAGAGTCTCCTCCTCAACATGAGTCGCTTCCTAGCCGAGATGGGCCGCGACTTCTGCTTCGCCGGCAGCGAGGTCCCGCTCCAGGTTGGCGGCAGAGACTTCGCCCTCGACCTACTCTTTTTCCACCGCGGTCTTTCGTGTCTCGTCGCGGTCGAGCTGAAGATAGGTGAATTCGAACCGGAGCACCTCGGCAAGCTGGGGTTCTACCTGGAAGCCCTCGACCGTGATGTCCGGAAGCCGCACGAAGGTCCGTCGATCGGCGTCTTGCTCTGCGCCAGCAAGGACAGCGAGGTGGTCGAATACGCCCTCAGCCGTTCCCTTTCGCCTGCCCTGGTCGCCGAGTATCAGACCCGCATGCCGGACAAGAAGCTGCTTCAAGCCAAACTGCACGAGTTCTACGCCCTGACTGAAACAGAAACGACAACCGGAACGACCTCGAAGAAGTGATCGCCGTCGCACCGCGCCGAGCACGCCCGGCGACCTCGGTGCGCGGCGCCAGCGGCGCTTTATCTCCAAGGTGCTGCGAAATGAGGTGCAAACGTGCGAACTCGAAACTCGGGAAACCGGCCAGATGATGCGGCAGCGTTCCCCACAGATAGGACCGCCACCGGACCGCTCGTGGTGCCGGCGACGATGGACGAACAGTATGTGGGGTCTATCTATGGGCAGCGATTCCTCCTGATGCAGCGGCAGATCGCTGCCGGGATGGACACGAGCGCGGACGCGGTAGGCCGGCGGGCACCGATGCTGTCGTTGGAAGCTGCGAGAAAGGCCCGTCCGGCGTTCGAGGCGTTTCTCACGGCGATCGGCCACATCGAAGAGCACCACCGGGTGATACAACCGTCCTCCACTGCGTCGAGCGAGCAGGCTGTCGCCACGCTAGAGGCGATGCCGCGGTTCTATCGATCAATGGGAAGCACGGAATCGTTCGTCGGGCGCGGAGAATGGCCTCTCAATCACCTGGAGCACTGCGGATGGTGGTGGTGCCAGCTCGGCAAGGATCGCTTGGAATATCGGGTGTGGAAAGGTCTCCGCCGCGCGCTTGAGACGCTGGAGCGCGCCGGAATCGATCCCTGGAGTACGGAGGTCGCCCTGGTCGGGTCGTTGTGGCACGAGATGCCCCACCGAGCCTTCGAGAAGAATCAGTACACCAAGGCGAGCGCAGAACTCACGACACTGCTTCGCGATCTCGACGGTATCAGTGACGCCGCACGAATCATTCGCTCGGCCCTGGCTGAGATAGAGTCCTCCGTGGCCAATGTCTCTGGCTCGGACGGCATCGGTGCCAGCGGCGGCGGGAAGGTGGACGTAGGACGGCGTGCAGCCCTTGAGCAGGCCCTGGCCTTCAACTGGACGCCCGCGGTCGTCGCTGCGATCGCCGTCATCGTCGCCGCGAATTTCGACGGACTCGCTGATTTTCGGCGGTTCACGAGGAGCATAGGCGAGAGCTTGCGCCGACTTCGACAGTAACGCGCGCAACACAACGTGACCCACGTGACCGGACTCATTCTGGGTCAGCCACGTGGGGCGCGCAGGCCTATCGGCACGCCCATCATCGTTCCAACATGAGAGACGATGCAGAAAACGTCCGGAATTTGGCGACCACGCACCCAAGAGGATCAAAGTCGAGACCGCGAGCGATAGACCCCGGCAAGAGACGCGGACCATCTCCGTGGTGGTGGCCCCAGAACCCGCTGGTGATTGTGGCGATGACCCTGCTCATCGTGGGCGCCGCGATCGTCATGTCTCGCGGGTACATCTTTCGGGCGCATGGGCCGTCTTGGGGTGTCGTCCTCGAGCCTGCCGTCACCGCAACGCCCGCGGGTCGTCCGTCCATGGGCGCCCCTTAGTTGCTTCCGAGGACCCTCTGGGTGCGGAGGCGAAACCGATCGAACCACTGCTCCGCGAACTCGCCGGCTAGAGACGGAACGATTTCGAAGATAGTGATCGCCGTCGCACCTAGGGTGAGAACGCGCGGTTTCACCCTAATTCGTCGATCGCCCATTCCTTTGGCGATCGCGACGCTCCCAAGGCTGGTAAACTCCTTCGAAAGGCAGTCCAGATGAGCGATCCGAGCACGCAGAGCCCCGCCGACGGCGACTGGCAGACCGCACTAACCCTTCGATACCCGCTGGCGAGATCCGTTGGGTTCGCATGCTTCGGAGGCTGGCAAAACATTCTCGCCCGACTACTCGATCGGCTCGAAGCGGCCAGCGTCGCCCAGCCCGTTGACGCGCGCGGGACTTTCCACATCTTGGACATCAAGCAGAAGTTCGGACGCCTGACCATCCGCCTGTCGAAAGAAGGCACACCGGAAATGCAGGATGCCGTCCGGGAGGCGGAAGAAGCATCGGTCGTCACGTGCGAGGTGTGTTCCTTACCTGGCCGATTAGCCGAACGGAACGCCTGGTGGTCCGTGAGGTGCGCCAAGCACGAAAGCTGGTCCCGGCTGGATGAGGCCGATCTAGGGTCTGAGCCTGCCAGGCCGCACCGACCTCCCTCTGTTAGCATCTGAAGGCGGCTCGCGTTGGCGAGACGACGAATGCTCTCCGGCGACGGCGTCCGCAAGTGACTCCGACCCGCCTTCGTGTTAGATGTCGCGCACTCGGCCTGGGGAAACGTCCGTGGAGAAACTTCCTTCTACTCTCGACGAGGCGTATTCGGCTGTCGCTCGACTCGTTCACGACTTCCAGCAGAACGAGGCAGCTCATCGCGAGCCGTCATACTCCGAAGCTGCCGTCAGGAAGGACTATATCGACAAGGTTCTTAAGGCATTCGGCTGGGATGTCGACCACGACTTTCAGAAGAACCCGTTTGAACAAGAAATTCATGTAGAGCGCTCCGTCAACGTTTCCGGCCGCGCAAAGCGATGTGACTACGCTTTCTTTGTAAGTCCAGACTTTCGCCGCGAACGACTTTTTGTCGAGGCGAAGAAGCCCGCGAAGGGTCTCGATCAGGCGGACGACTTCTTTCAAACTATCCGCTACGCATGGGGTCGCCAGGTTCCTATCTCCATCCTCACGGACTTTGCGGAACTTCACGTCCTCGACTGCCGAGCAACGCCGAATATCAGCACGGCTAGGAGTCGCAGCGTCGAGCGCTTTACATACACGGACCTGCTCGACAGAGAGCGGTTTGCTCGCCTCTATTGGCTGATTTCGCGCGAAGCGGTTTCAACCGGCTCAATCGACAAATACGCAGCAGCCCTGCCGAAGCCCAAACGGAAGAAGGGTGCACCTCTCGCTATTCAACAGAGGAGCGATGAGGCCTTCCTGGACGCGCTTGACAACTATCGTCTCGTCCTCGCTAAGGCCTTCAAAGCAAGCAACCCGGATCTCGACAGCGCCGCCTTGACTGAAGCAACGCAGCGAATCCTCGATCGTCTGATATTCCTTCGCTTTCTCGAGGACAAGCTAATTGAGGCAGACGAGCACGTTCTTCATTATGCACAAACCGCAGGCGGCTCCGCTTGGGAGTCGTTCCGCCGAGACAGCCACAAGCTCGACACGCAGTACAATGGGATTGTTTTCAAACGCCACTTTATTGATGCCGACACTTTTTCGCCGCCCGCCGACGACAGCTTTCGGAATGTCTGCAAAGACCTTTCCGATCCGTACTCGCCATACAACTTTGATGCTATCGGGATCGACGTCCTGGGCAGCATCTATGAGCGGTTTCTTGGGAAGGTGGTCATCGCGACCGCCAAACACGCCCACATCGACTTTAAGCCCGAAATCAAAAAGGCCGGTGGTGTCTACTACACACCACAGTACGTGGTGCGATACATTGTTAACAAAACTGTTGGGGCGGCCGTTGCCGATCACAATCCCGAATACATTTCCGGGATCCGCATCGCGGACTTCTCGTGCGGGTCAGGTTCGTTTCTTCTCGGTGCATACGACTATCTAATTGACTATCACGCGAAGTACTACAGGAAGTTTCCGGGACAGACGCAAGCCGATGACCTGACCGTCCAAAGCGACGGGACGCCTCGACTCTCGCTAAAGAAGAAGCGGGAGATTCTCCTTAATAACATCTTCGGCTTGGATCTCGATCCACAGGCAGTTGAAGTCACACAGCTCTCGCTGTTCTTGAAGCTCCTTGACGCCGAGTCCATCAGCACTACCAAACAGGCTCGCCTTGCCTTCAAGGAGGCCGTGTTACCGTCGCTATCGAAAAACATCATCTGCGGCAACGGCATCGTAGAAACCGACGTCCTCAGGAAAGTCGATTTTGACCCTGATGAGGAACGGGAACAGCGACCGACTGACCTTGAAGTTGTATTCGCGGACCCCAAGCGCGGCGAGAAGTTTGACGTTGTCCTCGGAAATCCACCCTGGGGTGCGGACATCCGCGAGAAGATCGCCCCTTACCTGGCGGAAAAGTATGGCCGGGTCGTTGTGCGAATGCCTGACACGTACCTGTATTTTATTGCTCGTTCTCTCCATTTCCTACGCCCGGGCAGCTACTTCGGCATGATTCTTCCGGGGACATTGCTCACCCAGAGCGATGCCCGACGGGCGCGCGAAGTACTTCTCGGCGACACCGCCCTAACCTGCGTCGTAAACCTAGGCGAGGGGGTGTTCGGACGGAAAGTCCTGAACACATCGGCGGTCATCGTTGCTGAGAAGGGCAAGAATCCGCGAAAAACGCTAACGGTAGGAGATTTTGGGGATATCGATCCTGCCGAGAGGGAGGCAACCCTGCAGGATGCCCAAGACATCCCATCGAAAAAGTGGCTGACGCTAGTTACCGGCGACCCCGACAGAACCTTCTATACGAAGGAACTGCCGCTCGTTGGGCTTCTGCAACGGCTTCAAGGCGAGCACCCGAAGCTTGAGTCGATGCTCGAAGGAGAGGTTCAACGAGGCGTCACGCCCGACTTGCTCGAAATGGTGACCGTCTCGGGTTCGGACGTAGCCGCCATGAAGTTGGAGTCCGAAGCATTACGTCCGCTCGTTCTCGGAAGACATGTTCGTCGATATGGCACGCTCGTTTCTGATGACTGGCTTATTTATCTAACTCGTACTTCCAAACTCTCACACTACCCGAACGTCTCGGCTCATATGGGCGCGTTCCGGTCACAGCTAACCTGTTCCGAAATTCGCCAGGGCAAGCATCCTTGGTACGCGCTCCATCGGCCGCGAGACGAGGCCATCTTCCGTCGGGCGAAATTCATTGGCCTGACAACGACGCGCTCGGTTGAGCTGGTCTACGACCCCGACGGAAAATACTATCCTACGGATGCGCTTTACGTGTTTTCGATGAAGCCGTCCCTTAAGATCGCTCCGGAGGTCGTCCTCGCGGTAATGCAGTCGAGGCTCTTCCGCTGCTTGTATCAAGTTCAGGTTCAGGGCGAACAACGTGTCATTCCGCAAATCAAGGCGTCTAAGCTCGCCCAGCTTCCGTTTGCCAAGGATCCGACGCCGGGTGTCTCGACAGGACTTGTCGCCGACGTGAACGCAATGAAGGACTGTGTCTCCCGTCTGGACCGCGTGCGCACAGACACGGAACGCGGCTATCTCGAGTCACGCAAATCGAGCTTGGAGGTGGGCATCGACCGCAGGGTCTACGACCTCTACGGGTTGACGCCAGAGGAGATCTCTCTGGTCGAAGCTTTCCAGCCAACCTGACCTTACGCAGATCGGAGGTGGCACTTACCGCGCGGGGGATTGCGCTTGCGGACCGGCGGACGAGAAAAGGCGCGACTCCCTTGATCCTTGCGAGTGGTACTGTCGGAGTCCTGACGCCACTGCACGTTCAGCTGACGCCTTGCCCTAGAGTACTTGTCTGCTCAGCGCGCCGCCTGCCATGGCATCATCCCGATCGTGAGGCTAATTTTTGACTCGGCCCTTGATGGCCCCGCGTGGCCGGGCCCCCTCGGCCACGCTGACTTCGTCTTTGGCGAATCCTGGGTCGGCCCGAGGGGTCTTCTCGATGTCCTCGAAACGCGTCTCGGCCTGGGCGGGTATTTCGATGGCCCCCTCCAGCGCGCTTGTCGCCTGATCGGACCGCTTCAGAGCCTCTCCGGGCATTGGCGGCAGTCCTTTGATGTAGATCCGCTCGGAACTTGCCGCCGCCTTCTGAGCGATCGTGACCGGCTTCGACTCTGGGGATGGACCGGGCAACCTGTATCCTCGCGACTCGCGGAGCTGAACGAGGCCACGGCGGGCGCGATGCCTGGCACCCCGGATAGGTTGGAGGCCGTCGCACAGGCACTGGCCTCCCGCCCCCTCGGCATCGAATCCCTGGTCAGCCACACGTTGGTCCGCCACCTTGCACCGCTCTGGCGCAATGTCTTTGATTCCCTTCGGCGCGCCGGGGTCGCGATCGATGAGCGAATGCCGCCGCCAGCGCCGGCGTTGGGCGATCTCGCGGGCGCGAGGACAACGGGTTTCGTTCCAACCGGGGACGGACGCCTCTGCCTCCTGCGTCGTCACGGCCCCCTCGATCTGGCCGACGAGGTCGCGGCTGCTCTGGCGGCCCACGGCAGCCTGGACGACGTCGTCATCATTGGAGCGGATGATGTTCTGGACCAGGCTCTGGCCCGTCACGGGTTGCCCCGGGTCGGCGCACACGCGGGACCACCGGCATCGTCGGGGCTCCTGCCCCTGGTACTTGAAGCCGCGTTTCATCCGATGGAAATGGGTGACCTGCACGCCCTCATCGCTGCCGACCCCGGTCCCATCCCGAAGGGACTGGCCGTTAGGCTGATCGATGCCATTCGCCAATGGCCGGGACGGAGGACCATCGAATGGAAGGAAGGCCTAACAGCTGGCCTTTCGCTCACTGACGAGGAAAAGCGCGAGGAAGTCGAGCGACGAGCGACGGCTCTGTTGATGCCTGTCTGCGGCCGGAACGAGCGATTGCCCGTCCCCGCGCTGCGACAACGCCTTGATGTCCTCGCAGCGTGGGCTCGTGCCCGCTCACCCTTCGTGCCATCGCTGGTTGATCTGTCGGAGCGGATTCAAAACCTACTCGAAGCAGTCGTTTTGACGGGCGCCGACGCGTTTTCGTGGAACGAATTGCGACGACTCAGCGACGATCTAGGGGAACCAGTCTGGACTTGGGAGCCTGCGCAGACCGGCCTGGCCCACGTCGCACGCCCTGGGGCAATCCTCGCGCCGGCGCGAGCCATCGTGTGGTGGAACTTCTCGCGTGATACAGCGACACGTCCCAATCGATTGCTCCTAACGCGTGCCGAACGCGATGGGTTGCGAGCACTGGGCATCGATCCTCCCGACTCTTCTTCCGCCATCGCGATAGAGGTCGAAGGGTGGCACCGACCGCTTCTGCAGGCACGAGAAGCCCTGACGTTGGCTTGTCCTCTGACGGACGCCAGCGGCGAGTCTAATCATCCGCATCCTCTCTGGGACAACGTGATCGCAGCCCTTGCGGACCCCTTGGACGCTCGGAAGCTCGAACGCAGTCATGTCGTCCACCTGGCCCCAGCGAAGGTCGTTGATGTCCCGTCGCGAGTGCTCGTGACGGCAGCGCCGGTCGTGACGCTGACTTCGCCGATCACGTTGCGCGAAATCGAATCACCGTCGAGCGTCGAGAAGCTGCTCGGGTGCTCTCTGTCTTGGGCGCTCGAATATCGCGCCCGCATCCGCCCGGGTCTATCGTTCGGTCCCCAACAACCCGGGCCTCGACTCTTTGGATCGCTCGCCCATCGAATCCTGGAACAGGTCCTAGCACTGCCAATGCAGTCGCCTGACGAGGTGGCCGATGTGGCGGGTACCCTCTTCGACCAGCAGTGTGCGGACTTGTGCGAAGTGTTGGCGCTGCCCCAGCATCAGGCCGGGCGTGCAACAGTGAGACGGGCCGTTACCGAATCGGCCCGAGCGCTCGTTCGTCTTGCAAGAAAGCACGGGGTTCGGACCATCAAGACCGAGGTGGCTGGAAGGGTCGTCGCTGCCGGTCAGTCCATCGACGGACGGCTCGACCATGTCTGGGAAGACCCAGACGTGGTGATAGACCTCAAGTGGGGTAAGCGCACGCAGGTGGAGAAGCTGGAGACCGGCAGCGCCGTCCAGCTCGCAGCTTACGCAGCCATGCGAAAAACCGAAGGGCGCTCCGCGGAGACAGCCTACTTTATTCTCCAAAACCAACAGCTATTGTCCGAGCCAGGCGGGCGCTTAGCAGGCGATGCGCGCATGCAGGGTACCTACGTCGCATCCGACACATGGTCAGCGGTCGTGGAGGCCCTCGTTCGTCGTCGGGACGCCGTGTCCCGGGGAATGCTCGAGGCGCCCGGCGCCGCCGGAGATGAGGTGAGGTCCTCATTTTCTCCTGGTGGGCTCGCGGTCGCCCCGCCCTGCAAATACTGCGGGTTTAACGTGCTCTGCGGGCGGGAGGGAGCGCGATGAAGGTACGCATCGTGACCGCCAGCGCCGGGACCGGGAAGACCACACACCTGGCGAAGTTGATGGGCGAGTCTGTGAGCGACGCGAGCGCGCGCCCTGACGCCATCTTTGCCACTACCTTTACCAAGCAAGCCGCTGCGGAGCTCTTCAACCGCGCCCGGACTCGGCTTCTGCGCAGCGGACGGGGGCAAGAGGCACACGCCTTGCTCACGGCTCGCATCGGCACCGTGAACGCCGTCTGCGGCTCGCTGGTCACGGACTTTTCGTTCGAGCTGGGCCTTTCACCAGAATTGCGCGTCCTGGACGAGATCGGAGCCGAGCTGGCGCTCAAGCGTGCGCTCGCCTCCGTGGTGACGGACGAGACTTCGGAGAGACTGCAGGGCTTTCGCCACAAGTTCGATTCGAGCTTCGACTGGCACTATGAGGTCCGACGCCTGATCGAAGCCGCGCGAGCGAACGGCCTCGATGCCGAACATGTGACGGAATCATCAGAACGCTCCGTTGCGTCCCTGAATGCCTGCTTGGGCGCCGTCGAGGACACTGCCGCGACGCTGGACGCAGCCCTTCGCTCTGCGATCGGGCGGGCACTCGATTCGATCAATGCCGGAGGCGACGCGACCGTCGGTACCCAGAAATATCGTGACCTCCTGGTCAATTGTCGTCGCGATCTCGACGACGGCCGTTTGCGGTGGGGCGATTGGGCGAAGCTGACCAAGGAAGTACCTACCAAGAAGTCCCTCGCTCATGCCGGACCTGTGCAAGCCGCCGCTGCGCGGCACATCGGCCACCCGCGACTACGGCAGGAGATGCATGACCTCATCCGGTTGATGTTCGACGTGGCGGCAAGCGGCCTACGGGCGTACGAGCGGCTCAAGGAGGAGCAAGGACTCCTCGATTTCGTCGATCAGGAAGTACTGGCCCTGAAGCTGCTGGCACGTCCCGCCGTTGGGGAGACGCTGAAGGACGAGCTCGATCTCGTACTGGTGGACGAGTTCCAGGACACGAGCCCGCTCCAGCTCACGATTTTCCTCAAACTGGCGGAGTTCGCCAAGCAGTGCGTGTGGGTGGGCGATCCGAAGCAGGCGATCTACGGCTTTCGAGGCACCGACCCCGCGCTGATGGACGCGGCGATCGAGTCGTTGTCCAGCCCTTCTCGCGATCCCGATCTAGTCGCCGCCGCGATGGACGCCTTCACCCGTCGATCGCCGGTGGAAACGTTGTCCAACTCGTACCGCAGCCGGCCGGCGCTGGTCGAGCTGACGAACGCGATCTTTTCACGAGCATTCTCGCGCCAGCAAGGAATGCCAGAGGAGCGCGTGAAGATCGCACCCACAAGAACCGACGCCCCGGAGCTTGGCCCCGCCGTGAGCCACTGGTCGCTGTCAGCCGACGGGCGGATGAACAAGGAGATGCTGGCCCAGGCCGTGGCTGCAGGAGCCCGCGATCTTCTGGGAACGCGTCCCGTCGTGTGGGACAGGGACACCGCTTCTAACCGGCCGGCCAGGGCCAGCGACCTAGCGATCCTCTGTCGCACGAACGATCAGTGCCTTCACGTTTCCGAAGCCTTGGGCCAACTCGGCATCGCCTCTGTGGTGGCACGCGTCGGCTTGCTCAGGTCGGCCGAAGCGCAGGCCCTCATAGCCGGGCTACGCCTTTGGGTGGATCCAAGAGACCACCTGGCCGCCGCGACGCTGGTCCGGATTGTTGAGCATCCCGACGACGGTACGGCCTTCTTCGAGAAGGTCATGGATGCCGACGGCCGTGAAAAGATGTCTGGAAGCCCGATCGTCGCATCCGTGCTGACGGCGCGGGAAGATGCGAAGGATCTTGATTTGCTTGCCGCTATGGACGCCGTCGTCGCCGCCACGGACCTGCGCCGGTTGTGCGCGGCTTGGGGAGACTCGATTCAGCGAGTCGCCAATTTGGACGCCCTGCGGGCCACCGCCACGAGGTACGGCGACGAACGTAGAGCGGGACGCGATGCGCCCTCGTTGGTGGGATTCCTGGCGTATCTCGAAGCGCTGGGCGAAGAGGGGATGTGGGGGGAGCCGCGCGCGGATACGATCGCGCGGGTGGGCTCCCATGATGCCGTTACGGTCTCGACGTGGCACGCCGCCAAGGGCCTCGAATGGCCAATCGTGATCCTTTTCGGGCTCGAATCCATACGCGAACCCGCGGCCTATGGCGTCCACGTCTTGAGCGATCGAACCACATTCGACTTCAGAGATCCCCTTGGCGGACGGTGGATTCACTTCTGGCCCAATCCCTACACCACGGCCAACCAAGGCGGTGCCGTAAAGACCGCCTATGGCCAGAGTGGCGCGCATGACCACGTTTCCCGTCAGGCCGAGCGTGAGGCCTTGCGCGTCCTTTACGTCGGCTGGACCCGGGCTCGGGACCGACTCATCCTGGCCGCGGAGCGAGGGAAGCTCCTGAACGGCCTGCTGGGAACACTGACGGATATCGATCCTGGCCTCATCGGCGATCCCAGTGCGTCGGCCGGTGGCCTTGTAGATGCGACATGGGCAGGCCACTCGTTCAAAGTTCAGGTCACGACTGTTCAACCTGCGCCGCCCGTGGCCGCGGCGCCACGACCAGGAACCGTTCGCGCCGGTAAACCGATAGCGCAGCGTGCCCCGGCCTCCCTGGCACCGTCGTCAGCTCCTCCCCGCCCGGGTCGGCTGGGAGAGCCCGTGCAGTTGGGGAGACCCATCATGGTGCAACGTTCGGTTGACGTGAATGCGCTGGGCAATGCCGTGCACGGCTTCTTCGCGGCGGACGAGCGCCATCGGCTGGCCGACGATCGGGTCGGTATGGCCACCCGTCTGCTCAATCGGCACAGGGTCGCTCGCGCTCTCGAACCAACTGACCTGGTCGAGTGCGGGGATCGACTGTGGCGCTGGATAGCCGCAACGTTTGGCGACGATAGCGTCGTCCGCACGGAGTGGCCCGTGGGCCTGAGGCTCGACATCGGGACTCGCGTGTTCGGAACCTCCGACCTCATCGTCGAAACTCGCGATGGCTGGGCCGTGATCGACCACAAGAGCTTCGGTCTGGCCACCGGGGCGTCGAAGGTCGATATGCTGGCTGGGCAGCTTGGCTGCTACTCAGATGCTCTCACCCGAGCACACCCCGGAGCGACCGTGTCAAAATGGGTACACATGCCGCTCGACGGGGTCGTGGTGAAGGTGGATTAAGGCGGGCCCGGGATCAAATCGAGGGTTGCTAGCCCTATTGACTCCTAACCGTTCTCGCCTAGGACATCAGAACCAGACGTCACAGGCGTCACTTAGAAAAGGGATTCACCCGCGCGCTATTGGCCGTGGCTCCCACGAGACGGGACCGACACTACGCCCAGATGATACCGACGAGCTTGAAGAGCAACTTGTGACGCGCTTCCAGTTCGTCAGGACCGAACTCGTCGAGGGGTTCTAGGTCGAGCCCGTACCGATTCTTTAGCTCCTTCATGTCGAGCTTCGATTTGTAGCTGTCCGTACATCGGGACTCAGGTGCGAGTACCGCATCGTCATCTCGATGGTGGAATGGCCGAGCAGCTCTTGCACCGCCTCGAGCGGTGCCCTGCGCATCACGAGGTGAGAAGCGAACGTGTGCCTGAGCGCGTGCCACCCGATCCGTCGCAGTCCGGCTCGCTTGCAGGCGCTCCACAGGGGCCACTTGCAGGCGCCCTTGCGCAGCATCCGTCCAGCGTCGTCGCAGAAGACGAGCTTGCCGCTAAGGTGCCGCTGACGCTTGAGCGCCGCGAGCACCTTCTCGTTGTGCGGGATCTCCCGCGACTTGCCGCTCTTCGGCGTGCCGACCACCCCACGCGCGACTGCCCGTCGGACGAGCCGCCGCTCTGTCTGGGTTTCTGCTTACCAGCTACAGCCAGTCCGCGTATGTGCGATGTTGAAAGATCCCCCACCATCACGGTTTGCGAAGCACTCATGCGAAGCACTCATGCTTTCCACAACGGCCCTCGACCTGATACCCTCCACCAATCCAATCCAAGCGGTCTGCGCCGGGGGGAGCAGGCAGCGCCGGACGACACTGCTGCTATGAACCCTTACCCCCGGATGGGCGCCCGTGCGAATCGCTCCCGAGAACGAGGGTCCGGGATCAGCACTGTCTCCGGTTGCGGGGGACACGATCAAGGAGCCGACATGCGCCGTGCCCGATCGACTCTCCAGGATGAGGTATCGAAATGCGGCTGAGCAGAATCGTGATCAGGAACTTTCGTTCCTTCGAGCATTTGGACGTACCTCTCTCGGCCGGTACCACTTGCCTGATCGGCGAAAACAACACAGGCAAAAGCAATTTTCTGCACGCGGTCAGGCTGTGCATCGACGCCGGGCTTTCGTCCACATACCGCGCGTTGCTGCCGACGGATATCCATTCGACCGTCGATATCTCCCATCCAAACCAGGTTCTCGTCGGCCTCGAAATCACCGACTTTCAGGGCAAGATCAACGAAGAGGCCCTCGTCGGCGCCTGGCAATGCAAACCGGGCCTTGCCCGCCTCATGTATCGGTACCGCCCCAAACTTGCTGTGCGCGAGGATCTCGAGTCCGAAGAGATCGGGCCGGGCAAGCTGACTCAGGAAGACTACCACTGGGAAATTACAGGCGGCGGCGATCCGGCGGACGATCTCGCCGACATCAAATGGAATGATGACGTCGGCTCATCTATCCGTTTTGCCGATCTCCAGTCATTCCTCGTGGTCTTTCTTCCCGCTCTCCGTGATGTCGAGTCGGACCTGCGCCAGTTTCGCAATTCCCCACTCGCACGGCTGATCGCGGCTATGGAGATTGACCCGGCGGAACAGGAACAACTGCTCGACGCGCTCCGGCAAGCGAATCAAAAGATAGCCGCCGCGCCGACAACTGGCGCCATCGCGACTGCCGTCGACGCCTCATTCAAGAGTGTTGCTGGACCCGCCTTCAAGATGGACGTTGGGCTCGGCCTTGCCGAACCGTCATTCCAATCGATCGTCCGCGCCATGCGCATCCTCCTGACGAGCACGGCCATGGCGAACTTCGATCCCTCCTCCAATGGCCTGGGGCTCAACAACATCCTCTATGTCTCGATTCTCATCGAGTACTTCAACCGGCGTCTCGCGCAGCACAAATCGGCCGGTCAGATCATCCTGTTCGAAGAGCCGGAGGCGCATCTGCACCCGCAGCTGCAACTCACGCTGTTCAAGACTCTCAGAGGCCTACCATTCCAGTCCATCCTGACTACCCACAGCACGCATATAACTGCGAATGCGGGCCTCGCGTCCTACGTGGTTCTGACGCAAACTGGCACGCCAGCCATTGCATCTTCGGTACCGGCCCGCGACGCCAAACTTCAACATCCGGAGATCCGCGATCTGGAACGCTACCTCGACGCGACGCGATCGAATCTGCTCTTCGCCCGGAAGGTCATGCTGGTTGAAGGCCCTGCCGAGCTGTTTCTGATTCCGGCGCTGCTGAAGAAAGTAAAAGGTATCGACCTCGAACGCGAAGGCGTCTCCGTCATTCCGATCTATGGCGTGCACTTTGACGTCTATGCGAAGCTCTTCTCCACTGATGGGCTGCCGAAGAAATGCGCCATCGTAACCGACGGTGATCTCAAACCCAGCGATGCTGATCCAAGCATTGAAGGAGAGGACGACCTTCCAGCGCCACCCGATCTGGCGGCGCTTGAAAACGAACTCGTTCGCGTCTTTGCCTGCAAGACCACTTTCGAACGAGCAGTGACAGTCGCGGGCACCCTCGAAATGTTCGCCCGCGCAGCAGACGATATCGGCGCAACGACCGTGGCCCAACGACTACGAGACGGGCTCGGAGCTCTTGCGACTGCTCAGGATACTGACGCAGAGGCTGTCATTCTTGGGCCATTGCGGAAAGCGGTCCTCAATACCGCCAAGCGATTCGGCAAGGCCCGGTTCGCCCAGATCGCCAGCCGTCATATCGATGCGGCCAAGACGATCCCGAAATATATCGACGACGCCGCCAAATGGCTGGCCTCCCCATGAGGTTGACGAAAGAGCAGAGGGATGCGGCCCGTTGCACCGAAGATCTAATGCTCACCGCATGCCCCGGTAGTGGCAAGACCCGCGTCATCATATCCAAGCTGGCCCGCGCCATCGAAGCCGTTCGGGACACGCCACGAGCCGTTGCGTGCATCACCTACACCAACGCCGCGGTACACGAGATTGAAGCACGACTCCGGCACCATATACAGCCGGGTGACGACCTCTATTTCGACATCTGCACGATCCACTCATTTTCTCTGAACCATGTCTTCCGGCCGTTTTGCCATCTGATCAAAAGTTACAAAAAGGGCTTCAAGGTCCTAACACCCGACAGCGCCGAGTTCGAGCACCACGTGACCGCCGTCTTAGCAGAGCAGGGCCGCCCAGGCCCCACCTTCTCGGACCTGGAGGAGTTCGCGCAGCTCCGCATCAGCCCCGATGGCAACCCCGTCGGCGACAGCATCGAACACGGCGGACTCACTCCCACAATCGCGATCGCTTTCTGGAAGCGCATCCGCGAAGCCGGTTTCATCGACTTCGCTAACATCATTTATTACGCGCTTCTCCTGCTGCGTCGACGCCCGGAGATCCTGGGGTACGTCTCAGCCAAGTTCGCGTGGATATTGGTTGACGAGTTCCAGGATACGACGGACCTGCAGGTTGAAATCCTTTCCCTCATTGCCACTACGAAGCGCACGTCCCTGTTTCTCGTCGGAGATCCCTGCCAATCGATCTTCGGCTTTGCAGGGGCGAGGCCCGATCTTGCGGACGACTTTGCGGCTCGCATCGGGGCGCGCACCGACCTCGGGCTGTCCGGAAACTTTCGATCAAGCGCGCCAATCATCGATCACGCGAATATCTTGTACCCGCGCACGTCCGCGATGACGGCTGTCGGCGCAGCGATGGTATTCACGGAGGCGCCCGAATGGCGGCACGGTGCTTCTGCCTTCGAGGTGATCGCGGACTATTTTTTGCCAGCCCTAACTGCCCTCGACATCGCGCACGGCGAGGCCGCGATTCTCGCGCCGACATGGTTTGCGCTCTTTCCCCTCGGTCGGCGTCTCCGGGAGTATGGCGTTAGCATTGTTGGCCCCGGCGCGCGACCTTACCGTCGCAATTCGCATTTCGCCCCACTAGCCGAACAAGTCTGCGGCTACATGATGGAGCCGCGACCCGAAGCGATCGCAAGTATCGAACGCACTCTTTTTAACACGCTACTCGAAATCACAACCCGCGCTTCCTTCGGCATCTTTTCCTACGAGGGTCGCGTCACCGTGTTTCGTCTGATCTACGAGGCGAAGTCGCTCCATCGTGCGCACCCGGGTGCCATCGAGTGGCTTGAGGCGGCAGCCGATGCATTCGCAGCAATCTTGGTCGAGGAGGGATACCTGGGCCGCGCCGAACAAGATCTGTTCCGCATGTCGGTTGAAGAGATGAAGGTCAACATGCGCAAGAACAACGTCGATCTAGCCAATCTCAGGATCGAAGATCTAGGCATCTACGCTCGCCCGGAGGCGGCTCTTAAGCTTTCGACTCTCCACAACGCCAAAGGCCGAGAGTATCAGGCCGTTGCAATCGTGGATCTCCACGAAGGCCGAATTCCCTTCTACCGAGCGCAGACGGCAGAAAAACTGGAGGAGGCGAAGCGCCTCTTTTACGTAGGCGTCACCCGCGCGAAGCGATATCTGCTCTACGTTACGGACAGCTCACATCCACGCAATGAGCCGTCCAGGTTCCTCCGAAGCGGAGGCGTCGGCATCTGTTGATGTGCTCCGGATCGCTCCTGCACTCTCCTGCGACGTCGCCTCACTCGGGTTCGGATAACGGCGCCTCGCTGGATGTCACCTGCAGTTACCGGAACGGGGCAATCTCGACGTTTGACCCGATCAGATATCGGGCCTTATTCTCCCTGTCCTCCGAGGCTCGTGTGCGTCCAGGCCCTCGCCGCCTCACTGCCGGCGTTCGTGGCCGCCCACCCGGATGCCCAGTCGGATGCGCGCAGGTAGCGAGAATCATGACGCTAGGCCCCTCACGTCTCAGGAATTCGAGGGTGCGCCGGCGCGCGGGCCTGTAAGATCGCGGTCCAGCTGTGGTCCATGGCTTGCTATGTTTTCCGGGCATGAAGAGTGGGATCCGACCGTCTTGGCTTGGATTGTCCCTTCTGCTCACGGCACTTGTGGCGGCTCGGGAGCCTCGCCTCCCGTCGGGGTCGAGCAGTCCACGCAGGCACGTATCATGAACCCGACGGTGCCGACGGATGATGCCGCCGAGCTGGCC
>DASRLC010000456.1:0-3446 GCA_035648655.1 Polyangia bacterium
TTAGGCCCCGATCGGAAATTACCTGATCAAGCGGCACGGCGGATTGACGGCGAGAGGGAGTAATTCCAGTCGCCGTGGAAGCGATCGCGATCGATGTTGAGCCCCTCCATCTCGTCGTCCGAGACCTCGACACCTGTCGGATACTCGCGCGTGTCGAGCTTCGCCTTGACGACGAGACCGGTCTTGGTGCGGACGCTTCCGATCAATTGGACGACGGTCTCGTGATCGACGAGTGGACGGCCGCGCCAGTTCTCCGTGATGTGACAGAAAAGCCGATGCTCGATCTTGTTCCACTTGCTCGTGCTGGGAGGGAAATGCGACACGGCGACAGTCAGGCCGGTCCGGGTGGCGAAGCGTTGAAGCTCAGCCTTCCATAAACGCGAGCGATAGCTGTTGCTGCCACCAGCGTCGGCCGTGATCAGCAATTCGGTGGCGCTCGGGTAGGCCTTCCTCCCCATGTGCTTCCACCAGTCGGCGATCGAGCGGACAGCAAAGGCCGGCGTGTCGTGGTCCACGCCTACGTTCACCCATGCCTGATTGCGCCCGAGATCGTACACGCCGTAGGGGATCACCTTGCCGTTTTCGTCGATGAAGTCGTGGACGCGCACAGGCACGGGCTCGCCGGTGGCATGCCATTCGCGGCCGGCGTTCTTGAATTCTCCGACGAGTTCCTTCTTCTTCGTGTCCACCGAGATCACTGGCTCGCCGCGAGCGTGGAAGCCGTCGACGCGATCGTTGATGTATTCGAACTGGGCGTTCCGGTCCGGATGCTGCGCTCCTTCGAGGGTCTTGTGCGTCGCTTGCAAGCTGTACCCGGCCGCGTACAGGAGCTCGCCGACCTTCTGAGGACTCACCTTCATTCCCTGCGCCGTCAGCTCGGTCGCCAGCTTCCGAGTGCTCTTCGATGTCCACCGCAGCGGCGACTCCGGGTCACCTCGCGTCACCGGATCAATCAGCGCTTCCAGCGCCGCGACCAGCCCTGGAGTTCGTTCTTCGACCGACGGGCGCCCGGCACCGGGACGTCGCACGTTCACGACCTCGTCCGGATCCAGTCCCGCTCGCAGCTCGTCGCGACCCGCTCGAATCGTCGTCCGCGACAGCCCGGTTGCCCGCTCCACAGCAGCGATGCCACCTTCGCTGTGCTCTGCTTCGGCCCCCGCCCAAAGTCTCCGCGCTCGTTCGTCCAGAATCGGGGAAAGCACCTCGAATTTTCGCTGAATCTCGTCCTCGGTCGCCATCCCCTCCATTGATCACGTCTCGATCAGCTTGTCGATCCCCCTTCGTCCGCTAATCGGGTAATTTCTGAGCAGGGCCTTAGGTCGCTCCCACCCAGTACATCGCCCACTTCGCGGTTCGGTTGGATCTCCATTCGCCGTTCACGATCGGCTGGGTTCAGGATAGAAGTGACATACACGTCACCGTCGCTGCCGTCGCCGCCTCCCCGCGGAGAGGGCAACGAGGAGCAGGATTGCGAGGCCCGCCGGGCGATCACGGCCGCCTTCATGCGTGGTGCACGAGCAACCCGCAGTGGCGTCTCCGTTGGTGTCGGCTGGCGGAGTATTTCCGCCCGTCCCGGACCCGGCTTGGCCCTCTCCGCCGCTTCCCGAGGCCGGACCGCCGGTCCCACCGAAGCTCCCCTGGGTGCCGCCAGCAGAGGCGGTCGCGCCGCCGCTCCCGCCCGCCGAGCCTCCCTTTTGTCCTGCGCCGCCGCTCGCGCCGCCTGTGCTCGCCATCGAGCCGCCGTGGCCACCCGAGCTCGTCCCCGCCAAACCGCCGGCGCCTCCGGTCCCTAGCATCGCGCCACCAATCCCTCCTGCGCCGGTTCCCGTCGTGCCCCCAGCCCCGCCGGCTTGACCCGTCTGGCCGCCGCTCGCGGCACCGCCGGTCCCCGCACCGCCGGTGCCTGAGCCGCCGGTGCCTGAGCCGCCGCTCCCCGCGCCACCGCCCGCGCCTGAGGGCGCCGGGCCGGTCCACGCATTCTGCAGCTCCGCCAACCCCGACTGGTTCGGAACAGAAAGGACCAGGCTGGAACCGGTTCCGCTCCGGGTCGTCATGCTGTACCAGTCTCCATCCTTCAGACCGGCCCAGTAGAAGCTTCCCATGTTCCAGGCGCGCAGCTGGCTGCTCATCCCCTGGATGTAGGCCTCGAAGTAATTCGTCGGAGACTTGCTGTAGTCGAGGGAGCCGTAGCTGACTCCGTTCTTGCTGCCGGGGCTCATCGGCCCGCCCCATTCCGTGCAGACCGTACGGTCGGAGTAGTTGCCCACTTCACCCTTGAACTGGCTCACCCACTGGGACGCGCTGGTCATGGTGTCCGAGCCGAAAAAGCTGTAGTCGTGCACGGCAAGGAGGCAGCTGGCCAGGGCGCTGGCCGAACCGATGTTGGGCACGTTCTGGGCATCACCGGTTCCGTCCAGGATGACCCTGCTCTTCGGAACGGTCGGAAATTGCGTCAGCCAGCTGCTGTACAGCGAGATCAGGTCGGTCGTGCTGTACATGTTTGGTTCGTTGAAGATCTCGAAATAGGCGTTGGCGTTGCCGCCATACTTGTCGACCACCGTCTTCCACATGTTCCAAAATGCAGTCATGTCCGCGGGCTTGTTGCTCTTGGCGCTGTCCCAGTAGCAAAGGATGACACTGCCCTTAGAGAGGACTGCATCTATGGCGCCCGTGTAAGTGGCCCAGTATCCCGACACGGTCGCCTCGTTGATGGGCATCCGGACGGCGTTCGCGCCCAGCTTCGACACGAACTGGGTCATGACGCTGGTCCCCGTCGCCAGAGCCGAGCTGTAAGTGTCGGATGACGAGAGACCCGAAACGTAGAGAACGCCAGACTGGAAATTGTCTCCAGAATCGGCCCAGTTCACGCCTCGAAACTGGTTGGTCGTCGCCGAAGCACCTGCCCCGCCGAGGCAGATCGCGATCACTAGCAGGGCGCCTGTTCTGGACATGCTTCGGTCTCCAGGTGAGTGGTCGACGTGACAGCTCCGCAGTGCACGACCTCACGATCTGTCGTGACTTGCGGAGATCGATCATCTGTAACTGTCGCGAGACTTACGATCGTGCACTAGAAACGTGATGCGTCGTAATCCACCGCCTCAGCGACCGAGCCGAGTATCCGTCGCGGCCACGGGGAACCCGACCCAGGCGTGGACGGCGCAGCGGATCCCGGATGGCCCGTTGAACGACAACCACGCTGGCAAGGTCATCGCCATTCCGGTGCTCGGCGGTCTCCATCACGAATACCGAAGGGCCGCGTGTCCATTGCGATTCCGACGGATGGACGTAGTAGCCAGGACGGCCAACACCTACTCCGCTTCGATATCGCTCGTGGGCGTGCCTGATGAGGAGCCACCGGTGCTCAGCCTGGTCTCCGACGGCGACGTCACTGATCCTTTCGCCAGTTTCTCACTGGTCGCGTCCGAGCCGCTCCCTTCTGGTGCGAG
>DASRLC010000457.1:0-2318 GCA_035648655.1 Polyangia bacterium
CCCGATCGAAGCGCCCGTTCCGGCCGTGCCCTTCGTTCCAGCCGCAGCCGCCGCGCCGGCTCCGCCGGAGCCGGTGACGTCCGCGTCCGGGTTGCCATCCGACGGGCTGTTGGCGCAACCAAAAGCCAGCGCCGACAAGCCGAGCAGGAGCGAATACCGCGTGAACGCCTTCATCGATCCTCCACAGATGGACGGTGCTATCGCGTGGGCGGCGAAGCCGGCAATCGCGCGCTCTCGTCATCCAAATTCAGGTGGCCCTGGGCGAAGGCTTTGAATCGGCCAGTCGGAAACTCCCGCGCGTAGGTGCGGGCCAGTTGCGCCGCCCCCGCTCGATCGCCCCGGCTGTCCGCCGCCTCGATCGCCAGCACCAGCGCCTCCTGTCGGAGCACCCCGTGCCGGTTGGTCTCGAGTTCGTGGCTCAGCAGCGCCGCCGCACGATTCGCATCGTGATCCCTCCGCAACGCCACCAACGCTTCCCACACCTGCGCGCGCTCGCGCGACGTCTCCGCCGCAGCAGTGGCGCGCGAGCTTCGCGTCGCGGCGCGAGTCACCGGCGACGGCGACGATCCGATTCGTGGCTCGACTTCGACGGACGCCGCTGAAACGCCGACCTCGGCGCTCGGCGGCAACGCTCCCATTCCCGTCGCGCTCGGCGCCTCGGCCACCCGAACCAACTTGGTCCGCTCCGAATGAACCGGCGCGTCGCCCACCCGGGCCCGCGGACCCCACAGCCTTTCGATCCGCGCCGCGAGCTTCCGCCCGCCGATCGTCGCCGCCGCCGTCGCCGTGAACACCATCAGCCCCACGCCGACCACCACGACCCGCAAGGACGATAGGCGCGGCCGCACCGGCGACGAGATCGACATCTGTTGCAGCGATGCCCACACCTTGCGTTTGAGCCCAGGTACGCTCGACGTCGGTCGCACCGCGCGCAAGATCCCGATCCCCTTCTCCGAAATTGGATCCAGCCCCGACTCGTCCCGCAACCGGTTCATAAGCCCCCCTCCTCCGAGTCGCGCTGGTCTTTCACCAGCTTCCAGAATTCCTTACGCGCCTTGTGCAGCCGCGTCCACACCGTCCCCACTGGAATGTCTTGGATGCGCGCGATCTCCTCGCCCGAGTAGCCTTCGATTTCGAAGAGGATGAACGTCGTCACCAGCTTGCCGTGCATCTTGCTGACCATCAGTTGAAACTGTCGTCGCGCTTCCGCGTCCTCGAAATTGCGCGCGGGATTGGCCGCCTGGTGCGGCATCTTGCTGAAGTCCACCTCTTGCCTCCGCAGAACTAGGTTCCTGAACCACGCGCGCCGCCGGTGATCGCGCACGGTCAGCTGCGCAATTCGATACAACCAGCCCGCCAGGTTCCCGCCATCGAACTGCGCCAGCTTCCGCCGCACGACGATGAAAATTTCCTGCGCCAGATCTTCGGTCTCGGGCGGTGGCGCGCCCAGCGCGTACAGCCACCCCACGACGTCGTCGAACCATGTCTCGTAGATCTCGCGAAACTGGGCGTCGCGCCCCGCGTCGGCGCCCACGGAAGATTGTTTATGTGCCTGTCTCGCTGACGGCTTGCCGACCGAGCCCTTCGCACCGCCACCGACCACCCGCAGGGGGGGGACTCCGGAGCCGCGCTGAGAAATGACCGGCAGGGGGTGCATGTCGAACCGTAAGAGTACATGGGCGGATTGCCGGCGAACCTTCACTTCTCTCCGACACAACGTGGCGGACCGGCGTCCCCTCGTCACGAATGTGACCTGAGCCGGATCGGGGTGCTCGTGACGTCGGGCTTGCCGAATAGATGTACGTAGGTGGCGCCCATCGCGCTTGGCTGCAATGACGGCGGAAAAATTCACTCATTGCCCCGAATAAACCCGAATTGTCATGAAATATTTTTTATTGAGCCGATTCGCGATTCGCTGAAATCGGGCGAAGGTTTTGCGGATATCGGGACGTTCTCCACTGCACGGCTGACACGCGAGCTCCGCTGGTGCCTCGAAGAGGCACTCATCAACCGCGTGCCCCTGCAGGGAGTTCACATGCTCGTAAAACGACTGCTGACTTTCGCGACCGTCTCGATGATGGGCCTCGCTTGCGTGGGACAGGACAGCCAACCTGGAACGGGAAGTGGTGGCAAGCTCGGCGGCGGTACGCTCGGATCCGCCGGGACCGCCGGCGGCAGCGCAACCGGCGGTGGCGGTCAGAAGGGCTCGGCGGGTGTCACGGGTACCTCCGGCACCGCGGGCACCCCCGGCAGCGGCGCAGGTGGTACCAAAGGCACGGGAGCCACGGGCGGGACGATCGCCACCGGTGGCACCTCGG
>DASRLC010000458.1:0-10058 GCA_035648655.1 Polyangia bacterium
GCGGATGGCTTGCATGTGATTTTCCTTTCGTACGCCGTTCAGCATGGGACGTTTCTCTCCGGACAACTAGGCCTATACGTGGCAACCTATCGTTGCCATGCCAGCAACAATACCAGCCACGATGCCGGCCGCGATCGGCCCCGATCTGAACCAGGTGAGCGCCTTCGTCCGGGTGATGGAGAGCGGCAGCTTCACCGCGGCGGCCCGCGCGATGGGTCTGCCGAAGTCGTCGGTCAGCCGGCGGGTCAGCGCGCTCGAAACCTCTCTCCGGGTGCGGCTGCTCCAGCGCAGCTCGCGCAAGCTGGTGCCGACCGAGGCCGGGCGATTGTACTTCGAGCGCGCGCGGGCCGCGCTGGGTGGCCTGGCCGACGCCAACGCCGCCGTCACCGATCTGAGCCAGGACATCGCCGGAACCATTCGGTTTACGGCCGGCGGCGACAATACCGGCCTGCTCGCCAGCCTACTGAGTGAGTTCCTGGCGCGGCATCCGCAGATCCAGATTGACGTCGTGCTGACGCCCCGGCGGGTCGATCTGGTCGGCGAGGGGTTCGACCTGGCGCTGCGCGCCGGGCCGTTGGTCGATTCATCGCTGGTGGCCCGCCGCCTCGGGCGCACCGAGCTGGGCCTGTTCGCCTCGCGCGGCTACCTGCGCAAGGCCGGTCGTCCCAAGAGCGTGGCGGATCTGGCGGGGCATCGCTTCGTGCTGTTCGGCCCGCCGCACGAACGCGACCACCTGCGCCTGACCGGCCCCGACGGCGAAGAGAACGTCGCCATCCGGGGGCCGCTGGTCGTGCACGACATGTCCTTCGCCGCCGACGCCATCGCCACCGGGATCGGCATCGGCCTGGTGCCCGACATGTACTTCGGCTGGATGATCAAGGGCGGCCTGCGCCGCGCGCGCCGGGACCTGGTGCGCCTCTTGCCCGATCACGGCGTCGTCGGCGCAGAGCTGAGCCTGGTCTCGCCGCCGACGGCGTACGAGCCGGCGCGCGTCGAGCTGCTGCGCAATTTTCTGGCCGAACGTCTGCGTCCCTTGATGCAGGCCTGCACGCTCGCCCTGGAAGCCGAGCGGAACACGCGGCGCACCGCCGAAGCGCGCGCGCAAAATCAGCGCGAGCGACGCCTCACGCGGACGACCGGCGCTCCGAAATAGAAGCCGCCGGCATCGACGCCGCCGCTGCTCGAAACCCGACGGCGCGCGCTCGGCAATGGTCGGACAACCGACCAGAAACATTTCGCTCCGATGACTGGAAACATCGACTGTTGATTGTTTCCAATTGAACGTAGACCACGACAATTCGCTGTAAACAGCGCCCAAAGGCGTACCTCACCCAACAGCGACCCAGCTATTGTCCCATCTCATGGACGACGGAAGCTGGTCGGAGTTGGCTGCGGATTGCGCTGGCGCGACCGGCACCGCCTCCGCCCACGAGAACGGCCGGCGACGACGATCGGAGAACGCACCATGACATCAGCACCACCAACCACGAAGCTGCTCGGCAACCCCAAACTCTGGGTTCCGGGTGACTGGAACGCCTTCTTCGGATTTGGCACCAATATTCTCGTCAACCTGCTGACGCTCAGCGCGTTGCTGAGGTTCGTTCTGCAGATGCCGAGTGATTTGGTGTTCAAGCGCATCTTGCCCGCCTCGGGCCTCATGATGTGTTTGAGCACCTTCTATTACGCGTCGCTCGCCTACCGACTGGCGAAGAAGACCGGCCGCTCGGACGTTTGCGCGCTCCCCTCCGGGATCAGCGTGCCGCACATGTTCATCGTCACGCTGGTCATCATGCTGCCGGTCAAGTTGGCGACCGGCGATCCGATCAAGGGGTGGCAGGCGGGTCTGACCTGGGTGTTCATTCAGAGCTTCGTGCTCATGGCCGGCGGCTTCATCGCGCCGATCATCCGGCGGATCACGCCCAAGGCCGCTCTGCTCGGCGCGTTGGCGGGCGTCTCGATTACGTTCATTTCGATGAAGCCCGCGCTGGAGATGTTTTTGACCCCGATGGTCGGGATTGTCTGCTTCGCGATCATTCTGGTCAGCTGGTTCGGTGGCGTGAAGTTCGGCGGTATCCCCGCCGGCCTAGTGGCCATCGCCGCCGGCACCATCATCGCCTGGGGCTCGAACCTGTTCGGCTTGCATTTTGGCGGGATGAGCGCCGACGCGCTCAAGGCTTCCTTCCAGACCTTCGGCTTCTCCGTCCCGCACCCGGTCATCGGCCTGGTCCTCGGCGGATTGCACTGGTCGTTCCTCAAGATAATCCTCGTCACCGCCATACCGTTCGGCATCTACGACCTGGTCGAGGCGATGGACAACGTCGTCAGCGCCTCCGCGGCCGGCGACGAGTATCCGACCACGCGCGTGTTGACCGCGGACGGGGTGGTGAGCCTCATCGGTTGCCTGATGGGCAACCCCTACATCAACGCCGTGTACATCGGACACCCCGGCTGGAAGGCCATGGGCGGTCGCATCGGCTATTCGGCGGCCACTGGGGTGATGGTCATCATCCTCTCCTGGTTCGGCATCATCTCGCTCATGACGGCGCTGATCCCGGTGGTGGCCATCTCTCCGATCCTGCTCTACATCGGCATGCTGATCGGCTCGCAGGCCTTCCAAGAGACCCCGCGGCGCCACGCGCCGGCGGTCGTGATCGCGCTGTTCCCGTCGTTGGCGGCCTGGGGCAAGCTCCAGATCGACAATTCGCTGAGCGCGGTCTCCGGAATCCACCTCGTCACCCCCGCTATGATCGGTCAGATGCAGCAGGTGGGCGTGGCCTACCACGGCCTGTCGATACTCGGCGGCGGTTCGATCCTGGCCGGCGTCATCCTCGGGGCCACGACGACCTTCATCATCGATCGTGACTTCTCGAAGGCGGCCGGGTTCGCCGCGGCGGGCGGTCTACTCACATTCTTGGGCCTCATGCATGGCGAGGAGGTCGGCGCGTTCCAGAACCCGACCGTGGTCGCTGCCTACTTCGTCGTGGCGGCCGTCCTGTTCGCTTGCAGCCGGTTCGCGGCGGTCGCGCCGTCGCCCGCACGGGAGCCCGTGGCACACGACGAGCACGGCCTAGGCCTCGAAATGGCCGAGTAACCAAAGGGGTACACCGTCGGCGCCGATGGGCGCCCAACGGATCGCCCAGACACCGCGCTTCGGTACAGAAATTCTCTCGAAGGCCGATGATCACGGTGTGTTTGGCCTTTGGTCCGCTCTAGAACAGGGCCGCTCATCTACGCCTCCTTGGCACGATCGGTGCTTGCCAATAGGCCAAGACCGGATAGGACTGCGGTCGAGGAGCGGGCCCCATGTGGATTCGTAAGGCTGTCGATTGGCTATTCGGTCTGGGTGACGGGTGCGAGGTTGCTGATCGGAAGCCGTTGCGCTCCCCGAACCAGCGTCCCAGCGAGGTCACCGAGGTGCGCCTCTACGGAGAGGCCGAGGCCATCCGCGTCCTTTATCAGGTGGCATTTCTCGATGCGTCTCCCCCGAAGCCGCCGCGGCCACGCGGCCGGCGCGGTGTGTGGATCGCTCGGTACCTGAGCCCGCTCAGCCCGGTCCTCCGCCAGCTCACCGCCGGCGCCAAAGCCTAGGCAAGCCGAGCTGTCTAGCCCAATACCGACCCGATCGAGGAAGCTTGGACACCGATCGGACAAAGCGCAGGAATAACTCGAAGCATTGGGAGATCAACAAAAAATCATCGAACGGCGCTTGAGAAATTCGGCCTTTCGGCCGAATCACCACGCCGGGAAGGTCCGTCCGGCGCGGAGAGGGGGAGCCGCGCCGCATCCGGGCTCGACCCGACCCATACCGCGTTCAATGTCCATCACCCAGGAGGTCCGCTTGCGCCTTACCCGTTTTCTATCTCTCAGCTGCCTGGCCGCCCTACTCGCCTCTTGCGGCGGTAGCAGCGACAACAACCCGACCGACGCCGGAGGCACCGGAGGCACCGGTACCGGCGGATCGATGTCTTCTGGCGGAGGCCACGGGGGCAACGCAACTGCGGGTACCACTGGCAGCACCGCCGGCACGACCGGCAGCGGGGGCATCGCCGGCACGACGGGCAACGGCGGCAGCGGCGGGACGAGCGGCTTGGCCGGCATGGGTGGAACGACCGGCGCGGCGGGCACCACCGGTGCGGCCGGTACGACCGGCGCGGCCGGCACCACCGGCGCGGCGGGTACAACCGGTGTGGCCGGTACGACCGGCGCGGCCGGCAACGGCGGTCACGGAGGCGCGGCGGGCGCGACCGGCGTGGCTGGGCTGACGGGCACCGACGCCGGCACCGACGCGTCAACCGTTTCCTGTGCGGTGTCCAACGGCGGTTGCGATCCTCTCGTGACCTGTACCGCCGGCAGCAGCGGCGTGGTTTGCGGCGCCTGTCCTTCGGGTTACTCGGGCACAGGCACGACCGCCTGCACCGACATCAATGAATGCGCCACCAACAACGGCGGCTGCGATCCCCTCACGGCCTGTACCAACACGCCGGGGTCGTATACCTGTGCCGCCTGCCCGGCCGGATACACGGGCACCGGCGCCACCGGTTGCACCGACATCAACGAGTGCGCCACCAACAACGGCGGCTGCGATCCCCTGGTGGCCTGTACCAACACCCCCGGCAGCTTCTCTTGCGGCGGCTGTCCGGCCGGATACTCGGGGACCAGCGCCACCGGTTGCACCGACATCAACGAGTGCGCCACCGGCAACGGCGGTTGCGATCCCCTCACCACCTGCACCAACACCACCGGCAGCTTCACCTGCGGCCTTTGCCCGGCCGGATATAGCGGAACCGGCCTCATGGGCTGCGTGGACATCAACGAGTGCGCCACCGACAACGGCGGCTGTGATCCCCTCACGACCTGCACCAATATGCCCGGCGGTTTCATCTGTGGAGGCTGCCCGATGGGATATATGGGCGGCGGTTCATCGGGTTGCATGGACATCAATGAGTGCGCCACCAGTAACGGCGGCTGCGATCCCCTCACCGCCTGCACCAACACCGCCGGCAGCTTCACCTGCGGCGCCTGCCCCGCCGGATACACCGGCACCGGATCGACCGGCTGCGTGGACATCGACGAGTGCGCCACCAACAACGGCGGCTGCGACCCGCTCGCCACCTGCACCAATACCCCCGGTAGCTTCACCTGCGGCGCCTGCCCCGCCGGATACACCGGCTCGGCCGCCACCGGTTGCGTCGACATCGACGAGTGCTCTACCAACAACGGTGGGTGCGATCCCCTCACCACCTGCACCAACACGGCCGGCAGCTTCACCTGCGGGGCCTGCCCCGCTGGTTACAGCGGCACCGGCGCGACGGGTTGCACGAACATCAACGACTGCGCGCCCAACCCTTGTCAGAACGGCGGGACCTGCACCGACGGGATCAACAGCTACACCTGCAGCTGCGTTGGGGGCTACACCGGCAGCACGTGTGCCACGCCACCGGCGGGCAGCGTGCAGATCCTCGTCGACTGCGACTCCAACTCGCGGTTGCTGAATACCTTCACCGGATCGGGCTGCTTCGGGCCGGTCGCGGCAGGCGGCGCCTCTTACGCCATACTGGGAGCCGGAACCAGCCAGGTCACCGTCTGGTCGGGCGCCAACTGCACCGGCTGCTCTTACGTCGTGACCAGCAACCTCAACTTCTGCAGCGCCAGCTTCAGTTGCGGGAGCGGGCTCAACGACAACGTGCAGTCCGTCAGCATCCCGTAGAAGCGCTTCATCCATAGAAGCACGCGGCGGCCTGACCGGCGACGATTCAAACCGTCGACCGGTCACGGCCGTTTTTGGTAGGAGCCGAGGACGCCAACGTCGGTCCGCACACCCGCGGCTTCCCTTTTCCAATCGGGTGTGTCCAACGTTTACCTACATCCGCCGACCGTGTGCGATGAGGCGTATGTGAGGGGTATGTTTTGATAAAGTCGTTGCGCCATCCGGACCGGAATCGTACTGTCGGGGTCCGGATGTTGGAGCGCCGAGGGAAATTTGCGCTCGCTCTGGTGCTCGTGGGTGCGACGGCTTTGGGTTGCGCTGCTGGCCAGTTCAACAAGTACTGTTACGGCAACATCGCGACGTTCATGCAACAGCTCGACGCGATGGGCGTCCTCGAAAACACGCTCATCTACGTGTCGAGCGACATGGGCAACCCGGCGCGGCACAGCACGCGCAACGCACCGACGGTCCTGGCGGGGGGCGCCAACGGCCTCATCGCGATGGGCAGGCTTTTGAAGATGACGCCGGATTGCCCGGCCAGCAACCCATGGTGTGGACCGACCGCCGGCGTCTCGCCGACGGACTACACGCCGATCACCAACAACCACCTCCTGGTGTCGATCGCGAACATGTTCGGCGTCGAGGTCAATACCTTCGGGACCCAGCCCAACACCTCCGACGTGACCGGCCCGCTGCCCGGTCTGTGACGGCGCCCGGACCGACGAGCCCGGTGCCGCTGGTGACATCCGCGCGAACCAGCTCGATTCGCGCGTCTTTGACGGGAAAGTCGTCCGGCCTGCGCGTCACGGCGACTACCTCGTCGCCGCGCACCAAGGCGTCGGCGACCAGTATTCGGCCGGTCGCGCCATTCGCACCAAATACGACGATTCGCATGGTTGCTCTGATACGTCGTTCCGTCTCGGTGGATGGCTCAAGGACACTCCCTCAGCAGGTGGCGATCATTTCTTTTCTCCGATCTGTGCTTCCTTTTTGCTCATTTTCTCGGCGGTGGCGCGTTCATCATCGAGTCGGTCCGCCACCTCGGTCGTCATGCGGCTCAGCTCCGGAACAGCCGCGTTGGGCAACGTCGCGATTTGGCGGCGGAGACGATCGGCAAAGCCATGGCCGACGCCAGTCCAGGCCAGGGTCTCGCGCATTTTATTCGTGAGCGCCGGTGAATTGGCGGTGGGATATCCGGCTCGCGCGGCCACGCCCGAGAGGTAGGCGAGCCACGCCCCCGGATGCGGCGGGGCCGTCGGGTTGAGTGCTTCGGCAGGCGGGGGAGGACTGTCGAATACAACCGTGAGCACGTGTCCGAGGGCATAAAATTTGAGCTGTTTCGCAAGGCCGCGCGCCATTTCCATGCGATCCATCGCCAGCAGGAGCCCGAGCGCGCGACGGTCACTCGCCGTCGCGTCGGTTGTAACCAACAGACGTTCCAACGCACCATGCTTGGAGAGGGCTTTCGCCGCCGTTCGTTCGTCGGCGGTCAGCTTGGTCTCGACGGAGTCGGCATTGTAGTCGATCTTCACCCGGTCGGCCGCCCGTCGGGCCAGCATTCCTTCGTGCATCGCAGCCATCACATCTCTAAATAGAGCAACGGTCCGATCGCGAGTGGCCGCCGGTTCGGTCGCCCGAATCTTCGCCAATAGATCGCCGATCGCCTGTTCATTGCCGGCTCGCAGCTGTTCGTAGCGGGCCGAAACGAACCGGCCGTACACCGAAGCGACCAGATCTTTGCAGCGCTGGTCGTCGCGCGTGCGCCAGTCGTTTGGGGGAATGCCTTCTGCATCCGACCACACGCCGCCCAGGGCACAAGCCGCCGCGAGCAGACCAAGCTTGTATCCAACCGGCCGAACGCCCGCGGGAAAAATGGGGACACCGGCTGCGGCGGCCACATTCGGGTGCACCCAAATCTGCAGGGCCGAGAAGCAGAGCCCTAGGACCAGGACCACTCTCCATCGCTGAGCTTGCCGTCTCATGTTGCCCTCGGAGTGCGCCGACGCGCGGTTTCGGAGAACGTAACCACGATCAGACCGGTTGGTGCGCTGCCCAGCGAAAAACCGCCGATGAGCCATGCGCGGGAAACGCCCGCTCAACGCAAAAAAATGGAGGCGTCGACACGCTCAACATCGCGAAGCGGCCAGACGCTACCGTCAGGTTGGGAACTCGCTCATCGAGCCGGTCCACGATCCGCCGATCATCGAGGATTGTTGCCGCTCGGCGCGGTCTTCGTCACGACGCGTCGAAGGGGTCAGCTTGATTTGATCGAGAGGCGTATGCGGTCCACCGGCCTCCCGCGCCAACACGGCGCGCGCCGTTTTGATCGCGCGACCTGGCCGATCGCGCTCGATGATATCGGTGAGGCTGATCACGCCGGCCGGGAGGCCTCTGTCGTCCAGAACGACGACCCGCGACTTCTCTTGCTCCCGCATCAACTTTTCGAGATCGGCGATGGAGTCGTCGTCCCGACAGGTAAAGACCCCCTTGCTGGCGACATCGATCACCTTGGTCGCGCCCGCGCTCTTGTTCTCGGCACAAACGCGGGTGGCCAGATCGCGATCGGTCAACACGCCGGCCAGCCGGACCGGAGACAGATCGATCACCAACAACATTCCCATGGACCGATCGCGCATGACTTGCGCGGCCTGTTGGGCGGTGGCTTGGCTCGAAATCCATTGCAACTCCAGGCTCATGATGTCGCGACTCTTCATGGCTGATTCTCCTCTCACCACAGAAATCCCGGCTACGGATGCGGGTCCGTGCGCAAATTTCTCAACCTCGCTTGCTCAGCCGCATTGACTGATTCCGGCATCGCCGTACTCCGGCCGCACCCCCTTAAGGTGTGCACGACTCGCGCCGGCGCCAGTGCCCGGAATGGACGGCAAGTCGGATTTCGGGTGACCGTCCGTGCTGGTCGCCGCCGGGGGTCGCGCCATGCCAGCGCACCGAGCGGCGTCGCCCAGCAACCGCGGGGGCGCGAGGCTCCGCCGATCGAAGAAAGCGGTGAAGCTATCGCTCACCGTGGATCGGACCGCCTGGTTGGCTCGCTGGGCGGGCGGCCATGCAGCGATTTGTACCACATTTGGCTTCGCTGACCCTTCTCATTCAGTATGAAAACCTCCGTCGCGCGATGGACGCTCGGAATGCTCTTGGTGGCGTCGCTATCCGCCGGCGACGCCGCGCGAGCCGCCGACGGGGGCACCAAGACACTGATCGACTACTTCCAGCCGACCCCGATCGTGTGCCCGTTAACGTCGAATACCTGGGGCGCCGCCGGGGTCCTGCCCCGCGACACCTGCAACGGCCTCGAAGACGCGACCAATACCAATTGGCAGTACTGGGATGGGAAGATCCTGCAGGGCGCGGACGGCAAATATCACATGTATGCCGGCCGCTGGCCCCAGAACAAGGGGTTCGCCGACTGGCCCAACTCGGTGATTGTCGGCTCAGTCAGCAACGGCGGGATCATCGGCTCGTACATTCCCACGACGACCACGCCCTTCAGCGGTAAGGAGCAAAACGTCACAGGGATCGTCCTCAACAACGGCACGAACGTGCTGCTGGACAGCCCCGGAAACATCTACGAGTCGACCTCGCTGGCCGACCCCTGGACCGCGCTGGGCGCGCTCAGTATCACGGCCAACGGTTCGACTATCTCGACGCAGACTACCGAGAATCAGAGCATTTGGCAGAGCGCGGACAACAGCTTCCTGATCATCAGCCGCAGCTTTCAGGAGATGACCAGCGCCACCAACATCGTAGGGCCGTACATCATCCAGGCGACCATTCCCAATCTGCAGAGCCAGGGCTACGAAGATCCGGTTGTTTGGTGCAGCGGTGGGCAGTACCACTTGATCGCCAACATGTACAACGCCCGCAAAGCGAATCACTTCACTTCGGCGGATGGCATTCACAACTGGACGAACCAGGGACTGGCGTACGATCCGACGACGGATTTCATCCGCTATACCGACGGAACGGTGAACCATTGGTACAAGATCGAGAGGCCGGGCGTTTTCATGCAGGACGGCCACGTCTCGGCGTTCACCTTCGCGGTGACCGACGTCGATAAGACGCTGGACCTCGCCAACGACACCCACGGGAGCAAGATCATCGTCGTCCCTTTCGACGGGGTGACCTTCGATCGTGACAACCCGGGGCCGGGCAGCGCGGGCTGTCCCGCCGATTCCGGCGCCGGTGGTGCCGGCGGCCGAAGCGGAGCTGGTGGAACGGCCGGGAGCGGAGGCGTATCCGGTGCCGGTGGAGGTCGCGGTGGCGCCGGGGGTGGTGCTGTTGGCGCGGGTGGCAGTCGCGGCGGCGTCGGTGGCGGCACCGCTGGAACGAGTGG